>DATDMJ010000049.1:0-3158 GCA_036518855.1 Gaiellaceae bacterium | reverse complement strand
CGGGATATCGCGGCCGGATCGGCGTCTTCCAGCTCCTCGCGATGAACGAGGAGCTCTCGGCGCTCGCGGCGCGCAAGGCGAGCCACGAGGAGCTCGAGCGCGCAGCCATGAACAGCGGGATGTCGACGCTCTGGGCCGACGGCATCGAGAAGGTCGCAGCGGGCCAGACCTCGATCGAAGAGCTCGCCCGCGTCACCACGATCTGAGTAGCGCTCGCCGCCTGACGGCGCGATCATGCGCCGCGTGCCGGAAGACGGGGCTCTCGAGATCGGCTGGGACGGGGTGCGAGCACGCCGCCTCGCCCGTTCGTCGCTGGCACCGCGCGCGCCGAGGGACGAGCTCGTCGAGGTGGCCTGCGCGGTGTGTGGCGTGCACGCCCAGGTACAGGCGTCGGCGGAGCTTCAGCTGGCAGCCCGCGTCGAAGGGCTCGTCCAGGCTGACGTCCGGTCGGCGCTGTGGGAGCGGCGAGAGCTCGTGAAGGCCTGGACGGTGCGCGGAACGCTTCATCTGCACCCCGCGGGCGAGCTGCCGCTCTGGTTCGCCGCCCGCCGCGCGGTCCTGCGCTCGGCCGACAAGGGTCTGGCGGCCTGGCGCGATCCCGCGGGCGTGCTCCACCCGGCGATCGGGGCCGACGAGGTCGAAGCGGTTCGGGCCGCCGTCTGGGAGGTGCTGGACGACCGCTGCCTGTTACGCGACGAGCTCGCAGCGGAGGTCGTGGAGCGGGTCGGCGGTGCTGCACAGGAGCGGCTGCGCAGCGGGTTCGCCTTCTTCCTCGGCGACCTGAGCCAAGGGCCGCCGGAGGGGACGCGCATCACTCTCGTCCGCCCCGACCGATGGATCGACGGCTGGCGAGAGGTGACCGACGAGGACGAGGCGCTGCGCGCGGTCTGCCGTCGTTTCCTGCGCACCTACGGCCCCGCTCGCCCTGCCGACTTCTGCGAATGGTTCTCCTCCCCCGCCTTCAAGGCGGCGGACGCGCGGAGGCTGTTCGACGGCCTGGCGGCCGAGCTGACAGAGGTGAGCGTCGAGGGCCGCCGCTCGTTCGTTCTCGCGGGCGACGACTCGTTCGACCCGCTCGCCGGCCCAAAGCGATCCGTCAGGCTGCTGCCGGAGTACGACGCCTACGTCATGGGGTTCCGCGAGCGCGACCGGCTCGTCCCCGCGGCGGTGCGCGAGCTCGTCATGAAGCACGGCCGCGGCCGCTACGAGGGCCCGGCCGGGGTGCGTTTCGTCCTGGTCGACGGGATCGCCGCGGGACTGTGGGAACGCCGAAGGCGCGGCCGGCGGATCGAGCTCCGCGTCAGACTCGCGCGCCGCCTCGGAAAGGCGGCCCGCACGGAGCTCGAGCTCGAGGCACACAGGATCGGGACGTTCCTCGGTCTCGAGCCCGAGCTCGCCATCGAGTCGAGCTGACCCTCCCGGCTACTGGTTCTTGAAGCTGAAGCGCTTCGGCCGGCTGGCCGCGGCAAGGTCCTCGAGAGAGCTCGGCGGCGGCGTGAAGCCGCCCTCGGGCTGAACCTCGACCGCCGGCTCCGGCTCTTCGAGCTCGTCCTCTGCAGGCTGGGCGGCCACGGGCTCCGGCTCGGCCACGGGCACGGTCCCGCCCGCGTGCGCTGTGGAGAGCAGCTGCTCTGCTTCCCGACGGGCCGTATCGGAGATGTCCCGCGCCTCGACACCCGCCTTCGACAGGAGCTCGTTGGCGGCGACACGGGCGTTCTCGGCCGTTTGCGCTGCCTCCGCGCTCGCCCTGGAGAGCATGTCCTCCACCTCCGCGCGCGCGGCCTCCACCATTGCGTGTGACTCGCCGCGGGCCGCCTCGAGGGTCGCGTGCGCTTCAGCGCGGATGCTCGCCGTCGCCCCCTCGGCTTCGGCGCGGGCGGCGGAGACGATGGCTTCGGCCTCTGCCCGAGCGTCCGCCTGCAAGGTCTCGGCGCGTTCGGTCGCGGCCCTGATCGTCGAAGCTGCTTCCTCCTCTGCGCCTGCGAGACGTGCCTGCGCCTCGCGGGCCGCGTCGGTTGCCTGCTGACGCTTCTCGCCGAGCTCCTGCTCGATCCGCGTCAGCTCGTGGCGTGCAGCTTCGAGGTCGCGCTTGAAGTGGTCGAGCTGGGTCTCCCTCTCGTCGAGGGCGAGGCGCCGAAGCCGGACCTCCTCCTCGGTGCGCGTGAGCCGATCCTTCGCGGTTTCGTGCGCGTCCTTCTCGATGCGGTCGGCGATCTCGACGGCCGCGCGGACGAGCTCCAGCGCCTCGAGCCGCGCCGAACGGTTGTCCGAGGTGAAGCTCGACGCGCCGGAGTCCGGAAAGTCGGGATCGGGAGGGAGCCGCTCGAGCTGGGGAAGGGCGATGATGTCGGCGCCGGGCTCCGAGTCGCCGTGGAACTCGCGCTCGTCCCTGTGTGCCGACTCCACTGGTTACTCTCTCGCGCCGCTCAGGCGTGGATCTCGCAACCGAGGTAGACGAGGGCCTCGACGGCCTCCGTCACGAATGTGCTGGCCTGCTGGGCATCGGCGAAGCTGTACGCGCGCGGCTCCGTGCCGTCGTCGCGACCCTCGACCTCGACGTCGACGACACAGGCATCGCCGAGATCGCGAGCGCGCATCGTGACCACGGGGCGTCCGTGCCGGCTCGCGCTGCGAACGAACAGCTCGCGCGGCTCGGCCTCGGCTGCCTGAGCGCGGCCGCCCCTTCTCATCAGCGTGCGTCGGCGACGGCCTGGGCGATCACGTCGCGGTCTACGAAGCCCTTGAACTCCGAGTAGACCCCACCGTGACGCTTGACCACGAGGACGGCCGGCGTCGTGACGACTCCGAGCTTGCGGAGGATCGCCGTGCCGGGCCGCTGGCGAAAGACGTTGAGCTGGAGGAAGCCTGCGCCCATCTCGTCCGCTCCGGCCTTGGCCTCGGCGGCGGCGAGCTGGTCGAGGTCTGCGCCGGGCTGAGCCAGCGAGACGACGACGACAGAGTGCTTCCGCAGAGCGAGGGCGATCTTGACGGGCAGGCCGTGGGTGTTGAGCTTGACGGGCGTAACGGTGTGGGTGTGCGCCTTGCTCGGCGTCGGAGTCGTGCGCGCCGGCGTGGTCACGGCAGGAGTCGAGCTCGCCGTGCTCGGCGTGCTGGCCTTGTGCTTCGTGACGACCAGGTAGCCGGCGGCGAGCACGACG
>DATDMJ010000048.1:0-26079 GCA_036518855.1 Gaiellaceae bacterium | reverse complement strand
GCTCGATGCCGAGCATGTGCGCGATCTGCCGCTGGAGCCCGATCGCCACGTTGCAGAGGCCGACCGCGCGGTGGCCCTCGTCGAGGAGCGCACGGACGACGATCCCGACCGGGTTCGTGAAATCGACGATCCAGGCGTCGGGCGCCGCGAGCTCGCGGACGCGTGCTGCGATCTCGAGAACGACTGGAACCGTTCGAAGCGCCTTCCCGAGGCCTCCTGCGCCCGTGGTCTCCTGGCCGATGCACCCGCAGGCGAGCGGCACCGTCTCGTCCGAGAGTCGCGCCTCCTGGCCGCCGACACGGAGCTGGACCAGGACGAACGACGCGTCCTCGAGCGCCGCGTCCAGATCGTCCGTGATCGAGAGCTTCCCGTCGTATGCGGCTGTACGGAGCATGCGATCCGCGAGGCCGCCGACGACCTCCCGGCGCTCGGAATCGATGTCCTGCAGGACCAGCTCCCGCAGGTTCAGCCGCTCCCGCTCGCGTGCCAGCCCGGCGACGAGCTCCGGCGTATAGGTCGAGCCGCCGCCAATGACGGCCAGTTTCATGCGGTCTCTCGTGTCGTCATCTTGTTAGAGATATTGACGAGATGACTCTTTCACGATCACCTGGTCGAGTCAATAGCTAGGAAACATACCCCTCTTGGGTTAATCTCCTTCACATGAAGGCTCGCCCGCGAGCGACGGCGCCGCTGCTCCGGAACCTCAACGAGCGGACGGTGCTCGACGCGATCCGTGAAGGCGCTCCGATCTCGCGCGCGGAGATCTCCCGCCGCTCGGGGATCTCGAAGCCGACCGTCTCGGTCGCCCTCCAGTCGCTGCTCGAGGCGAGGCTCGTGCGCGAGGCGACGGAGCGCCCCGACGGGCCGGGTTACGGCGCCGTGTACTTCGAGCCGGTGCCTGACGCCGCGCTCGTCCTCGGCCTCGACGTGGGCGCACGCTTCGTGCGCGGCGCGGTGTGTGACCTCGCCGGCACGATCCGGGCGCGGCAGGACGTGGAACTGCCCGTCGCGGCTGTCCCGGACGCCGTCGCGGCCATCGAGCGGCTCCGCTCGTCCCTCTTCGCGGCCTCAGGCCTCGACTCCGACCGCGTCGACGGCGTGGTCGTCGGCGTGCCGGGCGTCGTGGAGAGCGAGACCGGCGTGCTCCGCCTGGCCGAGAACGTGGCAGGCCTCGAGGGCCGAGCCTTCGCGGACGAGCTCCAGAGCGCCCTCGACCTGCCCGTGACGCTCGAGAACGACATCAACCTGGCTGCGCTCGGCGAGCAGTGGCACGGGGTCGCGCAAGGCGTTGACGACTTCGTCTTCCTCTCGATCGGAACCGGCATGGGCGCAGGGATGGTCCTCCACGGCGAGCTGCACCGAGGCCGCCATGGAGCCGCAGGCGAGATCGACTTCGCCCTTGTCGGCGTGGACCAGCGACTCGACCCGTCGGCGCCCGAGATCGCCGAGCTCGCGTCTCGGTACGCCGCCCGCCAGGCGGACGCCCGCGCGGTCTTCGGGGACGCCCGCAACGGCGACGAGAACGCTCGGGCAGTCGTCGGCGAGATCGCCCGGAGGATCGCCCTCCACCTCGCACCGATCGCCTCGGTCGCCGACGTCGAGCTCGTCGTCCTCGGAGGCGGCATCGGTGCCAACGGAGACCTCCTGCTCGATCCGATCGGCCGGCTCCTTCAGGAGTGGCTCCCGTTTCCGCCCCGGCTCGAGGTCTCGACACTCGGCGACGCCGCCGTCCTCACCGGCGCGCTGGCCGTCGGCCTTCAGGCTGCGCTCGAGAACGTCTTCGCCAGGCGGCCGTCGCTCACGGCCTAGGTTTTTCGACTCACCTAGCGCATCTCGCGCGCGAGCCCGGCCGCCACCGAGCTCGCCCTCCCGTCGCCTCCACCCTCTCTCCCCCAGCCGCGCCGGGCACGCGGCCTGAAGGGCACGTCCTCGAGCTTCGGCTGCGGGTGCCCGTTCTCGACCCGCAACCGCTCGATCAGCTCCGAAGCAGCCTCCCACGTCTTCGGGAACTCCTCGCCTGCGCGCTCGCAGAGCGCCGCCGCCAGCGCGTAGACCTGACGAACCGTCGGCTTGCCGTTCGCGCGTCTCATAAGCCCATTGGAGCACGCGAAAGTGCACGAGTGTGTGACGCCTCTGTGACGAAACCGAATCTGGCAACAACGCTTGACTTCGCCCGGCCGCGCTGGGCGGAATCTCGGTATGAGCCGCCCGTCACAAGCGGCCTCGACGCTCGTCGCGGTCATGCGGAGCCGCAATCTCAGGCGAGTCGAGCTCGCGTGGGGCGCCTCGATCGCAGCGGAATGGGCACATTTCGTCGCGCTCGGTGTCTTCGCCTACGCGCAGGGCGGCGCCGCCGCGGTCGGGATCGCCGGCCTCGCACGGATGCTTCCCGCGGCGCTCGTCGCCCCACTGGCGGGCAGCCTCGGCGACCGTTTTCGCCGTGAGCGCTTCCTCCTTGCGATCTCGCTCGCCGGCTTCCTCGCGCTCGCCGGCTCGGCGGCAGCGTTCTTCTCCGGCCGCAACGAAGCGCTCATCTATGCCCTGGCCGGCGTCGTCGGCGTCACTTCCACCCTCTTCCGCCCGGCGATGCAGGCGATCCTGCCCTCGCTGGCGCGGACGCCCGAGGAACTGATCGCGTCCAACGGCGCCTCGTCGACGATCGAGAGTCTTGGCACCCTCGGTGGCCCGCTCGTCGCCGGGGTCCTCGTCTCCGCGGGGAATCCAGGGGTCGTCTTCGCCGCGGCCGCCGCCTCGATGCTCGCCGCCGCCGCGCTTGTCGCCGCGGTTCGCGTTGAGGGCCGGATCCAGCCCGGCCCCGCGGCGACAACCGCCGGGGAGCTGGTGGCCGACGGCTTCCGGGAATTCGCGCACTCGCCGCGGGCCCGGCTGATCATCCTCCTCCTCGGCGCGCAGGGCTTCGTGCGCGGCTGCCTGAACGTGCTGATCGTGGTCGCCGTCTTTCGCGTCCTGCACGCGGGAAGCGGTTCCGTCGGCTACCTCACCGCCGCCCTCGGCGCGGGTGGCCTGATCGGCGCCTTCGCAGCGCTCACGGTCGAGGGCAAGCGGCTCGCCGCGCTGCTCGGCGTCGCGCTCGTCTTCTGGGGACTGCCGATCGCCCTCTTCGCGCCGAGGCCCTATCTCCCGGCAGCCGTCCTCCTGCTGATGATCGTCGGCGCGGCGAACAGCCTCGAGGATGTCGCCGGCTTCACGCTGCTCCAGCGCATCGTCCCGGACGAGATCCTGAGCCGTCTCCTCGGGATCACGTGGGGCGTGGTGATGGGCGCCGTCGCCGTGGGCTCGATCGTCGCCCCGGCGATCGTGAATGCATTCGGCCCGCGCTCGGCCTTCGCCGCGGTCGGAGCGATCCTCCCCGTGCTGATCCTGATCACGTGGAGCCAGCTCCGCGCCATCGACCGCGAGTTCGCAGCACCGACGGTCGAGCTCGACCTGCTCGGCAAGGTCGCGCTGTTCGAGCAGCTCTCGATGGTCGCGAAGGAGCACGTCGCCGGCAGGCTGATCCCGCTCGACGTGGAGACCGACGAGGTCGTCATCCGCACCGGCGAGCACGGCGACCGCTTCTACATCGTCGCCGAGGGCGAGCTCGAGATCGCCAACGGCGCCAGAGCGACCGCGGGCCCCGGAGACTTCTTCGGCGAGATCGCCCTGCTCCGCGACGTTCCTCGCACCGCAACCGTGCGAGCCGTGACGCCCTCGAAGCTCTACGCGCTCGAGCGATCCGACTTCATCGAGGCAGTCACCGGCCACCCGGAGGTCCGGGCGGCCGGTGAGACTGTCGTCGCCGAGCGGCTGGCCGAGGCCTAGCTGCTGGCCATCTCGGCCATTGCAGCCTTGCTGCGCTCTGCCATCTCCTCCTCGGAGAGATCCTCCTTGTGCGTCGCGATCGACCAGACGTGCCCGAACGGATCGGTCAGCGACCCGAAGCGGTCGCCCCAGAACATGTCCTCGAGCGGCATCGCGACCTCGGCGCCGGCAGCCGTTGCCTGATCGAACGTCGCATCGGCGTCTTCGACGTACATGAAGACCGACGCCGTCGGCCCGCCTCGTTCGGCCGGCGGCCGCACGCTCGACTGCGGAAACGGATCCGAGAGCATCAGCTTCGAATCACCGATCTGCAGCTCGGCGTGGGCGATCTTCCCATCCTGGCCCGGCATCCGTATGGTCTCCTCCGCGCCGAACGCCTCCTTGTAGAAGTCGATCGCCTTCGCGGCGTCCTCGACGGCAAGGTAGATCTGGAGGCTGTGGTAGCCCTCGGGAATGGGCTTAACGGCCATGCACTCCCCCCTCTCGTAGCGGTCGCCTTCGATTCTACGTCCCTGAGACGGGTGCGCGGAAAGAGCCCGCGGAAGCCGATGCAGAAGCGTTAGCTAACAAGGAGACACCATGCCTCGCAAGCCGCTGGCCGTCCTCGCGGCCTCGGTCTCTGCCCTCGCCGTCGCAGGCCTCGCCCTCGCGCACGGCGGCGGGCCCGGCTCCGTCCAGGCCGCCTCGGCGACCTTCGACGCGGCCACCGTCACGGATCTCCATTCCGGCACCTGCACGGGTGCGGACGGCACCTACACGCGAACGAGGGCAACGTACACCGGCAACTCGACGAGCTCGGATGCGCGCCTGAACGGGACGCTCACCGTCAAGGCCCGGACGCTCTACAACTCGACCACCGGACTGGGCGTCGTCCAGGGCCGGTTCCGCGTCGACAATGCCGACGGCCACACCGCCGGCAAGTTCATGGCGGTCGACACGTCCGGGTCGCTCGACGGCTTCGTCGGCGGCTGGTCGATGGGGTCGCATGCCGGCCTCGTCGGCAGCCTCACCGCCACCTTCGACCCGGCGACCGGCTTCAACGGCGGTCAGCTCGGGACCGGCAGCTCGACCAACGCTGCGGTCTTCGTCTCCGGCCGATGTGGCGGTGGCGACGATCAGGGCTCGGGCGAGGGCCACAATCAGCACCACCAACACGGCAACCAAGGCAAGCACCGAAGGAACGGCAAGAGGTAAAGGCTCCTCCTCCTGTCGTGTGGCCCGAGGGCGCCTAGAAGGCGCCCTCGGTCATTTCGGCGGCATACAGCTCGTACGGAAGGCGCTGTAGCTCCCGGAGACGCGGATCGCCGGTCGTGAAGAAGCGCTGCAGCGCGCGCTCGCGAAGCCAGGCCAGGCGCGGCTCGGAGTCGAGCACCTCGTCGACGGCGCGGCGGTCGCCGCCAAGCGCCGCGAACTCGACCGTCTCGCTCCACGGTTCGAAAACCGCGACCGCGGTCTTGGCCGCAGCGTCGATCAGCTCCCGCTCCTGCTTCTCGCGCCGGCGCCGGAAGCGGTTCGCCGACGAGCCGCCCTTCTTGTGCCGACCCTTGACGAACCGCGTGCCGACCTTCGAGGCGACCAGCCGCTCGCCCTCGAACACGCCGACCGCGAACCCGCCCATACGAACGAGGAGCACCGCGACGAGGTGGTCTTCGGCCAGCGCCTCGAAGAGGGGCTCGAGCTCGACGGCCCCGTACGAGCCTTCGTGCCCCAGCCCGAATGGCGGCCGGACGGTGAGCGTCTCCTCCGGGAGCTCGATGGCGACCGCACCGTCGCCATAGACGGTGCGGCCGGACTCGCCCTGGTGTTGCTCGAGGCGCTTGCGAAGGTTCTCGCGGCCGATGTACCGGGCCATGAAGCCCAACTTACGCTGGACCAAGAAGAAGGGCGGCTCTTCAGCCGCCCTTCACGCCCGCGTATCTGTCCATCTCTGCGGCCCAGATGTCCAGTACGCAAGGCGGATCGTGGTCGAAGTCGGACGGCCAGGCGTCCCCCAGGTGGGGGACTTTTCTAATAGCGAAACCTAGACTGCAGGATTCCGCGACCCGGCCGATAACACGCAAAACGGGGCCGCCGCCCGGCCCCGCTTTGAGTCTCCCGTGAGGAGAGCCGCAGTAGTCTCGTCAGGCCCCGCCGCATAGGGCCCACCGATATCTCTGGCGCTTCCGAGGCGCCCCCGCCGCATCGGGGCGCGCTCTCGGTTGCAAAAGGAGTATCGCCGCCAGGGGTCACTTGACCTATCACCCATCCACGGTTGACCGCCTCGCTTCACTCGGGCCCCTTGAGGACGTGTCCTGAAAGTGCCACGCTCAGAGCTGATGCGGCTCTTGCTCGCCACGGCGGCGGTGTGTGTGCTCGGCGTCCTCGCCGCGACTGCCGCAGGCACGCCCGCCGGCTCGTTCAAGCTCAGCGGCCGCGTGGTGCATGTGGTCGATGGCGACACGATCGATGTCGCCCTCGCCTCGGGCCGGCGCGAGCGCATCCGCCTGATCGGCGTCGACACCCCAGAGCGAGGCCAGTGCTACTTCACACGCGCGACGAACGTCACGGCACGGCTGGCCGCAAGCAAGCGCGTCGTGCTTCAGGGCGACAAGACCCAGGCAACGCGGGACCGCTACAGCCGCCTGCTCGCGTACGTCTGGGTCCCGGGCGGCCGCGACCTCGGCCTCCAGCTGCTGCGGGCCGGCGTCGCGCGCGTCTATGTGTACAACCGTCCGTTCACGCGGCTCGGCGTCTACAACCGCGCCTATCAGCGAGCCGAGAAGCGGCCGGACAGCCTCTGGCACCGCTGCTTCGCGACGGGCAAGCGCGGGTGCGACCCGTCCTACCCGGGGGTCTGCATCCCGCCGCCGCCGCCCGACCTCGACTGCAGCGACATCCCCTACCGCAACTTCCGGGTCGTCGGCCGAGACCCGCACCACTTCGACGGCAACCACAACGGCATCGGCTGCGAGACCTAGGATCCGATCCGCGCGGAGAAGCTCCTGCTCAACGTCCTCCCGCGGAAGACGATGTTCAACGCCCCGGGAACCTCGTCCCGCTCGTGCCGGGCGGAATCCGCCACACGCATCGCAAGCAAAGGGTGACCGTGTGAGAATGTTCCCTGGTGCGGTTCCGCACAATCCTGCTTGCAGAAACGGCTGTATGCGGCCTAACGGCTACCGGCTGCGGTAGTTCCGACGAGCGGCAGGTGACGCTGCAAAGAGGCGAGGCGGTCGAGGACCCGACCGGCGATGCCCCGGCCTCGGGCGACATTTCGGTGCTCGAGGGACGAGCCGGCAGAGCGTACCTGGGGCGCGGACGGCGCTTTTCCGCTTGCGCTTTGGCTCGACGCACGCATGGATGAGGATGCGCCGCGCGCAATTCGCCATACGATCACGCGATGCGAATTCGGCCGGCGCGAATCGAGAGGCTCCCTGAGCAGTATTTCGGGGCGTTGGTGGGTCGTGTCGCCGCGACGGCACGAACCGATGGCGACCCGTTCATCGATCTCGGGCGCGGGAATCCGGAGACTGGCCCACCGCCGCATGTTGTCGATGCCTTGACTGCGGCCGCGCGGCGGCCTGACGTTCACGGGTACTCGCCGTTTCGCGGGATTCCCGAGCTGCGGGAGGCTCTCGCCAATCGCTACCGCACCCACTACGGCGTCGAGCTCGACCCTGACTCCGAGGTCGCCATCGTTCCGGGTACCAAGACGGCGATTGTCGAGCTCGCGCTCGTGCTTGCCGACGAGGGGCAAACCATCGTGTTGCCAGATCCGTATTACCCGGACTACCCCTCCGCGCCGGCGCTCGCGGGGGCTCGGACTGGCCTCCTGCCGCTTTCTCCCTCGCGCGGTTGGACTCCAGAGTTCTCACGGGCGCCGGCCGGCGGCGTCGCCGCGGTCTACCTCAACTACCCGAACAACCCTTGCGCGGTCGCGGTGCCGGACGGGGCGTTCGAACAAGCCGTCGAGTACGCCCGGCAAACCGGAGCCGCCGTCGTGCACGACTTCGCCTACGGCGACCTCGTCTTCGACGGGCGCGAGCCGCGCAGCTTCCTCGCCACTCCGGGCGCGAAGGAGGTCGGCGTCGAGATGTTCTCGATGTCCAAGTCCTTCGGCATGGCCGGCTGGCGGGTCGGGTTCGTCGTCGGAAACGCGGAGATCGTCGAGCGGATCAACCTGCTCAACGACCACTGCCGCGTCGGGATCTTCCGGCCGATCCAGGAGGCCTGCATCGCGGCGCTGACCGGGCCGCAGGACTCGGTCGCCGAGCGGCGCGACACCTACCAGCGCCGCCGCGACCGCGTCGCGGAAGTCCTCGGCCCGATCACCTGCGAAGGCACCTTCTACATCTGGCTGAAGCTCCCCGATCACCTCACCTCGGAGACGCTTCTCACCGAGCACCGGCTCGCGGTGGCGCCCGGAGAAGGCTTCGGCCCGAGCGGTGCGGGCTGGGTGCGACTCAGCCTCGCCGTCACCGACGAGACGCTGGAGCGAGGGCTCGAGCGGCTCGCCGCGGCGCTTTAGTGATTCACGTCACGAGCCGAAAAGGACCCTATGGCAAAGCTCGTCGTGGTCGCGGTGATCGCGATCGCCGCCTATCTGGCCTTCCGCCCACACGGCGCAAGCGCGGACAAGGTTGCCGACTGCCTGCAGCGCTCTGGCGCGACGATCACCGAGACGCCGCCTCTCCGGGGCGGCGAGGGCCTGCCGCGCCAGATCAAGAACCAGCTCTTGGAGGTCGAGAAGCGCAACTACGAGGTCGAGCTCGGCGACGGGTCCGGCCTGCTCATCCTCGTTCGGAGTAGCCGGAGCGCCGACGAGGCCAGCCGGTCGCTCGTGGCCGCCGAGGGTACCGAGAACGTCCAGCGCGCGGGCAAGTTCGTCATGTACTGGCGCATTGCGCCGCACAGCGAGTCGACCGGGATTCTGCTTCGCTGCCTACCTGACTAGCGCCTGGACGCGGCAAGCTCGCGCTCGTCAGGGGTTGCCGCCGCAGGAGCCTGCGCCGCGCCAGCGTCCTCCGCCGGGCCCACGGTCGTGCGCAGCGGCACCTCCTTGAGCAGCCAGGAGAGCAGGAACGGCACCGCCGCCAGCACCATCCCGAACAGGAACACACCGTGCAGCGAGTGCGCGAACGCCTGCAGGAAGATCTCGTGCGCGGCCGGTGGCAGCTGCTTCGCCTGAGCCGGGTTGAGGTGGACGCCGCTGCCAAGCTGGGAGGTGATGCTCTGCGGCAAGTGCGCGAGCTGCCCTGCGAGTCTGCTCGCGAAGATCGCCCCGAAGATCGCCACGCCGAACGAGCCGCCGACCGAGCGGAAGAAGGTCGCGGTCGAAGTCGCGACCCCCATCTGGTCGGGACGCGCGTCGTTCTGGACGACGAGCACGAGCACCTGCATCACGAGGCCGATGCCGACCCCGACGACGAGCATGAAGACCGAAGCGAGCCACGGCGCCGTGCCGACCTTCAGCAGCGAGAGGAGGTACATGCCGACGACGAGGGTCGCCGTGCCGGCGATCGGGAACGCCTTGTAGCGGCCGATGCGGCTGATCGCGCGGCCGGAGAGCACCGCCGCCACGAGCAGCCCTGCCATCAGCGGCAGCATCCGCAGGCCCGAGCTGGTCGGCGTGGCACCGTAGACGAGCTGCAGGTAGAGCGGGATGAAGACGATCGCGCCGAACATCGCCATCCCGATCGCGAAGCCCATCGCGCTGGCGACGCTGAACACCCGCGACCGGAAGAGCGAGAGCGGCAGGATCGGCTCGGCGACGCGCGACTCCCACCAGACGAACACGATCAGCAGCGCGACGCCCACGACGCCGAGGCCGACGATCGTCGAGGAGCGCCAAGCGTACTGGTTGCCACCCCAGGTGGTGAGCAGGATCAGCGCGCTCACCCCCGCGCTCAGCAGCGCGGCGCCGACGACGTCGAGCTTGTGCCGGATCGTCGGCGTGTGCAGGTGCAGCCGCGTGGCCACGATGAAGACGGCGAGGGCGCCCACCGGCAGGTTCACGTAGAAGACCCAGCGCCACGAGAGGTTGTCGACCAGGAACCCGCCGAGCAGCGGGCCGGCCACCGAGGCAACCGCGAACACCGAGCCGATCAGGCCCATGTAGCGGCCGCGCTCCCTGGGCGGGACGATGTCGGCGATGATCGCCTGCGCGCCGACCATCAGGCCGCCTGCGCCGATGCCCTGCAGCGCGCGGAAGCCGATCAGCTCGCCCATCGTCTGCGAGAGGCCCGCCAGCATCGAGCCGGCGAGGAAGATCAGGATCGCCGCCATGAAGACCGGCTTGCGGCCGATCATGTCGCCGAGCTTCCCGTACAGCGGCGTCGAGACGGTCGAGGCCAGCAGGTAGGACGTGACCACCCACGAGAGGTGGTTGAGCCCGCCGAGGTCGCCGACGATCGTCGGCAGCGCGGTCGAGACGATCGTCTGGTCGAGCGCGGCCAGGAACATGCCGAGCATCAGCGCGGCGAAGATCGTCCAGAGGGCCCGACCGGTCGGGCGTGCTTCGTTCACGCGGCTCGCCTTGTCGCCACCCGGGCGAGCTGCGCCTTGGTCAGCGGTCCTTTCGGAAGGGGGGTTGCCGCTTCCGTCCGAAGACCGTCGAGGAGCAGGCCGAGGTGCCGGCGCCAGTAGCCGGGTGCGACCGTCTCGGTCAGCTCGATCACACGACTGCTGGTCCAGAAGACGAGCGGAAGGTCCTCGCTCGTGACGTCGGCGCGCAACGTGCCCTGGGCCTGCGCACGGTCGACCAGCTCTCTGAGCAGCGAACGGATGCCGGCGCGGTGTGCCTCCGCGCGCTCGCTGCCGGCGAGAACGTCCTTCAGGCCGCGGTTGGCGGCGTGGCGTTCGAGTGTCTGCTCGAAGAAGGTCGTGAGGCCGACCCAGGCGTCTTCCCTGGCCGCGGCCTGCTCGGCGAGCTCGAGGATCTCGGCGAAGGCGTCCTCGAGCACCGCGTCGATCAGCTCCTCCTTGGTCGAGAAGTGGCGGTACAGGGTCCCCATGCCCAGGCCCGCGTGCTGGGTGATCTCCTCCACGGGAACGTCGACGCCTTCACGCGCGAACAGCTCGCGCGCGCTCGCGACGAGGCGCTCGCGGTTGCGGCGCGCGTCGCTGCGGAGCGTCTTTGCCGGGGCGTTCACCTCGGCATTGTAGCGAAAACCGGAGTGGTCGCTCCGCTTAGGGTGGCGCGAAGAGCGCGACCCTCATGCCTTCTCCCAGGAGGCCGTCCGTGGCAGCGTCGTTCGAGTCGAGCCGCTCGACAGGAGCGCCGAGCGAATCGAGGAACTCGTCCGGCGGCTCGAGGAAGTCGACCGCGGGCGTGCGGAAGTGCATCGGCACGACGAGCCGCGGCTCGAGAGAGCGCACGAGCTCTCCCGCCGCCGCGCCGCCGATCGTGGGGCCTCCCCCGACCGGGATGAAGAGGACGTCGACCGCGCCGATCGCGTCGCGCTGCTCCGGGCGGAGCACGGCTTGGCCAAAGTCGCCGAAGTGGCACACGCGCAGACCGTCCAGCGAGAAGCAGACGATCGTGTTCGACCCGGCTCTCGTCCCTGCCGCGTCGTCGTGCTCGGAGGCGATCGCGACGACCTCGCCGACGGGCGAGTCCAGGGTTCCTGCCTTCGAGCGCAGCACGACAGGCGAGCCGCCCACGACCTCGACGCCGTTGTGGTCGCCGTGCTCGTGCGTGACGAGGACGAGGTCGGCGGAGACGCCCTCGATCGGCGGGTAGTCAAACTGGATCCCCTGCGAGGTGAGCTTGCTCACGTCCCCGAAGGGATCGATCATCACCGACCGCTCGCCCGTGAGCAGAAACGCCGACTGCCCGAACCAGCGGATCCGCATGGGCGGCACGATACTTACGTCGTGGCGGTCTCAGCCGACGAGGTCTGCGAGTTCGCGCGCACGCTGCCCGGGATCAACGAGGGGTTCGTGCGCGGGAACGTCAAGTTCCGCATCAAGCGGATCGTCTGGCTCTCGGTCCGCCCGGACGGCTCACGGATGGGCCTCGCGTTTCCCAAGTACCTCCGCGAGGCGCTCGTCCACTCCGACCCCGAGAAGTTCTCGCTGCCAAGCGAGGGCGACATGCGCTACCACTGGGTGCACGTGCGGCTCGGCGAGATCGACGCGCAGGAGATGCGCGAGCTCGTCGAGGACGCGTGGGCCTTCTGCGCACCGCAGAGCGCGATCGAGGAATACCGCCGCACGGTTTCCGGACGCGGCGCATCTACCTCCTAGAGCCGGACGTCTCCCGAGTTCCTCCCTTCTTTCCGGGTGAGCGCTCCGGCACAGCGGCCGCCCGCAAACGGGGATCGCGGGCGGCCGCCTCAAGAATCCTCAGACTCGAGCGCCCTCGAGCTCCACGATCGGCGCCTCGAGCAGCTTCACCGACTCGATGGTCATGCCGAGCCGGTCGGTGTTCTCGACACGGCGCACGGCAAGCGTCTCCTCGGCTGCCTCCGCCGCTTCACGGCTCTCCCAGAGAACCATCGTCTTCGAGCGCTCGTTTTCTTCGTCCCATAGGGCGATGTAGCCCTCGTAGCCGTCGTAGCTGCGCAGCATCGGGATGACCGTGCCGCGGACCATCTCCTCCGCGGCCTCGCGCTTGTCCGAGCCGGCCCCCGAGAACGCGATCACGCGCGCGTACATGGGCCCTCCTTCCGGTCGCTGTCGGCCGATCCTACGCCTCTCGTTTCGGGTGCGGACCACCGGGTAGCCGCATCTGACTCGCAACCCAACGAAGGAGGGGTCAGTGGCACAGATCGGCGATCCGAAGCAGCTGTTCATGCACAAGCTCGGGGCGGCGCTGACGATGGAGGAGACCGTCCTCTCGATGCTCGGGGAGCTCGAGCAGCAGGCGAACCAGGCCGACCTCAAGGAGCAGCTCTCGCACCATCACGACGAGACGCGGCAACAGGTCGCAAACCTCCAGCAGGCGTTCTCGGCGATCGGCCGCGAGGTCGAGAAGCGGCCGTGCCCGGCGATCGACGGCCTGCAGAAGGAAGGCAAGGAGATGCTGCAGCAGTCGGCGCAGGAGCTCTACGACGCCGTCATCCTCAGCGGCTGCGCCGAGGTCGAGCACCACGAGATCGCGGTCTACGACGGCCTGATCCAGATGGCCGACGAGCTGGGCGAGGAGGACATCGTGGCGCTCCTGAAGGAGAACCTCGAGCAGGAGGAACACACGCTCAAGGAGGTCGAGAAGGCCTTCAAGAAGCAGACGAAGGAACTCGCCGAGCGAATCGCGGCGTAGCCCTTCTGACGGCGGCGGCGGGGCTCTCTAGCTGCTGCTTGGAGCCTCGCTGCCCCGGCGCTTGCGCCAGGCAGCGAGCGCGCCGCCGGCGACGCCGGCGACCGACATCGCGATCAGCGGTTTGTTCGGGCGGCCGCCCTCGACCGACGGTGCGGCTTTCTTGGCCTTGTCCTTCGCGACGGACTTCGTGCCGACGACCAGGATGTGCTTGCCGACCTTCCAGACGCCCCAGCCGAGGACAGCGTTGCGGCGGTTGACGATGCTCACGCCGGTGTTCTAGCAGCTACTGATCGGACTTGCCGTGGCCGTTGCCCTGGCCACCGGTATCGCCGCTGCCGCCTTTGCCCTTCCCCTTGTTCGGCGGAGGCGGAGGTGGTGTCTTCTTGACATGGTGCGGCTTCTGCGAGTTGTGCGTCCTCGTCTGGTGACGGACCTGGCCGGTGTGGTGGCCGGGGTTCGCCTTCTTCACGTGTGTCGCATGCGCGCGCGAGTGCGACGCGTCGCTCGCTCCCTGGGCCTGGGCAGGCTTCGCTGGGTGGATCTTCTTCACGTCGGGCCGGCCGTGGTGGCCGCGCCGAATCTTGATCGAAGCGCGCCGGAACGGCTTCTGGTCGGTCGACTTCGCGGCGGGTTTCAACGCGGTCTGGACGGCTGACACCGCAGCCGCGTGCTGGCGCGCGGTCGCGGAGGCGTGCGGGCGATTCGGGCGGAAGACGGTATGCCTGGCGCCTTCGATCCCGACCCCCGTGACCAGCAGCGCTCCTGCGCCGACCGCAGCGGCCTTCATCGCCATGCCGCCGCCGAGCGCCGCTGCGCCGCCACCGGCGCTGGCGCTGCCGCCGTGGTGGAAGAACGAGCCGAGAGAGGTCGGAAGCGGAATCAACGCGAGCGACTTGATCGCGCCGCGGTGGGCCCGCTGGCTGCGCGCGAACCGGGAACAGTCCTCACATTCGCGCAAGTGGGCGCGCAGGGCGCCGCGCTCCTTGCGCGGGAGGCGGCCGTCGAGCTGGCGCGAGATCGCGAGCTCGGCCTCGCCGCACGTGATCCCTTCCTCGAGCTGCTCGCGGAGCGCGCGGCGGGCCCGGAAGATCAGCGTCTCGACGGCGCTCACCGAGAGGCCCAGGATCTCGGCGATCTCCTGGTACGAGCGGCCCTCGAGCTCGCGCATGACGAGCGCGGCGCGCTGGTTGAAGGCCAGGTGGCCGAGGGCGCGGCGGATGTCCTCGGCGCTGACCGGGTCGTCCTCGACATAGGCCTCGGCGAGCTCCTCGTTCAGCTCGACCTCGTTCGGGCGGCGCTGCGTCTGGCGGAAGCGCTGGCGGCAGACGTTGTGGGCGATGGCGATGAGCCAGTTCTGGGGAGTGCGCGGCTTCTCTCCGCGCTCGAGCGCGCGGTAGGCGTTCATGAACGTCGTCTGCGTGACGTCCTCGGCGTCGGCCTCGTTGCGCAGGACGACGAGCGCGTAGCGGTAGACGTCACCGGCGTGCTTCTGGTAGAGCCGTTCGAAGGCTCGGTCCGGATTCTGGCGCGCCAAAAGGGGCGTCATGCCCTAAAAGATGCCGGAAAGCACGCGTTCTTGCACCGCGCTTATGGGGGATCAGAGCGGCGGCAGCGGTGGAAGTGGCGGTACGGGCGGAACGGGCGGCAGCGGCGGGAGCCCGACCGGGAGCGACGGAAGCTGCACGGACGGCACCTGAATCGGCGGTGCGGGCAGCGGCAGCTTCGGCAGCTTTGGCACCTGCACTGCCGGTTGCACGACGGTCTGGCCGGTCTGCGTCGATGCGCTGCCGGCTGCCGAGGTTGTCGCCGCCCGGGCCGCTGGTCTGGCCGCCGGCCTGGTCTTCGCGCGCTGCGTGCGCGGGACGGGGGCGCCCTTCGCATGCGGGGTTGCGGCGGACTTGTCGGCCTGCTTGACCTGCCGCACCTGCGGGGCTGCGGGCTGGTATTTCTCGGCCGGCCTCGCGATGGCGACCGCGCCGCTCGCGATCGCGCCCGCGATCACGAGGGCACTCGCGCCTTTCAGCACCGCGTCGGCGCCGCCCAGCGCCACGAGTCCGCTCCCGGCGGCGCCTCCCCCTCCGCCGCCGATCCCGAGCGCGCTCGCGACCGAGCCGGGAAGCGGCGCGGTGCCGAGCACGCCGAGCGCCTTGCGCTCGATCTGGAGGCGGCGCCGCGCGCGGAAGAGCAGCGCCTCGACGGCGCTCACGGAGAGGCCGAGCGTTTCGGCGATCTCCTTGCAGCTACGGCCCTCGAGCTCGCGCATGACCAGCGCGGAGCGCTGATTGAACGACAGGCGCGAGAGCGCGCGGAGGACGTCGTCGAGGCTCGGCTGGTCGTCTTGCGACGGGGCGACGGGCTCGGGCGCGTCCTCGAACGGGGTCTCCTTCGGCCGGTGGCCGGCCTGGCGCCAGCGCATGCGGCAGACGTTGTGCGTGATCGCGATCAGCCAGTTGTGCGGGCGACGGGGGCGATCGCCGCGCTGGAGTGCGCGGTAGGCGTTCATGAACGTCGTCTGGGTGACGTCCTCCGCGTCGGCCGGGTTCGCGAGCAGCGCGAGCGCGTACTGGTAGACGTCGCGCGCGTGGCGCTCGTAGAGCTGCTCGAACAGGGCACGCGGCGCTGGTTCGCGGGCACGCGAAGCCTCCATGTTGTCTAGAACGACAGCCCTCGCCGTTCGGATACGGGTTGGTTAGGCCGTCGCGGGCGCGCGGCGCTTGATCGCGATGTGGATCGGGCGGCCGAGCGCGACCAGGCCGGCCTCCTTGATCGCCTCGCTCAGGGTCGGGTGGGCGGCCATGCCGTCCGCGACCGTCTCGACCGTGGCCTCGGCGTCGAGCGCGACAACGCCGGCCTCGATCAGGTCGGTCACGTGCGGCCCGACCATCACGAGCCCGAGCAGCTCGCCGTAGCGGGTCTCGTGGATCGACTTGACCCAACCGACGGTGTCGTTCTGCATCACCGCGCGCGCGTTCGCGAGCCACGGGAATCGCCCGACCGCGACGTCGTCGCCGTACTGCTCTCGCGCCTCCTCCTCGGTGAGGCCGACGCCCGCGATCTCGGGGTCGGTGTAGATCGGGCGCGGGACTCCGCGGTTGTCGACGGTCAGGTCGTGGCCCATCGTGTTCTCGGCGGCAACCTCGCCTTCCCTGAACGCGGTGTGGGCGAGCTGCCAGTAGCCGGCGCAGTCGCCGACCGCGTAGATGTGCGGCTGGGTCGTGCGGCGGTGCTCGTCGGCGGCGATGCCCTTGCGTCTGTCGAACTCGACGCCGATCTGCTCCAGACCGAGGTTCTCGACGGTCGGGCCGCGGCCGGTTGCGACGAGCATCAGATCGGCCTCGGTGGTTTCGCCGCCATGGTGGACGCGAAGGCTGCTGCCGGTGTCCTCGACGCGGTCGGCCGAGGTCTCCAGGTGGAGGGTGATGCCGCGCTTCTGGAACTGCTTGGCGAGCTCCTTTGCGGCGTCCCCGTCCTCCTGAGGGATGAGCTGCGGGAGCATCTCGATGATCGTCACCTCGGAGCCGAAGCGGCGGAAGATGGAGGCGAACTCACAGCCGATGATGCCGCCGCCGAGGACGACCAGCCTTCTTGGGACCTCGGTCTGGGCCAGTAGCCCGGTTGAATCGACGCAGCGCGGGGAGTCGAGGCCGTCGATCGGGGGCCTCAGAGGGTACGAGCCCGTAGCGACGATCGCCTGCTTGAAGCTGACGTCTTCGGCGCCTTCGACCGCGATGGTGTTCGCGTCCTTGAACGTGCCGACGCCCTTGACCCACTCGACGCCGTTCGCCTTGAAGAGGGTCGCAACGCCCTGTGTCATCTGGTGGGACACCGCGTCCTTCCACTCGTTCGCCTTCGCGAAGTCGAGCTGCGGCGGGCCGACGTTGACCCCGAGCTTGCCGAACGTCTCCTCGGCTTCCTTGATCGAGAAGGCGGTCTGCACCCAGGCCTTGGTCGGGATGCAGCCGACGCGGAGGCACGTGCCGCCGAGCTCGGGCTCCTTCTCGATGCAGACCGTCTTCGCGCCGAGCTGCGCGGCGCGGATCGCGGCGGTGTACCCGCCCGGGCCGCCGCCGAGGACGGCTACGTCACATTCCATGGGTTCGGCTCCTCCCTTGGGGTCGGCGGGATGCTAGCGAGGGGCGGCCGCCTCCGGGCTCGGGGAAGAGTTGTGCGGCATTTGGCACGGATGGGCGACAGACACGCGTAAGTGTCGTGGGTACGCTCGCTGCGGGCGGCGGGTGGAACCTTCATCCCCACCCAAGAAGGGTGGGGCGCGCGCGTGAACCAA
The DNA here is from genome assembly GCA_036518855.1 of Gaiellaceae bacterium. Lineage (GTDB taxonomy): Bacteria > Actinomycetota > Thermoleophilia > Gaiellales > Gaiellaceae > AC-32. The sequence goes on along the minus strand of DATDMJ010000048.1, from coordinate 8,731 downwards.
TAAAGGGGTGCTGATCGGCTACGCCGAGTGGGTTCTGCCTGTGCGGTTGACGCTGAAGCGCCGGCCGAGCTCGTGGCCGACGAGCCCGCCGAGCACGGCGAGCGCGAAGGGCACGACATCCGTCCAGCTCTGGTTGTTCGCGAACACCCACTCCGTGAAGAAGACGCCGACGGCGAACCCCACGAGAATCCCCACGATCGCTCCAAGGATCGTCACAAAACAAGCAAAGCACTCCGGGCGGAGCCAGACAAGGCTGCCGGGCGTTACGCAGCCAGGTCGGCCTGCATCGTGTACGCGCCGTCGTCCTCGCGCACGCGACGGAAGCCGTGCCGCTCGTACAGCGCGACGGCGGGGTTGTCCTTCTCCACGCTCAGGCTGATCGACGCATACCCGTCCGCCTGCGCCCGCGCCATCAGCGCGTCCAGCAGCTCCGACCCGAGCCCCGAGCCGCGCTTGCTCGGCACGACCGCGATCGACAGCTCCGGCGTCTCCTCGTCGACGAACCCGTAGCCAGGATTCTCCGGCTTGAAGAGCCGGTACCACGCCGCGCCGACCGGCTGGAAGTCCTGGATCGCGATCAGCGCCGTGTCCCCCGGCCGCCCCCAGCGCTCGACGTACCGCTGCACCGGCGGCTCGCCCGACTCCGGGATCGTCGTCGCCCGCCAGTAGTAGGCGTGCCGCAGCATGTCCTTCAGGAACGGCACGTCCTGCGGCCCGGCGCGCCGGATCACGGGATCTCCTCCGCGAACTGGAGCCGGTTCCCGTCCGGGTCGTAGACGTCGAGCAGCCGCATCGCGCCCTGCAGCTCGAGCACGGTTCCGACCCGGACGCCGCTCTCCTCGAGCCGCTGGCGCTCGGCCTTGATGTCGTGGACGTCGATCGTCGCCACCCCCGTCTCGTCCTCGGGCTGCGGCTCGCCCTCGGCGAGCGCGATCTCTGTCTCGTCGCGATCGAGCGCGACCCAGGCGCTCTCGTCGGCGACGAACGTCTCGGTGAACCCCAGCACGTCGACGTAGAAGGCCCGCGCCAGCGAGAGGTTCTTGACGCGGTACCAGATCCTCACGGCCTGCGCTCGAGACATCGGACGTGTCGACCGGTCATCTCAGACGGACACGCAAGCAAAGCTCGCGTGTCCTGAGGTCGGCATCGCGAGCGACGCCTCACAACATGAGCCCGGGCTCTTCAAGGAGGTCCTTGACCGCCTGGAGGAACTCGGCCGCGGGCGCGCCGTCGACGGCGCGATGGTCGAACGTCGCCGTCAGGGTCATCATCGGCCGGACCGCGAGCTCGCCGTCGACCGGGACGGCCTGCTCCTCGATCGCCCCCACCGCGACGATCGCGGCCTGCGGCGGGTTCAGCACCGCCGTGAACGACTCGACGCGGTACATGCCGAGATTCGAGATCGTGAACGTCCCGTCCTCGAGGTCCGCGCGCTGGAGCTTCCCTTCACGCGCGCGTGTGACGATGTCGTAGCGCGCGGCTGCGATCTCGGCGAGCCGGAGCCGTTCGGCACCGCGGATCACCGGGACGATCAACCCCTGAGGGGTCGCCACCGCGATGCCGACGTTCGCCGTCGGGAAGACGATGATCGCGTCGTCCGTCCACTGCGCGTTGACCTCCCGGTGCCGCAGAAGCGCGGTCGCGCAGACCTTCGTGAGCACGTCGGTGACCGTCGCTTTCGTGCCGTCCTCGCGCAGCCTCACGACCAGGCCGTTCACGCGCGTCATGTCGGCGGACGCCTGCAGCTGGAAGACCGGGATCTGCCAGGCCTCCGTGAGGCGGCGCGCGATCGTCTTGCGCGTGCTCGTGAGCTCGCGCCGCTCGACCTCTCCGACCGGCACGACCGCCGGCGCAGCAGCGGGAGCGGCCTCGGCGCGCTCGACGTCTTCCGCGACGATGCGGCCCTCCGGCCCGGTCCCGTGGAGCGCGGCGAGGTCGATCCCGCGCTCCCGAGCGATTCGCCGAGCCAGCGGCGAGGCCTTCACCCGCCCGCCGGAGGTCCGGACGACGGGCGCCTCCTCGGGCCGCCCGTTCTCCGGCGGCGGCGCGACAGGCGCGGGCTCTTCCCTCGGCGATTCCTCAGCCGAGACCTCCGGGACGTCCTCCCCCTGCTCGCCGATCACCGCGATCGTCCGGCCGACGGGCACCTCGCCCTCGTTGACCGCGATCTTCAGGAGCACCCCCGAGGCCTCCGCCTCGACCTCCTGCGTCACCTTGTCCGTGTCGAGCTCGTAGAGCGGCTCGCCCTTCTCGACGCGGTCACCCTCAGTCTTGAGCCACTTGACGATCGTGCCGGACTCCATGCCCTGCCCGAGGCGCGGAACCTTGACCTCACTAGCCACGGGCAACCGTCCGGCGGATCGCAGCCAAGACATCGTCCGCGTGCGGCACGACGTACTCCTCCATCACCGGCGCGAAGGGCAGCGGGGCGAACTTCGCCCCGACGCGCTCGATCGGCGCGTCGAGCCAGTCGAATGCCTCCTCCTGGACGACGGCCGCGATCTCGGCGCCGAAGCCCATCCGCGTCACGGCCTCGTGCGCGACGACGCAGCGATTCGTCTTCTTGACGGAGGCAACGAGCCCGTCGACGTCCAGCGGCTGCAGCGTTCGCGGATCCCAGACCTCCACCGAGATTCCGTCCGCCTCGGCCTGCTCCGACGCGCGCAACGCCTCGTGCACGAGGCGCCCGGTGGCCACCACGGTCACGTCCGACCCTTCGCGATGCACCCGGCTCTGGCCGATCGGAATCGGCTCGAGCTCGTCGGGAACCTCCTCCTTGATCCCGTAGAGCGTCCGGTGCTCGAAGAACACCACCGGGTTGTCGTCGTAGATCGCCGACCAGAGCAGGCCGCGCACGTCGGTGGGCGTCGAGGCGAAGACGACCTTCAGGCCCGGCACGTGCACGAACCAGGCCTCGACCTGCTGGGCATGCTGTGCGCCCGGCGACCAGCCCGCGCCGCCCTGCGTCCGGATCGTGAGCGGCACCTTCAGCTGCCCGCCCGACATGTAGCGGTGCTTGGCCGCCTGGTTGACGATCTGCTCCATCGAGACCGTCAGGAAGTCCTCGTACATGACCTCGACGACGGGCCGCATGCCCTGCATCGCCGCGCCGATCCCCGCGCCCACGATGGCGATCTCCGAGATCGGCGTGTTGCGTACGCGCTCGGCGCCGAACTCGTCGAGCATGCCCTGCGTGACGCCCATGGACCCGCCCATCTCGGCGATGTCCTCGCCCATGATGAAGACGTCGTCGTCCTTCCGCATCGCCCGGGCGAGCGCGTCGCGGACCGCCTCGCGGTAGGAGATCTCAGGCACTACGCATAGATGTTGGAGAGCGCGTCCTCCGGCTTCGGATCGGTGCCGGCCTTCGCGAACTCGACCGAGGCCTCGACCAGCTCCTGCACCTCGCGGTCGTGCTCCTCGAACTCCTCGTCCGAGATGCCGTGCTTCTCGCGAAAGAGTGTGATCGGGTCGCGCGTCTCCTGGAGCCGGCGGAGCTCGTCCTTGTCGCGGTAGACCTGGGGGTCGCCGATGTAGTGGCCGACGAGCCGCTCGGTCTCGACGTGCAGGAAGACCGGCCCCTTGCCGTCGCGTGCGTGCTTGAGCGCCCGCCCGGCGACGCGGTGGACCTCCTCGACGTCCTGGCCGTCGACTTTCATGACCTTCATCCCGAAGGCCTCGGCGCGCTTGCTCAGGTCGCGGATCGGCGAGTGCTGGATCTCGGGAGTCGACTCGGCCCAGTGGTTGTCCTCGAGCACGTAGACGGCCGGAACCTGCCAGAGCTGCGCCAGGTTGAGCGACTCGTGGAAGGTGCCGATGTTCGTTGCTCCGTCGCCGAAGAACGCGACCGCGACGCGAGGCTCGCCGCGCAGCTTGAAGGCGAGCGCCGCGCCGGTGATCGCGGGCAGGCCGCCGCCGACGACGGCGTTCGCGCCGAGGTTGCCGCGCTCGACGTCGTAAAGGTGCATCGAGCCGCCGTACCCGTGGCAGCAGCCTTCGAGCTTCCCGTAGAGCTCGGCCATGACGGCGTTCGGGTGCGTGCCCCGCGCGAGCGTGTGCCCGTGCGCGCGGTGGGTCGAGGCGAAGACGTCGCCGTCGTCGAGCGCCTGACAGACACCGACCGCGACCGCCTCCTGGCCGATCGCGACATGCAAGAACCCGGGCAGGTCGCCCGCTCGGAAGCGCTCCTCGACCTTCTCCTCGAAGCGCCTGATCAGGAGCATCTCCCGCAGGAATGTGCGCACGCGCTCCTCGCTCAGCGTGCTTTTCCGCTCCACCTTGGCCACGAGGCTGAGCTTAGAGGCTATTCCCTCCCTCAGGGAACGTCCTACTGCAACCAAAACGGTGTGTCAGACGGCGGCATCGGCAGAGCCGCCGCCGCCTCCTTGATCGGCGTCGCAAGCGAACGCCTTATATTCCGGCTCGTGACCCTCGTCGACCAGTGGCGGGCGATGCATGAGGCCCTGCCGGAGGGGTGGGGCAACGCCCAGCTGCGGCTGATCACTCCCGACCGCGAGCAGGCCCAGCGCGCGGCGGTTCTGCTCGCGCCCGCACACCCGGGGCGGCTCGGCAGGGTCGTCACGTTCTTCGCCGCGCGCCGCGGCGCGGGGCCCACGCCGGACCTCGTGACGCGGCTCGTGCAGCGGCTCGACCGGGACGGAATCGACGGGCAGCTGAAGCTCGTCGGCACCGACGTCGAGGCCCAGGCTGCCGCGGTCGCCGCCGACACGCCCAGCTCATTCCTCGAGGCCTGGGAGGCGGAGCTGGCCGCGCTGCCGGACGACTGGAGCGACCTCTACATCGAGGTGGAGGTCTATTCGAGCGACTACCTCGAGCGCGCCGCGCTGCTGCTGGCGCCGCTGAACCCGGCGCGCTACGGGGGCAAGGCGGCGTTCCGCGGCCGGGTCGCGCGACGGTTCGGCTACGGCGCGTCGCCCCAGATGGCGAAGCGCTGCCTCGAGCGGCTCGACGCCGAAGGGATCCGCGGCTCCGTGCGGGTGCTGCGCGCGCTCTCGGACACGCGCCCCGTGCAGACGCAGGGCCCGGTCTGGTACGTGGGCGGCCGCAGTGTCTAGCTCAAGGCCGAGCTGAGCTCCCGAGCGACCGCTCGGGCATCCCGTTCCGAGCGCGTGATCACGAGGCAGGTGTCGTCGCCCGCAAGCGTCCCGACGATCTTCGGGTGCTCGAGCTGGTCGAGCGCCCGCCCGATCGCCGGCGCCGAGCCGAGCTCCGACTGCACGACGACGATGCTCTGCGCCGCCGTCGCCCGGTGGCCGAACTGCCGCAGCACGCCGTGCAGCACCTCACGCGGGTCCCCCCGGCGGGCGCGGCCGGGCAGGACGTAGCGCGGGCGGCCCAGCGCGTCGGTCGTCTTCTCCAGCCGGAGCTCGCGGATGTCGCGCGAGATCGTGGCCTGCGTGACTTCGCAGCCGGCGCGGGCGAGCGCTTCGGCGAGCTCCTGCTGGCTCCCGATCCTGCGCCGAGAGACGACGCTCGAGATCAGCCGCTGCCGCTCCGGCTTGTCCATCGAGTTACAGTAACCCGCAGGTTTGGGCCGAACGCAGACAGGCAAGCACCCGGGAATGCTGCGCAAAGCGCTGTGGATGGGGCTGAGCGCCGGGGCCATGGTGGCCGCGCGACAGGCGGCGGCCAAGGTGTGGCGCGTCGCCACGGGTGAGCAGCCGCCCAAGAAATGACGAAGGCGGACCTCCTCGTGGACAAGGGCGCGGACCGGCTCCAGGGCCTCGCGCAAAAAGCCGGTCAGCGCGGCGACGGAATCGGCCACTGGCTGGCGGAGGAGCTCACGGCAGACGCCGCCTTCCTGCGCAAGCTGAAGCCGAGCCTCATCGCTGCGCGCGCCCGCGGAGAGAACCCGGCAGCACCGCCCGCGCCGGCTCCGCCAGAGCCCGTCGCCGAAAAGCCGAAGAAGCGCAAGAAGCGGCGCAAGGGCGGCCCCTCGCCGCTGCTCATCGTCGGCGGCGCGTTCGCGGCGGGGATCCTGCTCGCGAAGGTGATCGACTGGAGAGGCCATGCACACCCAAGAGACTGAGTACGGCACCGAGCAGGGCCTAGGAGACGCGACCAAGAGCGTTGCCGAGCACGCGAGCGCGCTCGTGCGGCTCGAGCTCGAGCTCGCGAGCCTCGAGCTGAAACGCAAGGTGACGGCGCTCGCCCTCGGAATCGGCCTCGGGCTCGGCGCCGCGCTGTTCCTCCTCTACGCGCTGGGCTTCGGCCTAGCCGCGGCGGCGGCCGGGATCGCGACGACGACCCCGATGTGGGTCGCGCTGCTGATCGTGACGGGCATCCTGCTCCTCCTCGTCACCGGACTCGGCCTCTTTGCGTATCTCTCGATCAAGAAGGGCACCCCGCCCGTGCCGGAACAGGCAATAGCGGAGGCGAAGCTGACCTCGGAGGTGCTGAAGAGCGATGGCCACGCGTAACGGCAGGTCGCCGGAGGACGTCCGGCGGGACATCGAGTCCCAGCGCGAGCGGCTTGCCGCCTCGGTCGAGGACCTGCGCGACGGCATCGGCGAGGCGACCGACCTCCGACGTGTGCTCGAGGGCAAGCTCCCGGTCGCAACGGCTGCGGCGCTGGGTGCAGGCTTCTTCCTCGCCGGCGGGATCGGCGCGACGATGCGCCTCATCATGCGGCGCAGCCGCGAGGGTCACACCAGGGCCCGGTTGGGCCACTTCTCGCTTGTAGACCGCGACTAGCCCGCGGGCGGCGCGACCACCTTGAACTTCCGCTTCAGCTTCTTGTGCGCGTCCGAGCGGTACGTGTAGCTGCCCACCTTCAGCGCGACCTTCCAGCTGAAGGAGCCCTTGCCCTTGACGGAGGTCTTCTTCGAGACCCCGGGGCCCACCAGGTGGAAGTTGTCCTTCGAGCTCGAGTCCCGGACAGCGATCTTGTAGGTGCCGGCAGACACGGATTTCACGATCGCGCTGCCCTTCTTGAGCGAAATCGTGTTCCCCGGCCCGACCTTGCCGCTCAGCTTGGGCGCGGGCGGCGGCGCCGCGCCGACGCGGAAGGTGCCCTTCATGATCGTCGGATGCGCGTCGCAGTGGAACGTGTAGACGCCGTCCGTGAAGGTCACGTTCCAGGTCCACGTCCCCGCCTGGAACGGGGTCGCCTGGTCCACTCCGGGACCGAACAGGTGGAAGTTGTGCGTCATGGTGGCGTCGAGGTCCTGGACGGTGATGGTGTAGTCGCCCGGATCAAGGTGGCTGACCCCCACGCCGTTCGAATCCTTCAGCGAGATGGTGAAGCCGGGCCCCACGGACCCGGTCAAGGCAGTGGCAGTCGCAGCCGGCCGCGCAGACCCCGGCAGGAGCACGGCAGCGATTGTCAGCAGTAACGCAAGCGGAAAAATCTTCAGCACGAAACGACCCTCCTCGATGACGAGATCACGGTACCGCATACGGCACGCGGTTCCCAACGGTTTTTGAGGCGTAGACTCACGCCGTGCTGCGCCGCAACCAGAAGGTCGAATTGATCCGACATGCCCCGCTGTTCGCGCACCTCTCCAAGCGGCAGCTCGAGCAGATCGCCCAGATCGCCGACGAGATCGACCTGCGCGAGGGCAAGGAGATGACGACGCAGGGAGCCCGCGGGCGCGAGTTCTTCGTCCTGCTCGATGGGAACGCCGACGTGAAGAAGAACGGGCGCAGGATCAACCGGATGGGTCCAGGCGACTTCTTCGGCGAGATCGCGCTCGTCTCCGACACGCCCCGCACCGCGACCGTGATCGCGACCTCGCCCGTCCGCGCTCTTGTGATCACCGACAGGTCCTTCAGGCGGCTGATGACCGACTCGCCGCAGATCCAGGATCGCGTGCTCTCGGCACTCGCCGCGCGCCTCGCCCCCGATCTCGTCTAGGCCCGCAGCTCCGCGCCGAAACGATCCGAGAGCGCCGCAACGATCTTGTCGCGGAGCGCGGCCGCGTCCTCGTCGGTGAGCGTGCGCTCCGGCGACTGGAAGCTGACGGAGAACGCGACCGACTTGCGCCCCTCGCCCACCTGCTCGCCGCGGTAGACGTCGAAGGGCCGCATCTCGCGCAGCTCGCCGCCGGCGGCCTCCCGCGCGGCCTCGATCAGGTCTCCGGCCGCGATCTCCTCCGGCACCGCGAACGCGAGGTCGATCCTGACCGGCGGATAGCTGACGACGTCCTGGTACTTGAGCTCGCCCGGAGCGGCGGCCAGAAGCTCCTCGAGGTCGAGCTCGAACGCGCCCCAGACGCCTTCGAGCACGGACGGGTGGAGCTCGCCGACGATTCCGTGGCCGACCGAGGCGGTCTTGAGCGGGTGGAAGAGCTCGTCCTCGGCGCGCTCGAAACGGGGGTCGGCCTTGAGCACGGCGCAGAGCGCTTCGAGGACTCCTTTCGCGCGGCCCCAGCCGCCCTCGACGATCGCGGCGACGTGGCGGCGCTCGGTCGGCAGGTCGCCGTTCGGCAGGTAGACGTGGGCGACCTCGAAGAGCTGGATCCCGCGGGCGCCGAGGTCGGCATTGGTGCGGGCAGCTTCCACGAGGCTCGGCAGAAGGCGGGTGCGGAGCACGGCCATCTCGATCGTGATCGGCTCGGGCAGGCGCCACGCGTTGGGGTTCGGATCGCTCTCTCGAAGCGACGGCGTGTAGGTCTCGGTCAGGCCGAGCCCGACGAGGGCATCCTCGACGCGCCGCTGCAGCCGTTGCAGCGGCGTGAGCGAGCCGAACATCGCCCGCCGCTCGGGCAGC
>DATDMJ010000047.1:0-7666 GCA_036518855.1 Gaiellaceae bacterium | reverse complement strand
GACTGGTTGAAGGACTTGTCGTTGAAGTGACCGACGTCGCTGACGAGCGCGACCGTGATCTTCTTCCCGCCGCTGGTGGTCGTGGTCGTACCTCCGCCACCGCCCCCCGAGCTCTTCTTGCTACTGCCGCCGCAACCTGCTGCGACCAGCGCCAGGATCAGAACCAGCGCAAGCCCCAGCCAGGGCAGCCACTTTCGTCCTATCACGAGACCTCCTCCTACGCCCAATGGATTGCGGCGATGCTAACCCGGCCGCAAGACGAAGTGAAGCACGTTCAGCCGCCCGCTGCGCGATCGAACTCCGCCTCGCCGACGAGCACCCGGCGTGGCTTCGAGCCTTCGTAGCCGGAGATGATTCCGCGCCGCTCGAGCATGTCGATCAGCCGCCCCGCCCGGGTGTAGCCGACCCTCAGGCGACGCTGGATCAGCGAGACGGAAGCGGTCTGTGTCTGGACGACGATCTCGATGGCTTTCTCCAGCAGCGGGTCCTCGTCGGGGTCGAACTCGCCGTCGATCTCGTCGCCTTCGGCGGCGGCGTCCGGCGGTTCGAGCAGCGACTCGTCCAGGTCCTGCTCGCGCTGGCCGCGTGTCTGCTCCACGATCAGGGCGATCTCCTCCTCGGTCACGAACGCGCCCTGGACGCGCTGCAGGCGCGAGGTGCCGAGCGGCTTGAAGAGCATGTCTCCCTGGCCGAGGAGGCTCTCGGCGCCGGCCTGGTCGAGGATCACGCGCGAGTCGGTCTGGCTCGAGACGGCGAAGGCGATCCGGCTCGGCACGTTCGCCTTGATCATCCCGGTGATCACGTCGACCGACGGCCGCTGCGTCGCGAGCACGAGGTGGATCCCGACCGCGCGGGACTTCTGCGCGAGCCGGATGACGCAGTCCTCCACCTCCTGCGGCGAGATCATCATCAGGTCGGCGAGCTCGTCGATCACGACCAGCAGGTACGGCAGCTGCGGCTCGCCCCGCGAGCGGAGCGCCCGGTTCGCCTCCGGGAGGCTCCGAGCGCGCACCCGCGAGAGCTGCTCGTAGCGGCGCTCCATCTCCGCGACGACGTTGCGGAGCACCGCCGTCGCCTCCTTCGGGCTCGAGACGACGGGCGCGAGCAGATGCGGGATCGACTCGTAGTAGCCGAGCTCGATCCGCTTCGGGTCGATCAGGATCATCCGCACGTCGTCGGGGCTCGAGCGCAGCAGCACGGAGGTCAGGATCGTGTTGATGCAGCCCGACTTCCCCGAGCCGGTGGTGCCGGCGATCAGGATGTGCGGCATCCGGGCGAGGTCGGTCCAGACCGCCTGCCCGGAGATGTCCTTGCCGAGCCAGACAGCGAGGGGGCTCGCGGTCTGCGGCAGGTCCTCGAAGACGTCGCCGAGCGTGACGAGGTTCGGGCTCGTGTTGGGCAGCTCGACCCCGACCGCCTGCTTCCCCGGGATCGGCGCGAGGATCCTGATCTCCGTCGTGGCCAACGCGTAGGAAAGGTCGTCCTTGAGCGCCGCGACCTTCGAGACCTTCGTCCCGGGTGCAAGCTGGAGCTCGTAGCGCGTCACGCGCGGGCCCGAGATCTGGCCGATCACGCTCGCCTCGACGCCGAAGTTGGCCAGCGTCTGCACGAGCGCCTCGGCAACGCGGGCTGCGTGCTCGCCGTTCGGGCCGCCTCCGGGCGGCGAGGTGCGCAGGAGATCTCGGTCCGGCAGCTCGTAGTCGGCCGCGGGCTCGGTCGTCACGTCGAAGAAGCTGGTCTCCTCCGGCTCGAGGGCGTCCGCCCTGGTTTCCACCAGGAGCGGCGGCGGCTGGCTCTCCGAGACGAGGTCGGGGAACTCGCTGACGACGTCGATCGGTGGGGCCTGCGGCTTCGCGGGCTGCAGCGCCCGGTCGCCCTCGATCACGCGTAGGGGCGGCGCGGCCCGCTGGAACGAGCGCCGTGCGGCGTGGTGGACCGCGCGTCCGGACCGCCGGATAATCGCGCCGGCCGAGGCGCCGCTCACGAGCAGCGCCCCGGCGAGCAGCGCGAGCACGCCGACGATCGCGACGCCGGTGTTGCCGATTGCCAGCGCCAGACCGCCGCCGAGCACCTGCCCGAAGTAGCCGCCTTCATCCTTGCCAAGCGTCAGCATCAGGCCGAGTGAGAGCACCACGATCCCGGTGCGGAACGGCCGCACGTCGACGAGATCGCTCCTCGCCACCATCAGCGCCCCCACGATCGCGAGCGCGGCCGGCAGCCCGAACGAGGCGGAGCCGATCAGCGCGTAGAGGCCGTCGTGGATCACCCCGCCGATGTACCCGCCGTTCCAGCCGGCCCAGATCACGGCGGCGAGGAACACGCCCAGCGCGACGAGTCCGAGCCCGATCAGCTCGGGATGCTGGTGCCCACGCGTCTCACGGCCGCGCTTCTTGCGGTGCTTCACGCGCTTGGGCACGCGCGGCTTCAGCGTGCGTCTCTTGCGACGGCGCGCCATCCGCGCCTGCTTCGACGGCGCCTTGTAGCCCCCTCCATTGACTTCCGTACGCGCATGTGCAATACGTCACACGGAGGAGGAGGGTATGGGGAAGCTGCTCGCCCATGTGCGCGCGAACCTCGTGGCCTATCTGGCGCTTTTCGTGGCGCTCGGGGGGACCTCGGTCGCAGCCAGCAACGTTCTCCTGCCCAAGAACAGCGTCGGGACGCTCCAGCTGCGCAAGGGCGCGGTCACGAAGCCGAAGATCGCAAAGGGCACCTTTGCGGCGCTCAAGGGCGCCCAGGGCGCGCCTGGCCCGCCAGGGGCGCAAGGCCCGCAGGGCCCGCCCGGGCCGGCCGGCGGAGCGCGCGGCCCCACCGGACCTCGTGGGCCGCAGGGCATCCAGGGAGTGACCGGGCCTCGGGGCTTGCAGGGCGTGCAGGGGGAGACCGGTGCGCGGGGGCCACAGGGCGTACCCGGCGCGACCGGGCCGCGCGGGCCGCAGGGTCAACAGGGCGTCACGGGGCCTCGTGGCGCGCAGGGCCAGCAGGGCACGACCGGCCCGCGGGGAGCCCAGGGGCAGCAGGGCGTGACCGGCCCTCGCGGACCGCAGGGGATCCAGGGCGTGACGGGGCCTCGAGGTTTTCAGGGCATCCAGGGCATCCAGGGCCCGACGGGAGCCCGCGGCTTGACCGGGCCAGTCGGCCCGCCAGGCGCACGAGGCCCGACCGGCGCCCGCGGGCCGACAGGCCCTCGAGGAGCCACCGGCCGGCGCGGGGTCACCGGCGGCCGCGGCGCCACCGGACCTCGCGGTCCGACGGGCGTGATCGGCCCGCCGGGCGTTCGCGGCCCGACCGGCTCGACCGGCGTGCGAGGCGCCACCGGGCCGCGCGGCTTCCGCGGCGCGACCGGCCCAATCGGACCGGTCGGCCCGGTGGTCTCGCACAACAGCATCCAGATCACGACGATCACGGCGAACGGCACCTGCGTGCACTACAGCGACGCGTCCGTCGCGCTGACCGCGCCGGTCTCCGGAAAGGCGATCGTCCACTACCAGGTCTGGTTCAAGATCGACCACACGAGCGGGACGCTGGATCAGGTCGCCGTCGTCGCCGCGACCAGCCCCACCGACTGCAGCGGCTATCCGAACTTCGCCTCGGTCTTCGGCGAGCCGGCGGCGCTTCCGTCGGCGGAGTACGACGTCAGCCCGTCGGGAATGCAGGTCTTCAACGTCTCCCCGGGGACGACGACCTTCTACATCAACGGCGAGATGCTCTCCGGCGCGAGCGCGAACGACAAGTTCTGGTTCGGGAGCATCTGGGTCGAGTTCGTCCCGAGCTAGCCGCGCTGACGGCTAGCGGCGCTTCTTGAGCTTCGCGGCGGCGCGGCGCTGCTGGCGGTTCATCGGCTCGGGGATCGCGCCCTGCTCGCCGGCCGCGTCGAGCCACGCCTTCCGCTCGGCCGCGCTGAGCCTGGAGAGCGCCTGCTGCGCCTTCATCGGATCGCGCGCGGCGCCGGAGCGCTCGAGCTTCTGAACCGCGCTTGCGAGCTCCGGGTTCTTCCGCTCGAGCGTCGCCTGAGAGGCCTTCTTCAGCTGCTTTCCCACCCACGGGAGCTTCATCAGGCCCTTCGCGATCGGCCGCACGTAGCGCCCGCCCTGCACGCGCGCGAGCAGGTTGAGCACGAGCAGCAGCAGGAGGAGCCCGGCCAGGATGTAGACCGGGATCAGCAGCGTGTAGATGTCGGCCGTCATGCGGGTCGTAGGGTAGCTAGGCGGCCAACGCCCGGAGGTCCTCCACGGCCCGTCCAAGGAGGTTTTCGCGCAGGTCGAAAAGGCCGCACCAGAGCGACGCGCGGTCGGGCGCGGAGCGGATCCGCGCGGCGTCGCCGAGCCCGGCGAGGGCGCGGAGGAAGACCGCGAGTTCGAGGTAGGCCTGCGTGACCCGCAGCGCCTGCGCCCGCACGCCCGCCCGTTCCAACACGGTCGACCACTCGAGCAACTCGGCCGCGCCGGGAGCGCCGTACCACGACCGACCCTCGGCGCGCTCGGGCTCGAGCTCCAACAAGTAGCGGCCCAGCGGTCCCTCGAGGCCGGCCAGCGCGGTCTCGGCGCGCTCCGCAGCCCGCCGCAGCGCCGCCTGCCGCCCGCCCGGGGTCGACGGAGCCGCGTCCCCGCGGGCCCACCGCTCCAGGAGCCGGCAGAACGCGAGCGCTGAGACCTCGCAGGCCTTGAGCTGCCGGATCAGCCGTTCGGCGGTGGCGATCTCGGCCGCGTTGTCGACGAGCACGTCGGCCCAGGTCTTCTCGACGCGAATTCGGCTCATACCTCTACAACTACAGGGAGGATCATCGGGCGTCTACCCGTGCGGTCGTAGATCAGCTGTCCGAGGCCGTCGTGCAGGTGCTCCTGGAGGAGCTTGATCTCGCTCACGTCGTCCTCGAGCAGGTCGGAGAGCACGCGCTGCGCCTCCTCGCGCATCTCGTCCAGGAGCTCCGCATCCGGCTCTGCGAGCCCGCGCGCGATCAGCTCCGGCTCGCCGGCGACCGCGCCGTTGGAGCCCGTTAGCGTCGCCACGATGATCAGCACGCCGTCCTCGGAGAGATGGCGCCGGTCGCGCAGCGCGACGTCCTGCACGTCCCCCACTCCCAACCCGTCCACGAACGTCACGCCGGCGTCGATGCGGTCGACGATCCGCGCCACGCCGTCTTCGAGCTCGACGACGGAGCCGTTCTCCGCGAGCACGATCCGGTCTTCCGGGACTCCGCCCTCCTGCGCGAGCCTCGCATGCGCGGCCAGCATGCGGAACTCTCCGTGCACCGGCATCACGCCGCGGGGCCGGACGAGCCCCAGCATCGTGCGCAGCTCCTCCGAGTTGCCGTGGCCCGAGACGTGCACCGGCGACACCTCCTGGTGGAGGACCTCGGCGCCGCGGCGGGCGAGCTGGTTGATCGCGTCGTGGACGCGCAGCTCGTTCCCGGGAACCGGCTTCGCGGAGATGATCACCGTGTCGCCGGCCTCGACCACGACCGCTGGATGGTCGCCGTACGCGATCCGTACGAGCGCCGAGAGCGGCTCGCCCTGGCTTCCCGTGCAGAGGATCAGCACCTCTTCGGGCCGATACTCCTCGAGGTCGTTCGGCCTTATGAGGACGTCGTCGGGCACCTCCATGTAGCCGAGGTTGCGCGCGATGTTGACGTTCTTGCGCATCGAGCGGCCGACGACGCAGACCTTGCGGCCGACGTCGACCGCGACGTCGACCGCCTGCTGCATGCGGTGGACGTTCGACGCGAACGAGGCCACGAGCACCCGGCCCTCGAGCCGCGGGATGATCTGCTTGAACGCCTCGCCGACGAGCCGCTCCGAGCCCGTGACGCCCGGGCGCTCCGCGTTCGTCGAGTCGCCCAGCAGCAGGTCGACGCCGCCGTTCCCGATCTCGGCGAGCCGGCCCACGTCGGTGCGCAGGCCGTCCACGGGCGTGTGGTCGAGCTTGTAGTCGCCGGTGTGCAGGATCCGTCCGCCCGGGGTGTCGAGCAGCACGGCGACCGAGTCCGGAATCGAATGCGCGACGCGGACGAACTCGACCGTGAAGGGTCCCAGCTGCACCGGGCCCGCCTCCGGATCGGCCTCCCTGAGCTCGGCCGCGCGCATCAGGCCGTGCTCGTCGAGCTTCGACTTGATCAGGCCGAGGGTGAGGCGCGTCGCCCAGACCTCCTGCACCCGCGTCTGGCGCAGCACGTACGGAAGCGCGCCGACGTGGTCCTCGTGGCCGTGCGTCAGGATCACCGCGCGGATCGGGCGGTCGAGATCGGCGAGGTAGCTGAAGTCCGGCAGGATCAGGTCGACGCCGAGGTGCTCGTCTCTCGGGAACGCGAGCCCCGCGTCGACGACCAGCGCCTCGCCGTCGGCCTCGTAAACCGTCATGTTCTTGCCGACCTCGCCGAGGCCGCCCAACGGGATGATCCGCGTGGTTCCGGGCATCGCGAGAGTCTAGCTCCGGCTCTCGGCTAAGCCTGCCCGCCGACCTGCCGATACACGCATCGTGCGGTTCCCCCTGCTCGCATACCTCGCGATCGGCGCCGGCGTGGCCGCGATCGGCGTCGGAGCGGCCGCCGCCACGAGTCGCCCGTTGACGGCGCTCGCGCTGCTGGGGGCAGCTGCACTTGCGGCGGAGCTCCTGGAGGAGCCGGAGAACGCGCGCCTCCGGGAGCCCGTCGGACCTGGTGTCTTCCGCGTCGCCTCGGGCGTGGACGTCGCCGCGGTGATCGTGCTCGGCCCGTGGCGCGGCGCCCTCGTCGCCGGAGCGGCGGCCTTCGTCGCCCGGCTGGTGCGCATGCCCTGGCGGCTCGCCGCTTTCCAGGCATCCGCGTTCGGGCTCGCGGCGCTGGCCGCCGGCTACGCCTTCGTTCTCGGAGGCGGCCATCCGGGCCGGCTGACGCTTCCGGACGACCTCGTTCCGCTGATCGCGCTGGCGATCGTCTACCTGATGGTCTCCCGCGGCCTGCTCCAGCTCGTGGGCGGGGGCGAGACGCTGGAGCCCGACTTCGCGGCAGCGGCTGCCGAGACCGGTCTCGGTGCGGTGCTCGCCCTCTTCGCGATCCACCATCCCTGGAACGTGCTCGCCGTCATTCCGGTGGCCTGGGCCGTCAACCTCGCACATGCGCGCGTGCGGCGCTCGCGGCTCGAGACGCTGCACGCGCTCGAGACCTTCGCGACCATCGTCGACGAGCGCGACCCCTCGACGTATCGCCACTCCGTGCGCGTCGCAGGCTACGTCGACGAGCTGGCGCGGGCGCTCGGCCTGCCCTACTCCGACATCGACCGCCTGCGCTGGGCGGCGCGGCTCCACGACCTCGGCAAGGTTGCGGTCGACGCGTCGGCGCTGCGCAAGCCCGGGAAGCTCACTCCCGATCAGTGGGGCGCCATGTGGCGCGCGCCGCGGCTCTCCGCACGGCTGCTGCGCCGCTTCGAGCTCTCGGCCGCGGAGGCTCGCGCCGTGGAGCTCCACCACGAGCGCCACGACGGGCGCGGCTACTACGGCGTCCCGGGCGACGAGCTGCCGCTCGCGTCGCACTTCCTGATCGTCGCCGACAGCTACGACGCGATGCTCTCCGACCGGCCCTACCGGCCCGGGCTGCCGCCCGAGGTCGCCCTCGCGGAGATCGAGCGCAACGCGGGGACGCAGTTCCACCCGGCCGTCGCCAAGGCGTTCGTCGCCGTCCAGCGCGGGCAGG
>DATDMJ010000046.1:0-26428 GCA_036518855.1 Gaiellaceae bacterium | reverse complement strand
TTCACGCGCTTCTCGATCACGTCCGCGCTGCGGTTCGTCGACGAGCTCGAGCTGACCGAGACCGAGCAGCTGATCGGCGTCCGGATCCTGAAGGAGATCCGCGAGCGGCTGACGTTCCTGAACGACGTCGGCGTCGGCTACCTGAACCTCGACCGCGCGTCCGCGACGCTTTCCGGCGGCGAGGCGCAGCGGCTGCGGCTCGCGACGCAGATCGGCTCACAGCTCGTCGGCGTCCTCTACATCCTCGACGAGCCGTCCATCGGGCTCCATCAACGCGACAACGGCAAGCTGATCGGGACGCTCGAACGCCTGCGCGACCTCGGCAACACGGTGCTCGTGGTCGAGCACGACGAGCAGATGATGCGCTCGGCCGACCACCTCGTCGACATGGGCCCGGGCGCGGGGGAGCACGGCGGCCACGTCGTCGCGGAGGGGCCGGCGAAGGCGGTCGAGCGGGTGCGCGGCTCGATCACCGGGCAGTTCCTGTCGGGGAAGCGCGAGATCGCGGTCCCCGAGCGGCGCGACGAGGATCTCGGCTCGTTCCGCGTCCTCGGCGCGTCGATGCACAACCTCAAGAACATCGACGTCGAGTTCCCGGTCGGGAAGCTGGTCTGCGTGACCGGCGTCTCGGGCTCGGGCAAGTCGACGCTCGTGAACGAGATCGTCTACAAGGCGCTCGCGAACCGGCTGCATCGGATGCGCGTCAAGCCCGGCGACCACGAGGCGGTCGAGGGGATCGACTGCTTCGACAAGGTGATCGACATCGACCAGTCGCCGATCGGCCGCACACCGCGCTCGAACCCGGCCACCTACACGGACATCTTCACGCCCGTCCGGGAGCTCTACTCGCTCACGCCCGAGGCGAAGGTGCGCGGGTACAAGCCCGGCCGCTTCTCGTTCAACGTGCGCGGCGGCCGCTGCGAGACCTGCAAGGGCGACGGGACGATCAAGATCGAGATGCACTTCCGGCCCGACGTCTACGTGCCGTGCGAGACCTGCGGCGGCAAGCGCTACAACCGCGAGACGCTCGAGGTCCGGTTCAAGGGCAAGTCGATCGCGGACGTGCTCGAGATGTCGGTCGAGGAGGCGCTGCGGTTCTTCGCAAAGATCCCGAAGCTGCGCCGGCGGCTGCAGACGCTGCACGACGTCGGGCTCGACTACATCAAGCTCGGCCAGCCGGCGACGACGCTCTCCGGAGGCGAGGCACAGCGGGTCAAGCTCGCGAAGGAGCTCGGCAAGATCGCGACCGGGCGGACGCTGTACATCCTCGACGAGCCGACCACCGGGCTCCACTTCGCGGACATCGAGAAGCTGCTCGAGGTGCTGCAGCGGCTCGCGGACGCGGGCAACACGGTGCTCGTGATCGAGCACAACCTGGACGTGATCAAGCAGGCCGATTGGATCGTCGACCTCGGGCCCGAGGGCGGCGAGGCCGGCGGCGAGGTGATCGCGACCGGCACGCCGGAGCAGGTGGCCGAAGTGGAGGAGTCCGCCACCGGCCAATACCTGCGCCAGGTTCTGCGGCTGGTCCCGGCCGCGGCCTGAGGAGCATGGGCATCGAGGCGCGCGGGGAGCTCGCTCGGACGGACGAGCGCTTCTGGCTCGGCCAGGCCGTGGCCGTGCTCGTGAGCCCGCGGCCGGTCTTCGCCTCGCTGCGCGACGACTCGGACGCGGCGGCTCGGGCTCGCGGCGAGGCCGTGCTCGCGCTCGTGCTGCTGACGGGGATCGCGACGGTGCTCTGGGCGCCGAACGTCGGGCGGCTCATGGACGATCGCTTCGTCCAGTGGGACGCGCTGCTGATCGCGATCGTGGTCTTCATCGGGGGCAGCATCTACGGCGCGGTGGGCTATTGGGTCTTCGGCTTCGTCCTCTACGCAGCCGTGAGCCCGTTCCGGGTCACGCGCAGCTACCGCCAGGCCAGGCACGTGCTGGCATTCGCCTCCGCTCCGGTCGCGCTCTCGCTGTTCCTGCTCTGGCCGGTGCGCCTCGCCGTCTACGGCGACGACGTCTTCAAGAGCGGCGGCTCCGACCACGGAGCCGGCAACTACGCGTTCGTCGGGCTCGAGCTGCTCTTCGTCGCCTGGGCGCTCGGCTTGCTCGTGCTCGGGCTGCGCGAGGTCCGCTCGAAGGCCTCGAGCTCCTCGCTCGGCATCTCGTAGGTGTGCTGCTCCTCCGGGAACGCGCCTGAGCGCACGTCGGCCGCGTAGCTCTCGAGCGCGTCGCGGATCTCGCGCGAGAGGCTCGCGTAGCGCTTGACGAAGCGGGGGAGATGACCCTCGCTGAGGCCGAGCAGGTCGTGGTAGACGAGCACCTGGCCGTCGCAGTCCGGGCCGGCGCCGATCCCGATCGTCGGCACCTCGAGTCGGCGCGTGACCTCGGCCGCGACCGGCGCGGGCACCGCCTCCAGCACGACGGCGAAGCAGCCTGCCTCCTCGAGCGCGACCGCATCCTCGACGAGCTGTCGCGCGGCCTCGGCGGTCTTGCCCTGGGTCTTGAAGCCGCCGAGCATCGTCGCCGACTGCGGCGTCAGGCCGGCGTGCCCCATCACCGGGATCCCGGCGCCGACGATCGCGCGCACCCGGGAGAGCGACGGGCCCGCGCCCTCGAGCTTGACCGCGTCCGAGCCTGCCTCCTTGAAGAAGCGGATCGCGTTCTCGACCGCCGCCTCGTCGGAGACCTGGTACGAGCCGAACGGCATGTCGCCGATCACGATCGGCCGCCGCGCCGCCCGCGCGACGGTCCGCGTCAGGAAGACCATCTCGTCCATCGTCACCGGCACGGTGCCGTCGTAGCCGAGCACGACCATCGCTGCGGTGTCGCCGACGAGGACGATCTCGATCCCTGCGTCCTCGGCGAACCGCGCGCCGGGCGCGTCGTAGGCGGTGACCATCACGATCTTCTCGCCGTGGCGCTTCATCTCCGCGAGCTTCGGCAGGGCGAGCTTGCCCTGGGGTGGGGTGCTCATGGCTTGTCTCCTTCCAGGATCACGTTGTCGATCAAACGCGTGCCGCCCACGCGGACGGCTGCGGCGAGGACGCGCGGCTCGAAGTCGGCTTCCTCGAAGTAGTCGACCTCGAGGCCGCTCAGCAACGAGCGGTCGTGGGCCTGGAGCGCGTGCGGGAGGGCGAGGGCAGCCTGGCGCTGCTCCGGGCTGAGGTAGGCGTTTCGGGAGGACAGCGCGAGCCCGTCCTCGTCGCGGACGGTCGGGCAGACCCGGATCTCGACCGGGACCGCGAGGTCGCGCACCATGCGCCTGATCACGGCCGCCTGCTGGGCGTCCTTCTGGCCAAAGTACGCGCGGGACGGGCGGACGAGATTGAAAAGCTTGAGGCAGACCGTCGCGACGGCGCGGAAGTGGCCGGGGCGGTACTCGCCTTCGAGGACGCTCCCGAGCCTCTCGACCTCGACCCAGGTCTGGAAACCCGGCGGGTAGATCTCCTCGGCAGGGGGCGCGAAGAGGACGTCGACGCCCGCCTCCTCGGCGAGCCGCGCGTCTTGCTCCTCGTCGCGCGGGTAGCGGTCGAGGTCCTCGCCCGCGCCGAACTGGGCCGCGTTGACGAAGAGGCTCGCGACCACGGTGTCGTTCTCGGCGCGCGCGGCGCGGAAGAGCGAGAGGTGGCCTTCGTGGAAGGCGCCCATCGTGGGGACAAGCCCGAGCTCGCGTCCGCGAGGAAGCTCGGCAGCGGTGCGGGCGATCTTCATCGGGTTGCCTCGGCGAGCACGTCGTACAGCGGCTCCAGGTCGGGCCGCACTTCGCGGATCGCCGCGCGGTGCGCCTCGACGGTGTCCCAGTCGCCGCGCTCGATCGGGCCGGTCAGCTCGAAGCCGTTCTCGATCGTCCGCCGCATGAGCGGCTCGAGCGCCGCGGGCGGCGCGCCGGCCGCGGTGAACAGCTCGGAAGCGACGCGGTGCAGCGTGACGAGGTAGTTCGAGGCGATCGCCGCGCCGGCGTGGTAGAGCGGCCGCGCCTGGTCGGCGAGCTCGAACGGCTCGAGCCCGAGCAGGCGTGCGAGCTCGAAGCCGACGTCGCGCGCCTCGTGCGTCTCCGCGGTCACCGCGGCCCAGGCCCCGTCGAGCTGCTCGGGCCCGCACGAGCGCGTGAACGTCTGCAGCGGGTGCATCGAGAACCGCCGCGTGTGCGGATCGAGCGCCGAAAGCGGCGTCGCGCCACTCACGTGGGCGATCCACGGTGACTGTTCCTGCGACTGTCCCCTGGCGACGTCTCGAATGGCCGTGTCCGGGACGCAGAGCAAGGTGAGCTCCGCCTCTCGCTCCACGAGCGGGACGCCGCGCTCCTCGAGGCGCGCGGCAAGCGCCGAGCCGACTCGGCCGCGACCGATCACGTTCACGCTTTCGACCATCTGCCTGCTCCAGTTCCGTAGCGGATACCGGGCAGGCAGCAGTCTAGCTCTGGAAGATCCCCTCGGGCAGGAAGGCGCCGACGACCCAGGTCGGCGCGTCGACGAGCTCGTGGATGCGCAGGTCGACGGCCACGCTGCAGAGCGCGTAGGCGTCTTCGCGCCCGAGGCCCCGCTCCTCCTCGAGCCGGCGGATGGTCGCGCGCACGGCGTCCCTGGCGCACCCCATCAGGTCCGGGCCGACGCCGGTGCAGACGTGGTGCGCGGTCCGCGCCTCGTCGGCGAGCGCGCCCTGCGGGAGCTCGTACTGCGGCGCGTCGACGCTGAAGTCGCGGCGAACCGAGAGCCGGACAACGACGTCCATCGCCGTCTCGATCGCGGTTCCGCAGACTTCGCCGTCGCCCTGTGCCGCATGCGTGTCGCCGAGCGAGAAGAGCGCGCCCTCGACGCCGACGGGCAGGTAGAGCGTGGTGCCCACGACGAGGTGCTTCGTGTCGAGGTTCCCGCCCCAGCGCGACGGCGGCAGGATCGGGTGCGAGCCCGGCTCGGCCGGGGCAACGCCGATCGTCCCCGGGAAGGGCCGGTACGGCAGCGAGATCTCGTCGCTCCAGGCCACGCGACCGGCCGCCGCATCCACGCGGGAGATCCGCAGCCAGGGGTCGGGGAACTCGTCCGCCAGCAGCCCGAAGCCGGGGATCAGCGCGGTCCAGCCCCAGTCGGGAGGCCGGAACTCCAGCAGCTCGACCGCGAGCACGTCGCCGGGCAAGGCCCCCTTGACGAAAACGGGCCCGCTGACCGGGTTGACGTGGTCGAAGTCGAGCTTCGTGACGTCCTCGGCGCCGGAGTCGACGCGGATCTGCTCGTCCGACGCATCGCGCACGTGCAGCTCGACGGTCTCGCCGGGCTCGACCTCGAGCGCCGGCTCGATCGAGTTGTCCCAGACGTAGTTGAACGCGTCCTCGCGAAGGCTGTGGAGCGTGCGCGGCGCCTCGGTCATGAAGCGAATGTACTAGCGGTGCGGCGCTGCGGGCTCAAGCTCGTCCGATGCAAAGCCGAGACTGAACTCGAGTCGGGGCAACGGCACTCTCCCCCACGGGCCGGGGCGTCGGCTAGCCGCAGAGCCTCGGCGCCCGGCCCCGACTCACTGGTGGGACGGTCAGCACCGCAGCGCCGACCGCCCCACGGAGTTCAGACCGAAGCGGTGACGCCGACCCGCCCGAGAAGTTGGGGCCGCATCGGACCTTCGGCGCGGCTTCGGCGCTCAGCGGCTGGCGAGACGCTGCTCGAGCGCCGACTTGACCCTGGGCCAGTCGTCGTCGATCACCGCGTACCAAGCCGAGTCGCGCCGCTCGCCGCCGCGGACGACCATGTGCTTGCGGTGGATCCCCTCGAACTCCGCCGGCAGCGCTGCGAGCGCCCGCCGCGCCCGCTCGTTCTTCGCGTCGGTCTTGAACTCGACCCGGTGGCAGCCGACCGTCTCGAAGGCGTGCCGGAGGAGCAGGTACTTCGCCTCGACGTTCGCCCCCGTGTTCCACATCGACGGGTTCATCCACGTGTTGCCGATCTCGAGCCGCCGGTGCTCCGGCGCGAGGGACATGTAGCTCGTCGATCCCACCACCTCGCCGTCGTGCAGGGCCGCGAACGGCTGCATCACGTCGCTGCCGAGCGTGTAGCCGAGCCAGGCCTCGGGGTCGGTCGTCAGCATCCAGGTCCAGATCCGCTCGTCGGCGGCAGCGGTGCGGATGCCCTCGACGTGCTCGGGTCCCAGCGGCTCGAGCACGACGATCCGCCCTTCCAGCCTCTGCGCCAGATGTTGGAACGTGCCGATAGGCATGATGATGGCGCACTTGGCGCACCCTCCGTCAGAAACGGCAGAGCTGCTCCTCTCCGCAGCTCGCTACCTCAACGAGACGCTCGAGCCGGAGCGCGTCTACGACCGCTTCCACGAGCTGCTCGAAGACGCGGTCCCGCACGCGGGAGTCGTCGTCTCGGCGTTCGATCCGGCGACCGAGCTGATCACCTGCGAATACGCCTGGGTCGACGGCGAGAAGCTCGACCCGGCGATCTTCCCCTCGCTGCCGGTGAACCGGGAGGGCGGCGGCATGCAGAGCCGCGTGATCACGACCGGCGAGCCGCTGCTCGTGAGCGACGTCCCGGCACAGGTCAAGAAGCCCGGCGGCGTGTACTACGACGTCGACCGCGAGGGGCGCATGAAGAAGCTTCCCGAGGAGGGTCCGCCCGGGGTGCGCGCGGCGATCATGCTTCCGGTCAAGCACGAGGGCGAAGTCGTCGGCGTCGTGCAGCTGATGAACGCCGACGCCGGATACGACCAGGCGCAGCTCGAGCTCGCGGAGGGCCTCGTCGGCCTGATGGGCGCGGCCGCACGGAACGCGCGGCTCCACGAGACCGCCCAGACCGAGGCGGCCGCACGCGCGCGGGCCGAGGCGACCGCCGCCGAGCGCGAGCACGCGGCCCGGGTCCTCGACGCCGTCGGCGACGGCGTCTTCCTGCTCGACGACCGGGGCATGATTCGCTTCTGGAACCACGCGGCCGAGCTCGTCACGCGCAAGGCCGGCGACGATGCCTGGGGCCGTCCGGCCGGAGAGATCTTCGGCCGCTGGGACCGCCTCGCCGAGCGGATTCCCGTCTCCGAAGGCTCGGCCGCCGCGCGTCCGGTCACGCTGCCGGTCGACGTCGACGGCCGCGAGCTCTGGCTCTCCTTCGTCGCGGTGCGCAGTCCGGCCGGGGTCGTCTACGCGTTCCGCGACCTGACGCTCGAGCGGCGCCTCGACGAGGCCAAGAGCGAGTTCGTCGCGACCGTCTCGCACGAGTTGCGCACGCCGATGACGGCCGTCCTCGGTGCCGCCAAGACGCTGATGCGCGACGACATCGAGCTCGATCCCGAGCGGCGCCGCCAGCTGCTGGAGATGATCGGCGCGCAGGGGACGCGGCTGACGAAGATCGCCGAGGACCTGCTGATCGCGAGCCGGCTCGACCGCGACGAGCTTCGGCTCGACCGCGATCCGGTCGACATCGGCGACCTCGTCCACACCGCGGTCGAGCACATGCGGGAGTCCCTGCCCGAGGCGATCTCGCTCACCGCCAGCACGGAGTCGAACGGCACGGCCGCGCTCGGCGACCGGAGCCGGATCGAGCAGGTGCTCGTGAACCTGATCGACAACGCGATCAAGTACTCGCCCGGCGGCGGTGAGGTCTCCGTCTCGACGGCGGCCTCCCCGCACGGCGTGCGCGTCGAGGTTCGGGACACCGGAATCGGCATCCCCGCCGCAGAGCAGGCCTCGGTCTTCGAGAAGTTCTACCGAGGGAGCCTCGACGGCCAGGCCGTCCGGCCCGGGACCGGCCTCGGCCTCTACATCTGCCGCGAGCTCGTGCAGCGGATGGGCGGCACGATCGGCGTCGAGTCCGACCCCGGTTCGGGCTCCACCTTCTTCTTCGAATTGCCACGCGCGGCTTGACGTCCGGTGCGACCTCGATCATGCGGACCCGTTGCTAGGGTCTGCTGACACGGTGCCGATCTACGAATACGTCTGCATGGAGTGCGAGTCGCATTTCGAGGAGCTCGTCCGGAACGGCGAGCAGCCGGACTGCCCGGGCTGCACCTCCTCGAACGTGCGCAAGCAGTTCTCGGTCTTCGCGACGCACGGCACCGCCGAGCAGCCGACCTACGGATCATCGGGCGGTTGCTGCGGCGGTTCGTGTGGCTGCTGCTGAGCAGTTGACGGAGCTCGAGGCGTTCGCGCGCCAGGTAGCCGGCTGCACGCGCTGCCGGCTCGCGGAGGGGCGCACGCAGGTCGTCTTCGGCGTTGGCAGCCCGGATGCAGACCTGATGTTCGTCGGCGAGGCGCCGGGCTTCCACGAGGACAAGCAGGGGATCCCGTTCGTCGGCCAGGCGGGGAAGCTGCTCGACAAGCTCCTGGCGGGGATCGGGCTCGAGCGGAGCCAGGTCTACATCTGCAACGTGCTCAAGTGCCGGCCTCCCGGCAACCGCGACCCGGTACCGGACGAGAAGGAAGCCTGCGAGCCGTACCTCTTCCGCCAGGTCGAGCTGATCCGGCCGAAGGTGATCGCGACCCTCGGCAACCACGCGACCAAGCAGCTGAGCGGCAAGGAGACCGGCATCACGCGCGTCCACGGCCAGGAGCAGCGGCTCAAGGTCGGCTCGCTCGACGTCCTCCTCTACCCGCTCTACCACCCGGCCGCCGCGCTCTACACGCCCGCGATGCTGACGGTCCTGGAGCAGGACTTCGCCCGGCTTCCGGAGCTGCTCGGCCGCGAGGTCGAACCGCCGGTCGCGGCAGCGCCTCCGCTGGTCGAAGCCGCGGCCGAGCCCGCGGTCCAGCTCGGCCTGTTCTAACCCACCGGCGACCCCGTTCCACCTGTGCAGTAACCGCCGGGCTCGCCGCCCTGGCCGCCGCCGGCGAAGTGGTCGACGAACTTGGCCAGGCGCGGATCGCTGGCCCGGCCGAGCTTCAGCTGGGCACCCCAGGCGGAGGCCACGACCGGGCGCCGCAGTCCCGGGTATGGACTCAGGATCAGGTAGCGCTCGTGGCCGCGGTAGTGCGCCTTGACGAAACGCCGGAGGCCGGCAACCGTGGAGCGCGGCAGCTTCGGCGAGTAGGTGATCCAGACCGAGCCGTGCTCAAGCGAGTGGACGGCGTTTTCGTTTCGGACCGGCTGCGCGTAGACGCCGCAGTTGAGCCAGACGCCGTTGTGCGGGCCGCCGGCCGGCGGATTCCGGTCGTAGCGCACCTTCCGGTTGACGTGGTCGTGATCCGGCTCCGCGAAGACCTTCGTCCCCGCAGGCAGCGTGCTCGGCCGGGCGCCGCTCTTCGCAGGGGCCCAGGTTGCCAGCGCCAGCGTCGCGATGAGCGCGAACGGAACGATCGTTCCGGCGCGGCGGGCGAGCGGTGAGGCCGAGGTGTTCGAGAGGGCGGTCCGGAGAAGCACTGCAAACGGCAACCCCCAGAGGACGTACAGGTAGTAGACGCGCTCGTTGATGTCCGTCTCCGTGGACGTCATCAAGCCGCAGCTCTGGTGTTCGGCGTACGTCGCCGCGTCCAGAGACACCAGCACGATGGCGATCCCCAGAGCCGCTGCGCCTGTAAGCAAGACGGCGGTGCACAGCCGTCGATGCTTGCGCGCGAAGAGCAGGAGGAGAGGGCCTGCGAGCCCGGCGACGAAGGCCAGGCCCAATGCGTGGTCGACGTTTGCCCCCTTGCTGCGTTCGACCGAGCAGAAGATGCCGCCGCTGAAATGGACGAACGTCACGGCCGCGATGAAGGCCGCGAAGATCAGGCAGAGGGCGCCTCGGCCGGCGCCGAATCCCTTCGGGTCGATCGTGTGGCTCTCGTTCACGAGCCGACTGTCTCCGCGGCCCCTAATACGGCACTAACGTGGCGAGCGTGGAACTGACCTCTGCTTCCCCGGAAGAGACCGAGCGCGTCGCGGCCAGCCTGGCTCGCGACCTCGTCGCCGGCGATGTCGTCACCGTCTCCGGGGAGCTCGGGAGCGGCAAGACGACCTTCGTCCGCGGCGCCTGCCGCGCGCTCGGCGTGACCGCCCACGTGACGAGTCCGACCTTCACCGTCGGCCACCGCTACCCCGGCGACCCGGACGTCAGCCACCTCGATCTCTTCCGCTTCCAGGGCGTCTCCGCTGCGGAGTGGGGGGACCTCGAGCCGTACTTCGAGGACGCGATCTGCTTCGTCGAGTGGCCCGAGGCCGCGGCCGGTGCGCTGCCGCCCGTGCGCGTCGAGGTACGTTTGTCGCACGTGGACCCGGCGCATAGGATGATCACGCTCGAAAGCTCGGAAGAAGCCCTGCTAAACGGCGTGTTCGGGGGTGCTGACTCTCGCTTTTGACACCGCGACGAGCGTGGCGACTGCGGCGCTCGTTCGGGACGGAACGGTGCTGGGAGAACGCGTCTCCCGGGCGGTCACCGTGCTCGAGGACGCCGACGAGCTGCTCCGCGAGGCAGGCGCCGGGCAGCGCGACCTGACCCGGCTCGTCGTCGGGACCGGTCCGGGGAGCTTCACCGGCCTGCGGCTCGGGCTCGCCGCCGCGCGCGGGCTCGCCTTCGGGCTCGATCTCCCCGTGGCAGGCGTCTCCACGCTGCGCGCGCTGGCGGCCGGCTCGCCGGGCGCGCTCCCGGTCGTCGACGCGGGTCGGCGCGAAGTGTTCATCCTGGACGGCTCGGAGCCGGCGGTGCGCTCGCCGCAGGAGCTGGAGCTCGAGCCCGGCACGCTCTGCGTGGGCGACGGCGCGCTTCGCTACCGGGCCGTCCTCGAGTCGCGCGGCGCCGAGATCCCCCCGGACGGCGACGAGCGCCACCTGCCGAGGGCTCGCTTCCACGCTGCGCTGGCGACCGGCTTCGGCTCCGCGGAGGCGATCGAGCCGCTCTACCTCCGGGTACCCGACGCGGAGCGGAAGACGTGACGAACAGCATCGAGCTCCGCCGTCTCGAGCTGCGCGATCTCGCCGAGATCGAGGAGATCGAGCGCAGCTCCTACCCGACCCCGTGGTCGCGCTCGATGTTCGCGAGCGAGCTCTCGAAGCCCTCGTCGCTGTGTCTGGGCGCCCACGACGCCGAGACGGGCCGCCTCGTCGGCTACCTCGTGATCTCCCGCTACGTCGACGCCTGGCACGTGATGAACGTCGCGGTCCGGCCCGAGTACCGCCGCCAGGGAGTCGCCTCGATGCTCATGAACCGGCTCTTCGACCTCACCTCCGGCCGCAGCAGGCGCGGCTACACGCTCGAGGTGCGCGTCTCGAACACGGGCGCGATCAAGCTGTACGAGCGCCTGGGCTTCCGCGCGCGCGGCGTCCGCCGCGGGTACTACACGGACAACCGCGAGGACGCGCTGATCATGTGGAAGGACCCGGTGCAGGAACCGGCCCGCTCCTGATCCTCGGGATCGAGACTTCCTGCGACGAGACCGCAGCGGCGGTGCTCGACGGTGGCGAGATCAGGAGCAACGTCGTCTCCTCGCAGGCACACCTGCATGCCCGGTTCGGCGGCGTCGTGCCGGAGATCGCGTCGCGGCACCACCTCGAGCTCGTCCTGCCGGTGATCCGCGAGGCGCTGAACGGCCACGAGATCGACGCGGTCGCCGTCACGCAGGGCCCGGGCCTGATCGGCGCGCTGCTCGTCGGGCTCTCGGCCGCGAAGGCGCTCGCATGGGCGTGGCAGCTCCCGCTCGTCCCGGTCGACCACCTGCAGGGGCACGTCGCCTCGCTCTACCTGGAGCCCGATCCGCTCGAGCCGCCGTTCGTCTGCCTGCTGGCGAGCGGCGGGCACACGCTCCTGCTCGACGTCCAGGAGCGCGGGACGTTCACGGTGCTCGGCTCGACCCTGGACGATGCCGCGGGCGAGGCCTTCGACAAGGGTGCGCGCCTGCTCGGCCTCGGCTACCCCGGTGGCGCCGAGATCGACCGCCTCGCACGCGAGGGAGACCCGGAAGCGTTCGACTTCCCGGTCGGGCGCGTCCCCGGCCTCGATTTCTCCTTCTCGGGGGTCAAGACAGCGTTGCTCTACGAGGTCCGGGCCGCAGCTGTGGAGGCGCGCAAGGCCGACCTCGCCGCGAGCTACCAGCGCGCGATCGTCCGGGCGCTCGCCGAGAGAACGCTCCAGGCCGCCGCGCAGACCGGCGCCGAGCGGATCGCCATCGTCGGCGGCGTCGCCGCGAACTCCGCGCTGCGGGCAGCGCTGCCCGATGCCGTGGCCCCGCCCATCGAGCTGTGCACGGACAATGCGGCGATGATCGCCTCCGCGGCTCGGTACGCGAGCGCAGTCCCGTACCCCGGCTATCTTGCGCTGGATGCGTACGCCCAGGCTGTCTGAGGCGCGGCGGCTGGCGCCTGCGGCGATCGTCGCCGCGGCAGCGACCTTGCTCGTGGTCGGCTTCGGCGTCGGCAGCGCGAAAACGCCTTCGCTCGTCTCGCAGGCGTCGTCGTGGCGCGGCCTCGTCGGCGGCGCGAGGCCGAGGGTCGAGGTTGGGCAGCGGATGATCGTCGTGCTGAAGTCGCCGTCGCTCGCGCAGCAGGTCGCCGCGCACGGAGGCTTCGCGACCCAGCGCCAGGAGCACGGGTGGACGCGCGAGGCGATCGCGTCGCAGAAGCGGTTGCTGACGCAGCTGACCATCCACGGGATCGGGGTGCGCGTCGAGTTCAGCTTCGCGCGGGTCTTGAACGCCTTCTCGGCCCCGCTGGACGCGCGGGCGGTCGCGCTGCTGGAACGGCAGCCGCAGGTCGCTGGCGTCTATCCGGTGCGGGTCGCGTACCCGGCCTCGATCTCGACGGAGCTGCTCGGCCGCGACGGGATCGCGCTCGGTGCCGGCAGCCTCCCGTCCGTGACGCTGCCCGGCTACGACGGGCGCGGGGTGACGATCGCGATGCTCGACACCGGTGTCGACAGCGCCCATCCGTACCTGCGCGGCCGCATCCTGCCGGGGATCAACGTGGTCGACCCGGACGTGCGCAGCAGCGCCGCTGCGGTCGTCGATCCTGCGGACTCGAGCAAGGTCGAAGAACACGGGACGGAGATGGCCGGCCTGCTCGTCGGGTCAGGCGGCCCGGGTGGGATCTCGGGAGTCGCCACGGGAGCGTCCGTGCTGCCGATTCGCATCGCGGGCTGGCAGCGCGACCTCCAGGGCAACTGGGCCGTGTACTCGCGGACCGACCAGCTGATCGCCGGGCTCGAGCGCGCGGTCGACCCGAACCTCGACGGGGACGCGCACGATGCCGCTCGGATCGCGCTGATCGGCGTGGCTGCGTCCTACGCCGCGTTCACGGACTCGCCGGAAGCTCGGGCGATCCTCGGCGCGCTCGACCTCGACACGCTCGTCGTGGCCCCGGTCGGGAACGACGGGCCCGCGGGGCCCGGCTACGGCAGCGTCGCGAGCCCGGGCGGCGCTCCCGCGGCGCTCACGGTCGGCGCTGTCGACCTGCGCACGCAGGCGGAGGAAGTGCCGGTCGCGGTGCGCACCGGCATCCGGCTCCTCCTCGACCGCCGGGTGCCGCTCGCGGGCGCGGTTGCCCCGAAGCACCCCGTTGCGCTCGAGCTCGCAGGCCCGCGAGGCCCGGGGTCTGATCCCACCAGCTTCTTCAACGGCCACGGACTCAGCCTCGTCGCCGGCGGCGCGGCGCTGGTCCGGGCGGGAAGCGACCCGCGGACGGCGATCCAGAACGCCGTCGCGGCCGGAGCGCAGGCGGTCGTCGTGTACGGCACCGACCTTCCGGCCGGGGGGCTCGGCCTCGACGAGTCCGTGAACGTCCCCGTCTTCAGCGTCCCGGCGCACGTGGGCGAGCTGGCAGCGGCCTCGCTCGCCCGCGGCGGGCATCCGGTCGTCTCGATCGGCGTTCCGGACACGGTGCGCAACGGCGCCTCGGCCCAGATCGCGCCGTTCTCCTCGCACGGGCTCGCGTTCGACGGGCGCGTGAAGCCGGACGTCGCGGCGCCGGGGGTCGTGCTGGCGACCGCGGACGCCGGCCGGAACGCAGACGGCACAGGCCGGTTCGCCACGGTCAACGGCTCGAGCGCCGCCGCCGCCGTGGTCGCGGGCGCGGCCGCATTACTTGCGGAGCTGCGCACGGATCTGAGCGCCTCGGACCTCAAGAGCCTCCTTGCCGGCACCGCGAGCCCGCTGAAGGACACGAGCGTCACCGAGCAGGGCGGCGGACTCGTGGACGTCGGCGCCGCCGCCGCGGCCGAGCTCACGGCGGAGCCGGACACGCTGGCGTTCGGGAACGCCCGGGGCGACGGCTGGCACTCGCTGCAGCGGCTGACGCTGCACAACGTCTCGTCGCGGCTCTTCCGCGTGCGGATTCGCAGCGTGGGCCAGGGCGGGCTGGAGATCGTCCCGAAGCCGAAGCTCGTCCGGCTCAGGCCCGGCGGCTCGACGACGGTCGCGCTGGTAGCCCGCCTGCGGGGCACGCCGCCCTCCGGGGGCACCGCCGAGGGCGCGGTCGAGCTCCTGCCGCGCGCGTCTCAGCCGCTGCGGATCCCCTGGGCGATTACCTTCGGCAAGCCGGCCCGTGCAACCCTTTCGGAGATCGCGCTCTCCGCGACGAGTTTCAAGCCCTCGGACGCGCTGCCCGCCGTGCTCTCCTTCCGGGCCGGCAGCATCCTCCAGACGCCGGTCGGGCCGCAGGTACAGCCCGTGGCGCGGCTCGACTTCGAGCTGTGGCACGGTAGGGAGCGTCTCGGCCTCATTGCGCGGCTCCGCGACCTACTCCCCGGCCAGCTCGTGTATGGCCTCACGGGCCGCGGCCCCGGCGGCAAGCAGCTCCCACCGGGCCTCTACCGGATCGAGCTCGTCGCACTTCCGACCGGGAGCGGTCCTCCGACGCGCGTCGCTGTCCATTTCCGGATCAAATGAATCGACCTATACTCCGCCCGTTTGCGGCACTTTTCCTCTCCTAAGGAGTTTTCGTGACCACAGTCGAAGCGCCCGAGTCCCACCTCCGAGAAAACCCCTTCCAGATCGCCCGCGAGCAAGTGCACCGGGTCGCGGAGATCTTCGCGATCGACCAGCGGCTGGTGAACGTCCTGCAGGAGTGCAAGAAGGCGATCGTCGTCTCGATCCCCGTCACGATGGACGACGGGTCGATCGAGGCTTTCGAGGGGTACCGCGTCACCCACAACGTCGCGCGCGGCCCCTCGAAGGGCGGGCTCCGCTACCACCCGGACGTCACGCTCGACGAGGTCAAGGCGCTCGCGATGTGGATGACCTGGAAGTGCGCGCTGATGAACATCCCGTTCGGCGGCGCGAAGGGCGGCATCGTCTGCAATCCGAAGCAGCTCTCGCGCGGCGAGCTCGAGCGGATGACCCGCCGTTTCACCAGCGAGATCATCAACGAGATCGGCCCCGAGAAGGACATCCCCGCGCCGGACGTCGGCACCGACGGGACCGTGATGGCGTGGATCTTCGACACGTATTCGATGACCAAGGGCCACTCCGTGCTCGGCGTCGTGACGGGGAAGCCGTTGAACGTCGGCGGCTCGCTCGGGCGTCTCGAGGCGACCGCCCGCGGCTGCCTCTACTGCATCCAGGAGGCGGTGCGGAAGAAGGAGCTGCGGCTCGAGGGGCTGCGCGTCGCGGTGCAGGGCTTCGGCAACGTCGGCTCGTTCCTCGCGAAGTTCCTCGCGGAGGAGGGCGCGACGGTCGTCGCCGTCTCGGACTCGACGGCGGGCCTCTACAACCCGAAGGGCATCGACGTCCCCGCCGCGCTCGCGCAGAAGCAGGAGACCGGCTCGCTGAGCGGGCTGCGCGGCGCCGACGCGATCAGCAACGAGGACCTGCTGCTCGTCGACTGCGACGTGCTCGCGCCGTGCGCGCTGGAGCAGGTGATCACGGGCGACAACGCGGACAAGGTCAGGGCCTCGATCATCTGCGAGGGCGCGAACGGGCCGATCACCCCCGCCGGCGACGAGGTCCTCGAGGACAAGGGCGTGCTCGTGCTCCCGGACATCCTCGCGAATGCCGGCGGCGTGGTCGTCTCGTACTTCGAGTGGGTCCAGGGGCTCCAGGAGTACTTCTGGAAGGAGCCCGAGGTGAACTCGAAGCTGCGCGACATCGTCACGCGCGCGTTCAACGAGACGTGGCACGTCTCGGAGGACCGCGACATCCCGATGCGGCCGGCTTCGTATGGTCTCGCGGTGGGCCGCGTGGCCGACGCAACGATTACTCGAGGGCTCTATCCCTAAGGTTTCGCTGTACCACGCAACCGGCTGTCACCTCTGCGAGCGGGCGCTCGCGCAGGTGCGGGCGCTGCGGGAGGAGCTGGAGTTCGAGCTCGAGGAGGTCGCGATCGACGGCTCGCCGGAGCTGGAGGAGCGCTACCGCGAGCTGATCCCGGTCGTCGAGATCGACGGCGAGCGTGTCTTCACGTACTACGTCCACGAGGACGCGTTCCGGCGTCGACTGGGGACAGCACAAACTGGGGTGCAGCGGCCGAGCTTGTGACGGTCTGACGCACGGAACCACGCGGCGCTGGCACAATGGTTGTGCTCTGTCACAAGCAACGGCTCACGGAACGAATTCGGATACGACCGATCGGGTGGCTGTCGGGGTCGCCGCCAGGCTCAGCCGCTATCTCCAGGTCCTGACCCAGTCGAAGAAGATGGGGAAGGACAGGATCTCTTCGCAGGAGATCTCCGACTACACGAACATCAACGCGACGCAGATCCGGCGCGACCTCTCGAACTTCGGCCGCTTCGGCAAGCGCGGGGTCGGCTACAACATCGACTCGCTGCTTGGCGAGATCCGCAAGATCCTGCGGACTCAGGGGCAGCACAACATCGCGCTGGTGGGGGCCGGGCGGCTGGGCGAGGCGATCGCGTCGTCGCCGATCTTCGCGGAGCACGGGATCAACATCGCGGCCGTCTTCGACAGCGACGCAGAGAAGGTCGGCGGGACGGTCGGGTCGATGGAGGTCTCGGACATCCGCGCGCTGCCGACCGTCGTGCGCGAGAAGAACATCATCGTCGGCGTGATCGCGGTGCCGGCGGAGAGCGCGCAGCAGGTGGCAGACCAGCTCGTCGGCTCGGGCGTGAAGATCATCTTCAACTACTCGGAGGCGCTGCTCGACGTCCCGCACGACATCACCGTGCACACGTCGAACCCGGCGGTCGACCTCCTGCACGCGCTCTACTTCCACCTGACCTAGTCCCGCGCTTAGGGTCTGCGGATCCGCCTGCACTGGTTCCCAGCCGCTTTGCTCGTCCTGCCGCTCGCCGCCTGTGGTGGAGTGAGCGAGGGACCGCTCGCATTCCCGAGCGACGCCGGCAACAGCTGGGTGTCGATGGGCGTCCGCCCGGGTCAGTTCGGGGTCGTCGGCATTCCGCTCGAGTATCGGCGGAGGTCGGGCCCGGCTGTCCTCGTCGCAGTCCATCCCGAGCATCCGGCCCAGGCGACCTGCGCGCATCTGCGCTTTGCAGCGACGAGTGGTTCCCAGATCGGCGGCGCGCGAGGATGGAAACCGACCGCGTGGCGGCTGAGGCCCGTCCGCGGCTTCATGGTCAGCCATGGGAAGGGCACAACCACGGTCATCGTCGGTGTCGCAGCTGCGAAGGGGGCTTTCTTCATCCGCTCGTTCGCAATCGACTACCGCATCGGACAGACGCGTTACCGAGCCGTGTATCCGGTTGGAATCAAGATCTGCGTCGGCACCAGCCTTTCGTGCTCTTGAGGATCCTGCTCTGGCACGGGTACTTGCTCGGCGGGACCGGGTCGAACGTCTACACGCGCGCGCTGGCTCGCGAGTGGAGCCTGGCCGGGCACGAGGTGGTCGTGTTCTCGCAGGAGCCGCGGCCCGAGCAGTACGACCTCGGCGGCGCGGCGACCGTCCGGCCTGACATCGGCGGCCTGCTGCCGGTCTTCGTGCTCGACCGCTACGAAGGGCTCGAGGCCCGCCTGCTGCCGGACTTCACGCGCGACGAGCGTGAGCGCTACGTCGAGCTCAACGCCGCCGCGCTCCGGGAACACCTGCCGGCCGACCTCGTCTTCGCGAACCACGTGCTGCTCGGCGGCCCCGTCGCCGCGGCGACCGGCGCGCGCTACGCGGTCAAGGCCCACGGCTCCGAGCTCGAGTACTCGATCCGCGGGAACGAGGAGCTCGCGGCCTGGGCGCGGGAGTCGCTCGCGGGAGCCGGCGCCGTGTTCGTCGGCTCCGAGCACATCCGTGAGGTGCTCGACGAGGTCGTCGGTCACGTCGAGCGCGTGCACGAGGTTCCGCCGGGCGTGGACGTCGACGAGTTCCGTCCCGCGCCCCGCGACCAGGCGCTCGCGGCGCTGATCGACGAAGCACGGAAAGACCGGCACGGAGACGAGCGCCTCCCGGACGAAGGCAACGCAGAGCGTTTCGCCGACTTCTTCGCGACCGACGAGCCGACCGTCCTCTACTTCGGGAAGCTCCTCTACAACAAGGGCGTCCATCTGCTGCTCGAGGCGCTGCACGACCTCGACGCAAGGGCCGTGATCGTCGGCTTCGGCGACTACCGCGCCGAGCTCGAGGCCGCCGCGCCGCCGGGCACGCTCTTCACCGGAGCGCTCGAGCACCGGCATCTCGTGCACCTGCTCCCGCTCGCAGACGCCGCGGTCGTCCCGTCGATCTTCCCCGAGGCGTTCGGCATGGTCGCGGCCGAGGCGGCCGCCGCCGGCTGCCCGCCGCTCGTCGCGCGCCACTCGGGCCTGCAGGAGATCGCGGAGGGGCTCGAAGCCGAGTACCCGCCCGAGCATCGCGACCTGACCAGCTTCGCCAACGGCGACGTCGAAGACCTGACCGCCAAGTTGAAGCGGCTACTCGCGCTCCCGGAACGGGGCGCTCTCGGCCTGGCGGCCCGCGAAGCCGCCACGAAGCGCTGGAGCTGGCGCAGCGTCGCGGAAAGGCTGCTGGAGCCGCTTCAACTAATGTAGTCGCCCCATGGGAGACTCCCAGAAGCTCAGTCCCGAGGAGCAGATTCGCTTCGCACGGGAGCAGTTCGAGGCCGCCGAGGACTTCACCGTCGCGGTCGAAGAGGAGTTCGCCGTCCTCGACCCGTCGACGCTGAGCCTGACGAACCGCTTCGAGGAGCTTCAGACCGCTGCGAAAGACACGCCGCTCGAGCCGCACCTCGTCGGCGAGCTGATCGCGAGCGAGGTCGAGATCCGCACCGGCCGCTGTCCGAGCTTCGAGGAGGCGGCGACCCTCCTCGGCGAGCGCCGCGCGCAGCTGCACGACCTCGCTGACCAGCTCGGGATCGCGCTCGCCGCCACGGGCACGCATCCGTGGAGCCCGTGGCAGGAGCAGCGGATCATCGACACCCCGCACTACCGCCGCAACGACGAGATCCTCCAGTACGTCGTCTGGCGCAACAACAGCTTCGGCCTCCACGTCCACGTCGCGATCAACGGGCCCGACCGCGCGATCGCCGTCAACAACGCGCTCCGGAACTACCTCCCCGAGCTGCTCGCCCTGAGCGCGAGCTCACCCTTCGTCGAAGGCGTCGACACCGGGCTCCATTCGGCGCGCACGCAGATCTTCACGCGGATGTTCCCGCGCTGCGGCGTCCCCGACGCATACGACGGCTGGGACGGCTTCGAGCGCTACGTCCGCTTCCTCTACGACACGAATTCGATCGAGGAGCACACGCAGATCTGGTGGAGCGTCCGCCCGCATCTCGCCTTCCCGACCGTCGAGATCCGGATCTGCGACGGCCAGCCCGACCTGGCCGAGGCACGATCGCTCGCGGCGGTCTGCTACGCGCTGACTGTGCGAATCGCGCACGCGCTCGACGCGGGCGAGCCGCTGCCCAACCATCCACCCCGGCTGATCGAGGAGAACCTCTGGCGAGCCATCCGTTACGGCCTCGGCGGCGAGCTGATCGACCTCGACACCGGCGAGACCCTGCCGGCCCGCGCCCACCTCGAGCGGCTGCTCGAGTGGATCCAGCCGGCCGCCGAGGAGGTCGCGGCCGCGCCGTACCTCTCGATCCCGACGGCCAACGCGGCCGAGCGCCAGCGGGCGAGACACGAGACAGGCGCCTCGCTCGAGGAGATCTACGCCGAGCAGGTGAAGACCGGAGTCCCGGTTGTCTGAGGACGAGCAGCAGCTCGTCGAGGAGCTCCAGGCGGAGCTGGCGAAGCTCAAGGTCTCCGACCTGCTCCTGCAAACCGTCTACACCGTCTCGTCGCTGGGCTACCACCGCCTGAGCGGCGAGACAAAGGATCTCGAGCAGGCCCGGCTCGCGATCGAGGCGTTGAAGGCGCTCATGCCCGTGCTCGAGGGCCACATCCCGGAGGAGGCGCAGCGCGACTTCCAGCAGGTGCTGGCCAACATGCAGCTCGCCTACGCCTCTGCGGCCGAAGAGACCTAGCCGAACCGCAGTTGTGCGCCCCCACGGCGCGCCCTATAACCACACCTAGGGGATTCGTGGTGAGGGGCTTGGTGCTGCTAGCTGCGGCCGCGACGGCGTTGCTCGCGCTGGTCCAACCGGTGCGGGCCGCCGCTCGCGGCGTTGCCGTGCCCGCGTCCTCGGCAAGCATCGTCGACTTCACGCAGCTCGCCCGCTTCGACGGGCAGCGCCGCGCGTACGGCCCGCTGCATCCCGGCCTGATGCCCGAACCGCAGGAGAAGGCAGAGCCCAACGTCCACGTCGACGTGCCGTCCCCGTTCCTCGCGCCGCTCGGTCTGCCCGACGGGACCCTGCGCACGCCCTCGCCTGCCCCGGCGCAGTCGTTCCTCGCCCAGCTCGACCACGCGCGCGACGGGACGACGACGAGCTTCATCCCGCCGGACACCGCGGGAGCGGTCGGACCGACGCGGCTGATGTCGACGCTGAACAGCAACTACGTGATCCAGGACCGGAGCGGCAAGGTGCTGGCCTCGGTCTCGATGTCGACCTTCTGGGCCTCGGTCGGCGCCGCGGCCCCGTTCGACCCGCGCGTGCTCTACGACCCGTACTCCGACCGCTGGCTCGCGGCGGCCGTGACGGATCCGGGCCTCGCCTCCTCGGCGGTTCTGTACGGAATCTCGGACACCGGCGACCCCGGGGGGAGCTGGCACCTCTACTCCGTCGCTGTCGACCCGACCGGCTCGACGTGGGCCGACTTTCCGACGATCGGCTTCGACCAGAGCGAGGTCGCGATCGGGGTGAACCTCTTCACGACGGTCACCGGCGAATACGCGGGGTTCTCCAAGCTCCTGGTGATCGACTACCCGGCGCTCAAGGCGAACGCGGCACAGGCGCCGGCCGTGATCTCGATCCCGGGCGGCTTCACCGTCCAGCCCGCGGTCACCTACTCGCCCACCGAGAGCACGCTCTACCTCGTCGAGCATGGAGCCAGTAGCGCGGGGACGTACTTCTTCTTCTCGCTCATTGGGACGACCCTCTCCGGCGGCGCCGCGCTGACGAACCCGCTCGGCCCCTGGACGATTCCCGGCGGAGGCAACCTCCTGCCCCAGCGCGGCGGCTACCCGGTCGACTCGGCGGACGCGCGCATCGGCAACGCCGTCTTCCGCGACGGCCATCTCTACTACGCGCAGACGGTCGGCCTCCCGGCGGGCGGCTACCCGGGCGAGCCGCGGCGGACCGCGGTCCAGTGGGTCGAGCTCGATCGCAACGGCGCCTTCGTGCAGGGCGGCCGGATCGCCGACCGGAGCGCGACCGAGACGAACGGCGGCAGCTGGTACGCCTACCCGTCGATCTCGGTGAACGCGGCCGAGGACGTGCTCGTCGGCTTCTCGGTCTTCCGCTCGGACGGCTTCCCCTCGGCGGGCTATGCGTTTCGCTACGGAACCGACCCGAAGGACGCCATGCGCAAGCCGGTCGTCCTCAAGGCGGGCCAGGGGACGTACTACAAGACGTTCGGCGGCGACCGCAACCGCTGGGGCGACTACAGCGCGACGCAGGTCGACCCGCTCGACGACCGGTCGCTCTGGACGATCCAGGAGTACGCCGCGAAACCCGCGGGCGCCGGCGACGGCTCGGGCCGCTGGGCGACGTGGTGGGGGAGGATCGATCCCTCGGCCGCCCCGGCGTTCGAGCCGACCTGCCAGGTGCCGCGCGTCCTAGGGCTGCGGCTGGCGCAGGCCCGGGCGCGGATCCGCTCGAGACACTGCCGGGTCGGCAAGGTTTCGTCCGGAAAGTCCGGCAAGCACGGCCGCGTCATCGCCCAGTCACCGCGACCCGGCCGGCACCTCGGAAACGATGGCAGGGTCAATCTGACCGTCGCCCGTTAGGCTCTCCCGCCTGATGGCGGGCGCAGAGGCGCCGACTTGGCGGCGCCGACCGAGAGGGTGTGCCGGCTTTGCCGGCGCGCCCGGTCTGACGCCCGTGCTGGGTTGCGGGACGTTAGGCTCGCCGCCTCATGGCGGCAGAGATCGGGATCTTCGGCGGCTCGGGCTTCTACTCGTTCCTGGACGACGTGGAGGAGGTCGAGCTCGACACGCCGTACGGCAAGCCGTCGGCGCCATTCGTGATCGGCGAGATCGGCGCGAAGCGGGTCGCGTTCCTCCCACGTCATGGCCGCGAGCACGAGCTGCCGCCGCATCGCATCCCGTATCGCGCGAACGTCTGGGGGATGCGGGAGCTCGGCGTGCGGCGCATCATCGGGCCGAACGCCTCGGGTGCGCTGAAGGCGGAGCTGCGGCTCGGCGAGTTCGTGGTCTGCGACCAGTTCGTCGACCGGACGAGCGGCCGGGCGGACACGTTCTACGACGGCCCGGAGACGACGCACATCTCGGCGGCCGACCCTTACTGCCCCGACCTGCGCCGGCTCCTCGTCGAGACCGCTGGCGAGCTCGGCATCCCGGCCCGCGACGGCGGCACGGTCGTCACGATCCAGGGTCCGCGCTTCTCGACGCGCGCCGAGTCGAAGTGGTTCCAGGACGCGGGCTGGGACGTGATCAACATGACCGCGTACCCGGAGGGCTACCTCGCGCGCGAGCTCGAGCTCTGCTACGCGAACATCTCGATGGTCACCGACCACGACGTCGGGGTCGAGGGCACGGAGCCCGTCAGCCACGAGGCGGTGGTCGAGGTCTTCCAGGAGAACAACGAGCGCCTGCGCGAGCTCCTGTTCGCGGTGGTGCCGAAGATCCCGCCGCAGCCCGAGGAGCACGTCTGCGCGACCGCGCTCAGCGGGGCACGAATCTAGTCCCTGTGATAGAAAACCGCGGCGCCGAGGAGCCTCGGCGTTGACTCTGTAGGGAGGCCCTCCGATCGACTTTTTCAGCGACCACGCCGTTCTCTTCGCCCTCGTCTGCTCGGTGATCGGTATCGCCTACGGCGTCGTCCTCACGATCTGGGTGCTCGGCCGGCCCGCCGGCACCGAGCGGATGCAGGAGATCGGCCGCGCCGTCCAGGAGGGCGCGGCTGCCTACCTGCGCCGCCAGTACACGACGATCGCGATCGTCGCGATCGTGCCCTTCCTCCTGCTCGGCTTCTACCACAAGCTCGGCTGGGGGACCGCGATCGGATTCCTGATCGGAGCCGTGCTGTCGGCCGGCGCCGGCTTCATCGGCATGAACGTCGCGGTCCGCGCGAACGTCCGCACCGCGGAGGCCGCGAAGAGCGGGCTCAAGCCGGCCCTGAACGTCGCCTTCCGCGCGGGCTCGGTCACCGGCCTGCTCGTCGTCGGGCTCGGCCTGCTCGGCGTCGCGGGCTACTACTGGGTGCTGACGGGCTGGCTCGGCCACTCGCACGAGTCGGCGATCGACGACCTCGTCGGCCTCGCGTTCGGAGGCTCGCTGATCTCGGTGTTCGCGCGGCTCGGCGGCGGGATCTACACCAAGGCAGCCGATGTCGGCGCCGACCTGGTGGGGAAGATCGAGGCCGGGATCCCCGAGGACGATCCGCGCAACCCGGCCGTGATCGCGGACAACGTGGGCGACAACGTGGGCGACTGCGCCGGGATGGCGGCAGACTTGTTCGAGACCTACGCGGTGACCGCGGTCGCCGTGATGCTGCTCGCGAAGGCGTTCCCGACGAGCCGGCTCTGGCTGCTGCCGCTCGCGATCGGCGGCATGTCGATCCTCACGTCGGTGATCGGGACGTTCTTCGCGCGGGTCGGCCGCAGCGGGTCGATCATGAACGCGCTCTACAAGGCGGTCTTCGTCTCGACGGTCCTGTCGGCTATCGGGTTCATCCCGATCATGATGGCCTACGACTCGCCCGCGAGCCGGTTCTCGTTCTGGGATCTGTACATCTCGGCGCTCGTCGGCCTGATCGTGACCTTCCTGCTCGTGGCGATCACGGAGTACTACACGGGCACGCGCTGGCCGCCGGTGAAGATGATCTCGAGCGCCTCACGGACCGGGCACGCGACGAACATCATCGAAGGGCTCGCCGTCGGCATGCAGGCGACGGCCCTGCCGGTGGTCGTGATCGCGGCGGGCATCCTCGTCGCGCATCACTTCGCCGGCCTGTTCGGCATCGGCATCGCGGTGATGGCGCAGCTCTCGATGACCGGCCTGATCGTGGCGCTGGACGCGTACGG
The DNA here is from genome assembly GCA_036518855.1 of Gaiellaceae bacterium. Classification (GTDB taxonomy): domain Bacteria; phylum Actinomycetota; class Thermoleophilia; order Gaiellales; family Gaiellaceae; genus AC-32. The sequence continues at coordinate 2,073 of DATDMJ010000046.1, read as the reverse complement.
GCCTGTCACCGACAACGCGGGCGGGATCGCCGAGATGGCCGATCTCGACGAGTCGGTGCGGGCGATCACGGATCCACTGGATGCGGTCGGCAACACGACGAAGGCCGTCACGAAGGGCTACGCGATCGGCTCCGCTGCGCTGGCGGCGCTGGTGCTCTTCGACTCCTACACGACGGAGCTCTCGAACCAGGGGCTGACGCTGACGTTCAACCTCAGCGACGCGTGGGTCGTGGCCGGGCTGTTCATCGGCGGGCTGATGCCGTTCCTGTTCGCATCGCTCGCGATGGAGGCGGTGGGCCGCGTCGGCGGCCAGGTCGTGACGGAGGTGCGGCGGCAGTTCCAGGAGATCCCGGGGATCATGGAGGGCACCGCCCGGCCGGAGTACGGCCGGGCGATCGACATCGTCACCGGCTCGGCGATCAAGAGCATGCTGCTGCCGGCGCTGATCCCGATTGCCTTCCCGATCGTCGTCGGCCTGATCAGCGCGCGAATGCTCGGCGGGCTGCTGATCGGGACGATCGTGACGGGCCTCTTCCTCGCGATCGCGATGACCTCCGGCGGCGGCGCATGGGACAACGCGAAAAAGCTGATCGAGGACGGCGCCTTCGGCGGGAAGGGCTCGGAGGCCCACGCCGCGGCCGTCACCGGCGACACAGTCGGCGATCCCTACAAGGACACGGCCGGCCCTGCGATCAACCCGATGATCAAGATCACGAACCTCGTCGCGATCCTGATCGTCCCGCTGGTCGTCTCCATCCACGCGTAACCGCGCCGTAAGGTTCTCTGATGTCCCGCCGTAGGCGGCAGCAGCGGCTCGAGCGCGTCCTCGGCACGCCTGCGCTGTTCTCCACCGCGTACGGCAACGTCGGCTCGTCGATCTACTACGCCCTGGGCGTCGTCGCGGTCTACGCGCTCGGCCTGACGCCGATCGTCTTCATCATCGCCGGCCTGATCTTCGCCTGCACCGCCGCCACGTACACGGAAGGCACGGTGCACTTCCCGGAGGCGGGCGGCTCCTCGAGTTTCGCGCGCCACGCCTTCAACGAGCTCGTCTCGTTCGAGGCCGCCTGGGCGCAGATGCTCAACTACATCGCGACGATCGCCGTCTCGGCGTTCTTCGTCCCGCACTACCTCTCGGTCTTCTGGGGCCCGCTGCGGCAGAACCCGTGGGACATCGTCTTCGGGATCGTCGTGATCGCGCTGCTCGTGCTCCTGAACATCGTCGGGATCCAGGAGTCGGCCAACGTCAACATCCTCCTCGCGGTCACCGACTTCGCCACGCAGCTCCTGCTCGTGCTGCTCGGCTTCGTGCTCGTGTTCTCGCCGGAGGTGCTCAAGAGCAACGTCCACCTCGGCGTGGCTCCGACCTGGAGCTCGTTCTTCCTTTCGATCCCGGTCGCGATGCTCGCCTACACCGGGATCGAGACCGTGTCGAACCTGAGCGAGGAGGCGCGCGACCCGGTCCGGACGATCCCGCGCGCGGTGCTCTTCGTGGCGGTCGCGGTCTTCGCGATCTACTTCACGCTCCCGTGGGTCGCGCTGTCGGCCATGCCGGTCCACCACGTCGCGGGCGACGGCTACAAGACGCTGCTGGCCTTACCTCCGACCGAGACCTTCCAGGGCCAGCACGGCTACCAGAACGACCCGGTGCTCGGGCTGGTCAACAACCTCGGCCTCAGCCACGGCCTGACGCACCTGCTGCAGATCTACCTCGGCATCCTCGCGGCGACGATCCTCTTCATCGGCGCGAACGCCGGCGCGATCGGCGCCTCGCGCATCACCTACGCGATGTCGGGCTACCGCCAGCTGCCGCTCGCATTCCGGAAGATCCATCCGAAGTTCAAGACGCCGTGGCTCGCGCTCGTCGTCTTTGCCGGGGCGATCCCGATCGCGCTGACGCTCACCGGGAAGACGTCCTTCCTCGGTGCGATCTACTCGTTCGGCGCGACCTTCTCGTTCACCGTCGCTCACGCCTCGATCGTGCGGCTGCGGATGAAGTTGCGCGACCACGACGACCTCGAGTTCAAGCCGAAGCCGAACATCCGCTGGCGTGGCGTGCTCTGGCCGGTGTTC
>DATDMJ010000045.1:0-29636 GCA_036518855.1 Gaiellaceae bacterium | reverse complement strand
TCTCCGAGGAGCAGGCGAACGAGCTCTACGACAAACTCGTCGCGTTCTCCGGCTTCGGGTTCCCGAAGTCCCACTCGGCGGCGTTCGGGCTGCTCGCGTACCAGTCGGCGTGGCTGCGGCACCACCACCCGCGTGAATTCCTGTGCGCACTGCTGAACGCACAGCCGATGGGCTTCTACCCGCCCGCCTCGCTCGTGCGGGACGCGCAGCGCCGCGGGGTCGAGGTTCGCCCGCCGCAAATCAACCGCAGCGCGGCGAAGTGCGCTCTGGAGGACGGGGCGGTGCGGATCGGACTGGAGTACGTGCGGTCGCTGGGGGAGGACGAGGCGGCAATGGTCGTCGTCGCCCGAGAGCGGGGAGGGCCGTTCTCCGGCGTGCGGGAGCTCTCCCAGCGGACGTCGCTCGACCGCGCGCGGCTCGAAGCGCTGGTGGCCTCGGGCGCGTGCGACGTATTCGCCCGCAGCCGGCGGGAACTGTTGTGGGAGCTCGGGCTCGTTCCGCGCACGCAGTCCGTTCCGGGCAGCGGGGGCGAGGAGCAGCAGCTTGCGCTGCCGCTCGACCCGACCGCTCCCGCGCCGGCGCTGCGCGAGCACACGCCGTGGGAGCGCATGCTCGCGGACTACCGGCTGACGAGCCTCTCCGTCGGTGTCCATCCGCTTTCGCTCCTGCGGCCGCACCTGCCCGAGGGAACGCTGTCGAGCCGCGAGCTGGCCGAGCGCGCGTCCGGCGGCTCGGTCGCTGTCGCGGGGATGGCGGTCGCGCGGCAGCGCCCGGCAACCGCGAACGGCGTCGTCTTCATGCTCCTGGAGGACGAGTTTGGCCAGGTGAACCTGATCGTCCCGCCGGTGGTGTACGAGCGTTTTCGCGCGCTCGTGCGGGCGGAGCCGCTGCTCCTGGCGCGGGGCAAGTTCGAGCGCGTCGGCCGAAACCGCAACGTCGTCGTGCGTGAGCTGGTGTCCCTGAGCCAGCTCGCCCGGCAGTGCGCGGACGACGCGGACGTCTTCGGCTCCCTCCCGGCCGCCCACCACTTCGGCCATCGCTGAAGGCCCGGTCAAACAGCGTCCCCCACCCATGAGAGAGGGTGGGGCTGACTTCCCGCCTCCCTCGCGGTCGACGTTACCGGCCGCTCTCCTACGGAGGTGTGACCCGGCAGCGCCGAAAGCGTGCCGATCCTTCCACCGGTTCGTTGCTTCGAGCCCGGCTGCCCGGGGCAGAATCCCGCCGTGGCGCGGATCGACGGCTATGCGGCAATCAGCGACTACGCGCTGATCGGCGACGGCCGCACGGCCGCACTGGTCGCGCGCGACGGCGCCGTCGACTGGCTCTGCCTGCCGAACGTCGACTCGCCTTCCGTCTTCGCGCGCATCCTCGACGCCGAGCGAGGCGGCTCCTTCCGGCTCGAGCCGACGACCCCCTACGAGGCCGAGCGCCGCTACCAGCCCGGCTCGAACGTCCTCGAGACCACGTTCACCACCGCCGAAGGAGCCGTCCGCGTGACCGACGCCATGACCCTCACCGACGACGGACGGCTCTCGCCCCTCCGCGAGCTCTGCCGGAAGATCGAAGGCCTGAGCGGGAACGTCCCGCTCCGCTGGGCGCTCGAGCCGCGCTTCGGCTTCGGGCTCCAGGACACCAAGCTGAGCCGCCGCGCCGGCCTCTGGTTCGCCGACTGCGGCACCGACTGCATGGCCCTCGGCGCCTGGAACGCTGGCGAGCCGACCGCAGCCGACGGAACGCTCGCGGCCGAGCTCGGTCTCAGCGAAGGCCAGACCGCCATGCTGTCGCTCGCGGCGGCGCACAAGGAGCCGGCCGTCCTCCCACGCCGCGACGACGTCGAGCGCCGACTGCAACGAACCGAGCGGTTCTGGCCGGAGTGGGCCGGCCGGGCCCGCTACGAGGGCGATTGGCGCGATGCGGTCGTGCGCAGCGCGCTCGTCCTGAAGCTCCTCGTCTACGCGCCGTCGGGCGCGATCGTCGCCGCGCCCACCGCGTCCCTGCCCGAGTGGATCGGCGGCGGTCGCAACTGGGACTACCGCTTCACGTGGGTCCGCGACGCAAGCTGGACGCTCGACGCGCTGATCCGCCTCGGGATGGACGACGAGGCGCACGCGTTCTTCTGGTGGCTGATGCACGCCTCGCGCATCACCCAGCCGCGCTTCCAGATCCTCTACAAGCTCGACGGCTCGACTCACGCGAAGGAGCGGGAGCTCGATGAGCTGGCCGGCTACCGCGGCTCGGCGCCGGTGAGGGTCGGGAACGGCGCGGCCGACCAGATCCAGCTCGATGTCTACGGCGCCGTCCTCGAGGCGATCTGGCTCTACGCCGAGGACGTCGGCCACGTCGACGGCGACACGGGCAAGGAGATCGCCAAGGTCGCCGACTACGTGACCGAGCACTGGCGCGACCCCGACTCCGGCATCTGGGAGGTGCGCGCCGAGACCACGCATTTCACGCAGTCGAAGGCGCTTTGCTGGGTTGCCCTCGACCGGGCCTGCAAGCTCGCCGAGCGCGGGATCATCCCGGACCGAAGCGATCGCTGGCGCGCCTCCGCCGAGGAGATCCGCCGCTTCGTCGACTCCAAGGGCTGGGACGAAGAGCGCGGCAGCTACGTGCGCGCGCCCGACCTCCGCGAGCTCGACGCGAGCCTGCTGACGATGGCGATCCTCGCCTACGAAGAGCCGGAGAACGAGCGGCTCCGCGGAACCGTCGCCGCGATCGAGCGCGAGCTGCGCGAGGGGCCGTTCGTCTATCGCTACCGGGGCGAGGACGGGGTCACCGGCGAGGAAGGCGCGTTCCTCACGTGCTCGTTCTGGCTCGTCGACGCGCTCGCCCGCCAGAAGCGGCTCGACGAGGCACGCGCCCTGATGGACGAGCTCGTCGGTCTCGCCAACGACGTCGCGCTCTACTCGGAGGAGATCGACCCGAAGAGCGGCGAGTTCCTAGGCAACTTCCCGCAGGGCCTCACGCACCTGGCGCTCATCAACGCCGCCGTCTCCATCACCACGGCGGAGCAGTCGTGAGGCGTCGCTTGCGATGCCGTCTTCAGGACGGACGGGCTCTGCCCGTGCGTCCGTCTGAAATGACCGGTCGATCCGCCCTCATCGAGGGAGCAGTCGTGAGGCATTCGCTTGCGATGCCGTCTTCAGGACGGACGAGCTCTGGCCGTGCTTCCGTCTGAAATGACCGGTCGATCCGCCGTCATCGAGGAGTGTGCGCGGTGACGCTCTGGGGCGCCCTCGCCGGCGGTGTCGTGGGAACCGTCGTGCTGACCAGCGGCCTGCGCGTCGCGCAGGAGGTCGGCTGGACGCGCATGGACATCCCGCTGCTCCTGGGCTCCGTGTTCACCGACAACCGCAGCCGCGCGAGCGTGATCGGCTACTTCCTGCACTTCGCGAACGGCCTGCTCTTCGCGCTCGCGTACTACGCGGTCTTCCGCGCCGTCGGCCACGCGGGCTGGCTCTTCGGCGCCGTGCTGGGCGTCGTGCACGCGGCGTTCTCGGGCGGTGCGCTCGTCACCGTGCTCCTGCCGGCGGTCCACCCGCGCATGGGCACTCCGTGGTCGGATGCCGAGGAGACGCCGCTGCTCGAGCCCCCCGGCTTCCTGCTCGTCAACTACGGGCGCCGGACGGCGATCTGGACGCTCGTCGTCCACGTCATCTACGGGGCGATCGTCGGCGGCTTCGCCGCCCACCTGGCCTAGCGCCGTCACGACAATCTCAGCTGGTCGACCGGTCATTTCAGACGGACATGCGGGCGACGCCCGCACGTCCTGAGGTCGGCATCGCAAGCGATGCCTTAGGCGACGCCTCAGCGGTTCTCGATCTCGAGCGCGAAGCGGGGGAGCCGCCGCGCGACCGTTCGATTGAACTCCGCCTCGTACTGCTCTGCCGCCGACTCGCCGAGCGTCGAGGCGTACCCGTCGCGCAGGTCGGCGAGGAGCTCGGTTCCGGTCTCGACGAGATCCTGGTAGTCGCCGTAGCGCTCCTCGGCCTCCGCGCGGCCGGCGCGGTCGTACGCCGCCTCCGCCTCCTCGCAATCCCGCACGAGGCCGGCCTGCTCACGCTCGAACAGGTCGAGCTGCCGTGCGATGACGTCGCCGAACCGGCCTCTCCGCAGCACGCTCCTAGACTAGTCCCGTCTCGTCAGGAGGCCACAACGTGGTGTGTCTCAAAGAAGGTGCGTTGAACGGCCGCCCGGGCAAAGCCCGCGCGACCTCCCTGGTCGGCGACGCCAAGTCGGCGCCTTAGCCCCGCTTGGCCCTCCTCGTACGCACCTGGAACGTCTTCCACGGCAACGCCGTGCCGCCGCAACGGCGCAGCTTCCTGCCGGAGATGGTGAAGCTGGCGAGCGCGGACGACCCGGCCGTGCTCTGCCTGCAGGAGCTGCCGGTCTGGTCGCTGCCGAGGCTGGAGGAGTGGAGCGGCATGCGGAGCTACGGCGCGGTCGCCGCACGCCCGCAGCTGGGGAGCGCCCGGCTCGGCGGCGCGATCACGGGGCTCCACCGCGGCTTCCTGCGCTCCGCGATCACCGGTCAGGCGAACGCGATCCTCCTCGGCCCGGAGCTCAAGCCCCTGGCGGCCGACTCGATCATCCTCAACCCGAGAGCGTTTCGCCGGACGCAGGCGCGCGTGTTGCGGCTCGAGCAGCGCGTCGCGCTCGCCTGGGCGAAGGAGCGTCGGGTCTGCCACGCCGTCCGCGTGGATGCGGGCGGGCGTTTCCTCACGATCGCGAACCTCCACGCCTCCAGCGTCCGCGATCGCCGCTGCCAGGACGGCGAGCTGCTGCGCGCGGCGGTGTTCGCGGACGCCTTCGCCGAGCCCGACGACATCGTCGTCTTCGCGGGAGACTTCAACACCGTGATCGGCGAGTCGACGACGCTCGAGCAGCTCGCAGGCCCGGACTGGGGCTTCTCCGAGCCGATCCCTGGCCTCGACCAGATCCTGGTGCGAGGCGGCGAGCCTCAGCGGCCGCGACCTTGGCCCGAGGAGCGGCGCCGCCTCGAAGGCCGCCTGCTCTCTGATCACGCTCCGCTGGAGACCACCATCGAATGACGCTCGAAGAGGGACGCGCCGAGTTTCCGGTCCTGGGGCGGCTCGCGTACCTCAACGCGGGCACGAACGGGCCGCTCGCACGCCGCACGGTGGAGGCGATGGTGGCCGAGGAGCGCGCCGACCTCGAGAAGGGCCGGGGCGGCTCGGCCTACTACGAGCGCGCGCTGGAGCTGCGCGACGAGGTTCGGGCGAAGCTCGCCGCCACGGTGGGCGTTCCGGTCGAGACGCTCTCCCTCGCAACGTCGACGACGAACGGCTGCAACATCGTCCTCGGGGGCCTCGGGCTCACGGCCGACGACGAGATCGTCACGACCGACGGCGAGCACTTCGGCCTACTCGGCGCGCTGGCGGTCTCGCCTGCCCGCGTGCGGATGGCGAAGGTGCGGGAGCTGCCGCCCGAGGAAGCCGTCGACGTCCTGCTCGCCGAGGTGACTCCGCACACTCGGCTGATCGCGCTCTCGCAGGTGTGCTGGATGAGCGGCAACCGCCTTCCCGTGCTCGAGCTGAAGGAGGCGACCGGCCTGCCCGTCCTCGTCGACGGCGCCCAGTCGGCCGGCGCGATCGCGGTCGACGCGACGCGGTTCGACTTCTACGCCTTCTCGTGCCAGAAGTGGCTCTGCGGGCCCGACGCGACGGGCGGGCTAGCCGTGGCGAACCCCGAGCTGCTTGCGATCGCGGCGCCGAGCTACCTCTCGCAGGAGAGCTACGAGGTGCTGGAGTTCGTTCCTCGCCCGGGCGCCGCCCGGTTCGACCCGGGCTGGACGCCGCCGCCGTCGCTCGCCGGCCTCAGCGCCGCCCTCGATCTCGCGCCCGAGGGCCGTTTCGAGCACGCGGCCCGGATGACGGCCCGTTGCCGGGAGCTCCTCGCGGAACGCTTCGCGGTCGTGACGGCGCCGGGGCAGGCGACGCTCGTCAGCTTCCGGGTGGACGGCGATTCTGCAGAGTCCGTGAAGCGGCTCTACGAGCAGGGCGTCGTCGTGCGCGACATCCCGAAGCTCGGCTGGATCCGCGTCTCCTGCGGCTGGTGGACCAGCGAGGAGGATCTAGCCCGTCTGCTGGGCGCTCTCTGAGGTCCTGAGCCCAAGGTCGGCCGCGATCGGTCGCATCGCCGCGATCACGAACGCGATGTGCTCGTTGAGGTCGACGCCGAGCGCCTCCGCGCCCTCGTAGACGTCGTCACGGCTGACACCCGCCGCGAACGACGGCTGCTTCAGCTTCTTCCGCACCGACTTCGGCTCGAGCGTGTCGATCCCGTCCGGCCGCACCAGCCCGCAGGCGTGGATGAACCCGCTGAGCTCGTCGCAGGCGAAGAGCGTGCGCTTGAGCGGCGTGTCCCGCTCCAGGCCGAGATGGGACCCGTGCGAGAGAACGCCCTCGACCACCTCATCCGGCCAGCCTTCTTCGCGCAGGATCGGCGCGCCGTCCTGCGGGTGGCGGTCGAGCGTGGGGTGGATCTCGTAGTCGAAGTCGTGGAGGAGCGCGGTCGCCCGCCAGAGCTCCTCGTCCTCGCCGAAGCGCTGCGCGTAGGCGCCCACCGCCGCCTCGACCGCAAGTGCGTGACGCCGCAGCGGCTCGCTCTTCGTGTACTCCGTGAGCGTCTCCCAGGCGCGGGCGCGAGTCGGTTCCAAGGCGGCGCTAGGATAGCCACGCCGATGGCCCAGACGGTCGTCTCAGAGAGACTCGCCGAGTCGTTCGTGATCGAGGGCGGCCGGCCGCTCAGCGGCACGGTGCGGGCGGCCGGGAACAAGAACGGCGCGCTTCCGATCCTCGCGGCGTGCCTCCTCACCGACGAGCCGGTCGTGTTGCACAACGTGCCGCGGATCCGCGACGTCGAGACGATGATGGCGCTGATCGCCGACCTGGGCGCCGAGGTCGAGTGGACGGGGCCGAACGACGTGCGAGTGCATGCGGCGACCCGCTCCTCGCACGAGCTCGACGCGGGCCTCGCCAAGCAGATCCGGGCCTCGTTCCTGCTGGCGGGGCCGCTGCTCGCGCGAGAGGGCCGCGCGATCGTGCCGCCGCCAGGCGGCGACGTGATCGGCCGGCGGCGCCTCGACCCGCATATCCACGCCTTCGCCGAGCTCGGGGCGGAGATCGACATCACCGGCGCGCGCTTCGACCTGAGGACGTCGGGCCTGCGCGGCAAGCACATCTTCCTGGACGAGGCGAGCGTGATGGCGACGGAGAACACGATCATGGCCGCGTCGCTGAGCCCGGGGGAGACGGTGATCGGCAACGCCGCGTGCGAGCCGCACATCCAGGACCTCTGTCGCTTCCTCGTCTCGCTCGGCGCCGAGATCGACGGGATCGAGTCGAACGTGCTGCGCGTCCGCGGGGTGAAGCACCTCGCGGGCGGCGAGTGGCGCGTGGGGCCCGAGCACATCGAGGTCGGGAGCTTCATCGGCCTCGCCGCGGTGACGGGTGGCGACATGACGATCGAGGACGTGGAGGTGAAGGATCTGGCCGCGATCCTGCCCACCTTCGAGCGCCTCGGCGTGCACGTCCAGGTCGACGGCTCGACCCTGCGCGTCCCGCCGAACCAGCACCTCGAGATCCGAGACGACCTCGGCGGCCAGATCCCCAAGATCGAGGACGGGCCGTGGCCGGCCTTCCCCGCGGACCTGACGTCGATCGCGGTGATCGTGGCAACCCAGGCGCGGGGCGAGGTGCTGATCTTCGAGAAGATGTTCGAGAGCAGGCTCTTCTTCGTCGACAAGCTCGTCTCGATGGGGGCGAGGATCATCCTCTGCGATCCGCACCGCGCGGTCGTCACCGGGCCGGCGCGGCTCGTCGCGCAGCAGATGTCGAGCCCGGACATCCGCGCCGGGATGGCGATGCTGCTCGCCGCCCTCTGCGCCCAGGGCACCTCGACGATCGGCAACGTGGGCGAGATCGACCGCGGCTACGAGCGGATCGACGAGCGGCTGCGCTCGCTGGGCGCGCGCATCGAGCGCATCGAAGGGTGAACGTCGAAGAGACGGTCGTCGCGGCCGTCTCTCCGCATCCGGCGGTCGAGCAGATCGAGCTGGTCGGCTCGCGGGCCCAGGGGCGGGCGACGCGCTGGTCCGACTGGGACTTCGCCGTCCGGGCGCGTGACTTCGCTGCTGTCTCGGGAGCGCTGCCCGAACTGCTCGCGCCGCTCGAGCCGCTCGTCGAGCAATGGGACCGGCTGGGGGAGACGTGGTGCTGGATGCTGCTGCTGGACGGTCCCGTGAAGGTGGATTTGATCTTTCCCGACGAGCCGCACGAGCAGGCGGGCCCGTGGGAGCCGGGGCCGGACACGCTGCCCGGGATCGACGACCATTTCTGGGACTGGATGCTCTGGCTGCACAGCAAGGAAGCGGCCGGCAAGGAGGAGGTCGTCGTGGTGGAGCTCAAGAAGCTCCAGGCGCATCTGCTCGGGCCGCTCGGCGCCGCGCGTGAGCCGTCGTCGGTGGCCGAGGCCGTCGCGGCCTACCGCGAGGCGCGCGGCCGGACCGAGCGGCAACTCGGTTTCGTGGTCGACCGCGCCGTCGAGCGGGGCGTGGCTCCTTCGTTACCCTCTTCGCACTGATGGCTCGGACCGGCCAGGCTGACGAAGCGGGACGCGTCCACGCGCGCGTCGACGTCGCGGGCAGCGGCGAGGCGAGCGTCGCGACCGGCGTCCCCGTGCTCGACCACCTGATCGGGCTCGTGGCGCAGTACGGCTCGTTCGACCTCGCGCTCGAGATCGCCCCCGGGGAGGCGGAGGCGGAGATCGCCGCTGCCGGGCGCGCGCTCGGGCGAGCGCTGGAGGAGCCGCTTCACTCCGAGGCCGCTCGCGGCTACGGCTCGGGAGCCCTTCCGGCGGACGAAGCGCTGGCGCACGTGGCGCTGGAGGCGTCGGGCCGCCCGCTCGTCGTCTCGAACGTCGAGCTTTCGGACGCACGGGTCGCGGGCCTCGCGCGCGACGTCGTGGGGACGTTCCTCCACGAGCTTGCCGAGGGTGCGCGTCTGACGATTCACGTGCGCCTGATCGAGGGGTCGGACCCGGAGCACGTCCTCGAGGCGATCTTCAAGGCACTCGGGGTCGCGCTCGCACAGAGCTGCCGTCCGCGGCGGGGAAAGGAGCATTGATGGAGAAGGCGGTCGTTCGGACGGAGGCGGCGCCGGCGCCGTTCCAGGGTGCGCCGTACTCGCAGGCGATCCGCTCCGGCGGGCTCGTGTTCGTCTCGGGACAGCTCGCGCTGCGGCCCGATCACGCGGAGATCGTCGGCGAGACGATCCAGGAGCAGACCGAGCAGGTCTTCGCGAACCTGCGTGCGATCCTCGAGGAGGCGGGCAGCGGGCTCGACCGCCTGGTCAAGACCACGGTGTACCTGGTCGACTTGGGGGACTTCGCCGGGATGAACGAGGTCTACGCGCGGCATGTGGGCGAGCAGCCGCCGGCGCGCGCGACCGTCGAGATCTCCGCACTGCCGTCGGGCGCGAAGGTCGAGATCGAGGCGATCGCGACCGTCTGACGCCGCGCCCTGGGCCCTTGGTCCCTTAGTTCGGTTCGCCCGGCCTCCTCCCCGAGGCGAGCGTATCCGGGAAATTCGCACGTGTCTGTCACGGAGGCGTGACGAATGTGTGACTCCGGCCCTAGCCGCGTTCCAGGGGCCTGACCCGGGGCGGAGGCACAATTAAGGCCATGAGGGCCGAGACGGTCATCGCGACCCACGGGAACACCGACTTCGACGCGTTCGCGGCGATGCTGGCCGCCCGACGCCTCTACCCGGACGCGGTCGCCTGCCTCGCGGGCTCGCTCAACCGCAACGTGCGCGAGTTCTACCGTCTGCACGCCGACGAGCTGGGCCTCGCCGATGCATCACGGCTCGAGCTCGACGCCGTCCGCCGGCTGGTCGTGGTCGAGACCACCCACGCGAGCCGGCTCGGCGAGCTCGAGCCGGTCGCACTCGACCCGAGCGTCGAGAAGGTCGTCTTCGACCACCACGCCGCCGAGCCGCCCGAGTGGGCTGGCGAAGAGCACACGATCGTCTCCGAGGACGGTGCGCTGACGACGACGCTCGTCGGCGTGCTCGCGGAGCGCGAGATCGCCGTGACGCCGCTCGAGGCGACCGCGTTCGCGCTCGGGATCCACGAGGACACCGGCTCGCTCACGTACCCGACGGCAACCCAGCGCGATGCGGAGGCGCTTGCGTGGTGCCTGCGCCACGGCGCCCGCCAGGAGCTGCTCGCGCAGTTCCTCCACACGCCGCTGACCGAACCGGAGCGGGAGCTGCTCGGCGCGATCATCGAGCAGCTCGAGCCGCGGCAGCTCGCAGGAGTCGAGGTCCTGCTCGCAGCGCTTCGCTGGCCGCGCTACGTGGACGGCGTCTCGAACCTGGCGCACAAGGTCGTCGACCTCACCGACACGAAGGCGCTCGTCTTGCTCGTCGAGATGGACGAGCGCGTCTTCTGCGTCGCCCGCAGCCGGACGCCCGAGATCGACGCGGCCGCGATCGCAGGGCTCCTCGGCGGCGGCGGCCACGCTCAGGCGGCCTCGGCGATCTCCAAGGACAGCCTCGAGGAGGCAAGGCGCCGGCTCGACGAGGGCCTGCCACAGGCTGCCAGGCGGTCGCTCCGCGCGAAGGATCTGATGTCGAGCCCCGCGCGAACCGTCAGCCCCGAGGAAACGGTCGCCCGCGCGCTGGTGGCCTGTCAGCGCTACAACCAGAGCGGCATCCTCGTCGCCGAGGACGACCGGCTCGCGGGGGTGGTCGGCCGCGAGGACCTCGACCGCGCGGTCGCGCACGGCCTCTCACACGCGCCGGTCAAGGGGATCATGAGCGCCCGCGCCGCGACCTGTAGCGAGGAGACGCCGCTCGGCGAGCTCCAGCGGCTGCTGACCGGCGGGGACGACCGCGTCGCCGTCCTCCGAGACGAGCGGATCGCCGGCGTCGTGACGCGCAGCGACCTGCTTCGCGCTCTCGGGGCGCAAGCCGAGCCGCAGGAGCGCGCCGGCCCGATCCTCACGGACGAGCTCGCGAGCCTCGAGCACCTGCAGCCGGTCTTCGAGGCGGTCGCCGCGGTCTCGGAGCCGTTCGAGGGTGTCTACCTCGTCGGCGGCACCGTGCGCGACATCCTGCTCGGCGAGCCGAACTTCGACGTCGACATCGCCGTGGAGGGGGACGCGATCGCGCTCGCGCAAGCGCTGGCCGACGCGCTCGGCGGCCGCGTCCGTGCGCATGACAAGTTCGGCACGGCGGTCGTGATCTACGACGAGAAGGAGCGCGTCGACGTCGTGACGGCGCGCACCGAGTTCTACGACGCACCGGCCGCGTTGCCGACCGTCGAGCACGCGTCGATCCGCGAGGACCTCTTCCGCCGCGACTTCACGATCAACGCGATGGCCGTCTCGCTCAAGGGCGCGGACTACGGGCGGCTCGTCGACCCGTTCCACGGCCGCCGCGATCTCGAGGCGAAGACGATCCGCGTCCTCCACAACCTCTCGTTCATCGACGACCCGACCCGGATCTTCCGCGCGATCCGGTATGAGACCCGCTACGGCTTCCGCATGGACGACCACACGCAGCGGCTCGCGCGCGGCACGATCGAGATGGGGCTCGTCGGCGACCTCTCCTCGGCCCGGCTGCGCGACGAGCTGGAGGCGCTGCTCGAGGAGGAGGAGTTCGAGCACTCGATCCTGCGCCTCGCCGAGCTGGGCGCGGACCGCGCCGTCCACTCGCATCTCGCAGCGGACGGGGAGACCGTCGCGCTGCTGAGGCGGCTTCGAGCGCTGCGCGACCGCTACGAGCTCGACATCCCGTCGTGGCGGCTCGGGCTGGCGGCGCTCGCGCGCAACCTGCCGCCGGACGAGGTCTACGAGTGGCTGCAGCGGCTGAAGGTGCGCCGCCGCGACGCCGAGCAGATCGCCGCCGCCGTGACCGTCGGCCCGCGGCTGGTCGAGCCGCTGCGCGACGGTGCCGAGCCGGCGGACGTGGTCGCCCTCGCCGAGCCCTACGCGCCCGACGCGCCGCTCTTCGCGCTCGCGCTCGCTGAGCTGGAGCCGCTGCACGCGTACTTCGAGCGGCTCCGCGACGTGCGGCTCGAGGTGAGCGGCGCGGATCTCGCCGAGCTCGGTCTCGCAGAGTCGCCGCGCGTGGGGGAGGTGCTCGCCGAGCTGCGGCGCCGCAAGCTGAACGGCGAGCTCGACGGCCGCGACTCCGAGCTGGCCGCCGCACGGGAGCTGATCGCGCAGTGATCCGCTGGGAGCACGCGCCCGGGCCGTACGAGGTCGTCTTCTCCACGCGCCAGGGCGGCGTCAGCGAGGCGCCGTTCGACTCGCTCAACCTCGGCCGTGCGACCGCCGACGAGCCCGAGCGCGTCGAGGAGAACCGGCGGCGGCTCTGCGCCGAGGTCGGCGCCGACCCGGACGCCGTGGCGATGAACTACCAGCACCACTCGCCCGACGTCGTGAAGGCACGGGCGGGCGAGCGCGGCCGGCGCGCAGATGGGCTCTGGACCGACGATCGCGGCCTGCCGGTCCTCGCGCTCGCGGCGGACTGCCTGCCCATCGCGCTAGCGCGGGCCAACGGGCGCGAGCCGGCGCTCGCGGTGCTGCATGCCGGCTGGCGCGGACTGCTCGGCGGGATCGCGGCCTCGGGCGTGCACGCGCTGGGCGACGGTCTCGTCTCGGCCGTCGTCGGCCCGGGGATCGGCCCCTGCTGTTACGAGGTCGGGGACGACGTCGCAGCGTCGTTCCGCCGGGCGTTCGGGTTGGGCCTCGTCCGGGACGGGAAGCTCGATCTCTGGAGCGCCGCCGAGCGGGCCCTCCGGGCGGCCGGGGTCACGCGCGTCGACCGCGTCGACCTCTGCACCTCGTGCAATCCGGAGCAGTTCTTCTCGCACCGCCGCGACAACGGGATCACCGGCAGACAGGGCGTCATTGGCCTTATCGGCTGAGTCCGTTCGAGCGAACTACGAGCGGATCCGCGGCGAGCTCGGGCCTGAGGTGACGATCGTCGCCGCCACGAAGTACGTCGACGCGGACGACCTGCCGACGCTGGCCGAGGCCGGGATCGAGGTGGTGGGCGAGAACCGCGCCCAGGACCTCGAGGCCAAGCACGGGCGCCACGGCGACGCCTTCCGATGGCACTTCATCGGCCACCTGCAGAGCCGCAAGGCGAAGACGGTCAACGACCTCTGCGAACTCTGCCACTCGCTCGCGAGCGAATCCGCCGCGCGCCGCCTGGCGATCCCGGCGCTGGTCGAGGTCAATCTCTCCGGCGAGGAGTCGAAGTCCGGGATCCTGGAGAGCGAGCTCGAAGACTTCCTCGCGCTCTACGACGACGTGCGCGGCCTGATGACGATGCCGCCCGAGACCGGCGACCCGGCGGCCTCGCGCCCGTACTTCAAGCGCCTGCGAGAGCTCGCCGAGCGCTACCGGCTCAGCGAGCTGTCGATGGGGACGAGCCAGGACTACCGAGTCGCCGCGGACGAGGGCGCGACGATGGTGCGCCTGGGATCAGTCCTCTACGGGCGCTGAGGCACCGCTTGCGGCGCCGCCTGGGGGCCGTGCCGGCTTTGTCGGTGCGGCCGTCCAACACACTGCCTGGGGTGCGGTGCGACGTTTCCTCTCGCCGAGACACCGACTAAGATCCTGCAGTCATGGGATTCGGAGACGTCTGGAGCCGCACGCTCGTCTACTTCGGGATCGCCGAGGAAGAGGACGACTGGGATGAGGACGGCTACCTCACCGAAGAGGACCTCAAGAGCACGTACAGCGAGCGTCCGAACGTCCGGCGGCTGACTCCGCGGCGCCGCCAGCAGGAATTCGACGACTGGACCGACCCCGAGCCCGAGGAGGAGGAGCCCGCGCCGCGAACGACCGTCATGCGGCCCCGGGGCGGGCGGCGCACGGACGGCGTGGTCCGCGCCGTTCCCTCGGTGCAGGTGCACCTCGTCGTCCCGCAGAGCTTCCAGGACGCGAAGAGCATCGCCGACCGCTTCAAGGACTCGATGCCGGTGATCCTCAACCTCCAGGGCGTCGACCAGGAGCTCTCGAAGCGCCTGATCGACTTCACGAGCGGTCTCACGTACGCGCTCGACGGCGGGATGCAGCGGGTCGCCGACAAGGTGTTCCTGCTGACGCCGCGAAACGTCGAGGTCTCCGCGGAGGAGCGGCAGCGGATGGTCGAGCGCGGCTTCTTCAACCAGGCCTAGGCGCCGCTTGCCGGTGCCGTCATCAGGACGACCGAGTTCGGCTCGGGCGTCCGCCTGAAATGACCGGTCGATGCGTATGAGTGGGAGCAAAGGCTCCCAGGCCTAGGAGTCCGGCGTGACAAGCCGAACTCACGCCTGATGGCCACGCTTGCGCTGCTCGCAGATACCGCTTCGGCGGCGAACCACTTCATCGACGTCTTCATCTACGTCTACGTCCTGCTGATCTTCGTCTACGTCCTGACGTCGTGGGTGCGGCTGCCGTACTCGACCTGGGTGCGCCGCATGTCGGACTTCCTGCGAGACGTCTGCGAGCCGTACCTGCGGATCTTTCGGCGGATCCTGCCGCCCTTGGGGCCGCTCGATCTCTCGCCAGTGGTGGCCATCTTCGCGCTCTTTGCCTTGAAGGTGCTCGTCGATTCGCTCTTCAGCCACTTCAGTTGAGAAAGAGGAGAAAGCCATGACCATCACCCCAGTCGAGCTCCACCACATCGAGCTCAAACGCACGCGCCTGGGCGGGTACCGCCGCGGCCCCGTCGACCAGCTGCTCGAGGAGATCGCGGAGTCCTTCGAGGAGACCTGGCGCGAGCGCGCCGAGTTCGCCGACCGGATCGAGCAGCTCCAGACCGAGCTCGCCCGTCACGTCGAGCTCGAGACGCTGCTGCGGACGACCCTCGTCTCCGCGGAGCGGTCGGCGCACGAGCAGCGGGCCCAGGCCAAGAAGGACGCCGACCTCGTGCTCGAGGAGGCCCACGCCGAGGCCCGCGAGGTGACGCGTGCGGCGATGGCCGAGCGGGAGCGGCTGCTCGCGGACGCGCGCAAGATCCGGGCGCTCCTCGAGGCCGCGCTCGACGCCGTCCAGGACGCCTCGGACGCCCAGGCGGCGTGATCGGCTGAACCTATACTTGGCCGCATGGGGGAAACGACCCGCGTCCGACTGCGAGTCTCGCCCGGCTCGCGCAAGACCGAGCTGGCCGGCCGCCACGGGGACGGCTGGAAGGTCCGGGTCTCGGCGCCTCCCGAGGACGGCCGCGCGAACGACGCGGTGCTCGCGCTGCTCGCCGAACGGGTCGGTCTCCCGCGCCGCTCGCTCGCGATCGTTTCCGGCCGAACGAGCCGGGATAAGGTCGTCGAGATGACCGGCATCGATCGCGACGAAGCGGAGAAACGGCTGTCGTGAGCACGACGGTCGACACGGAACAGTTCAAGCAACGGCTCGTCGACGAGCGCGCGCGCGTGCAGGAGGCCCTCGACTACCTCCACGAGGAGAACCCCGGCTCGATGGAGGACGAGACGCAGGAGATCCCGAGCGACAACCATCCGGCGGACTACGCGACGATCACCGTCGACCGCGAGATCGACTACACGCTCGAGGAGAACGAGGAGCGCCTCCTCTCGGCGATCGACGACGCGCTCAAGCGGATCGACGACGGCACCTTCGGCACGTGCCGGGGCTGCGGCGAGCAGATCGCGCTGGAGCGGCTGGAGGCCCTGCCGTACACGACGCAGTGCATCGACTGCAAGCGCAGAGAGGAGCGCGGGTGAGCCGGCGCTTGCGACGGCGTCCTCAGGACGCGCCGGCTCCGCCGGTGCGTCCGTCTGCAGCGACCGGTCGACACGTCGTCCGTCAGGAGTGCGGACGGTGAGCGAGCCTGCGCGGACGGTCGACGTCCGCGTCGGTTCGAGCACCGACGCGCTGACCCCCATCTCGTCGGCGGAGCGCTCCCTCGCCGCGCGTGCGCCGCAGTGGGCGGGGCTCGCGGCGGTCGTGCTCGCCGCGGTCGCGGCCGACCAGTTGACGAAATGGATCGTCTCGAGCCAGCTTTCGCTCGACGAGTCGCTGCACGTGATCGGACCCTTCTCGATCCATCACGTCCAGAACTCCGGGATCGCCTTCGGCCTGTTTGCGAGCGCCACGCCGGCCGTCACCGCTCTGACGGCGCTCGCAGTGGGTTGGATGCTGCTCTTCTTCGCGCGGTCGGGTGCCCGTCACCCTGTGCTGCCGGTCGCGCTCGGGCTGCTGATCGGCGGCTCCGCCTCGAACCTGATCGATCGGATCCGGCTCGGCCACGTGACCGACTTTCTCGACCTGCGCTACTGGCCGGCGTTCAACCTCGCCGACTCCTTCATCGTGGTCGGGGTCGGCATCCTCTTCCTCGCGCTCGTCGTCGGCGAGACACGAAAAACCTGAGGGTTCCGCCCGAAGCGGCCGGCGAGCGGCTCGACCGGTTCCTCGCCTCGCTGCCGGAGATCGGTTCGCGCGCCGCCGCAGAGCGGCTCATCACCGAGAAGGCGGTCCTGGTAGACGGCGAGGCGCGATCGAAGAGCCACAAGCTGCAGGGCGGGGAGGAGGTCGCCTTCGAAGCTCCGGCGCCGGATGCGGGTCTCGAGCCCGAGGAGGTGCCGCTCCGGATCGCCTACGAGGACGAGCACCTCATCGTGGTCGACAAGCCCGCCGGCATCGTCGTGCACCCGGCGCCGGGACACTCGACGGGCACGCTCGTACACGGCCTGCTCGGGCGGCTCGGCGGGGGCGAGGAACCGGAGCGGCCCGGGATCGTGCACCGGCTCGACCGCGACACCTCGGGCCTGCTCGTCGTCGCGCGGACGGAGGACGCCTACCGCGGGCTACGGAACCTCGTGCGGCATCGGGGGCTCGAGCGGCGGTACAAGGCGCTTGTGCGCGGCAGGCCGCAGTCGTGGAACGGCCGCATCGAGGCGCCGGTCGGCCGCGACCGCCACGAGCCGACCCGCGTGTCGCTCGACACCGACAACCCGCGCGACGCCGTCACGCACTTCGAGGTCGAGCAGCTGCTCGACGGCCACGCGCTGCTCGACGTGCGGCTCGAGACCGGGCGCACGCACCAGATTCGCGTTCACCTCGCGGCGATCGGCCTCCCGGTCGTCGGCGACCGCGTCTACGGCGTGCGCGATCCGGAGCTCGCGCGCCAGTTCCTCCATGCCTGGCGGCTTGCCTTCCCGCACCCGGTCAGCGGGGAGCCCGTCGAGGTCGAGTCGCCGCTGCCGCCGGACCTTCAGGCGGCCCTGGCGCGCTTCGCCTCGTAGAGGCGGGAGTCGGCGAGGCGGAAGAGCTCGTCCACGTCGGACGCCTCGGCGGGGAAGATCGACGAGCCCGCGCTGAAGCCCATGCCGGTGGGGAGCTCTTCGAGCGCGAGGAGCTCACCGACACGAGCTCGGATGCGCTTGAGCAGGCACGGCACGCTCTTGTCGTCGATCTCGACGAGGAACGCCGCAAACTCGTCGCCGCCCATTCGGCCGGCCAAGTCGGAGACCCGAAGCGACCCGCGAAACGCCGCAGCGAACCGTTGCAGCGCTCGGTCACCCTCGAGATGGCCGAGCGTGTCGTTGACCGCCTTGAAGTCGTCGAGGTCGAGGAAGACGAGGGCCACACGATGCCCGTATCGGCGCGCGCGCTCGAGCTCCAGCTTCAGCTCAGCCAGGAAGGCATCGTGGTGCAAGAGCCCGGTGAGCTGGTCGTGCCGGGCCTGGTGGGCCAGCTCCGAGGTGGCGCGGTCGAAGTAGGCCACCACGCACTCGGTCACGAGGCGGTCGATGGTGTCGTTCAGGCGGCGCTCGACGAGTAGCACGTCCTCGGTCCCGAGCTCGGCCGCGCGGACCGAGACGAAGCGCCAGAGCACTCGGCGCAGGAGCAGGAACTCCATGACGACCTCGCGCGGCGCGAAGCCGAGCGCCTCACGCTCGCGCGCGTGCTCGCGCGCCTGGGCTGCGAGCGCGACGCCGAGGCCGAACCGTTCGGTATGGGGCTCGCGCAGCTCTCTCGCGAGCTCGGCGATGAAGGCCGGCATGTCGCCGAGCTGGCCCTCGCGCCCGAGCCGCTGCAGGGAGGGAAGCTGATCGTCGAGCAGGCCCTCCTCGACGACGTCGAGGGCGAGCTCCCACGCTCCGGCCTGGACGGCGGAGGCGAGCGCTCCTAGCGGGGTTGAAGAAGGCGGCGCAGCCACTGTCCAAGAAAGATCGGGTTTCGGCGCTCCAGGCTTGAGCCGCTAGACTTGGCGGGCCTTTGGAACCCGACCCGGCGGAACGGTCGGGTGGCGGTGCCGGCGAGACGGAACGCCGGTTCCACCCGAGCCCGCCGGCGCAGTGCGCAAACCAACAGAAAGGATCAGAACGTGTCCGTCGTCAGCATGCGAGAGCTCCTGGAGGCCGGGGTCCACTTCGGCCACCAGACCCGCCGCTGGAACCCGAAGATGAAGCGCTTCATCTTCGCCGAGCGCGGCGGCATCTACATCATCGATTTGCAGCAGACCCTCGAGCGGCTCGAGGAGGCGCACAGCTTCGCGCGCAACCTCGCCGAGCGAGGCGGGACCGTCCTCTTCGTGGGCACGAAGAAGCAGGCCCAGGACTCTGTGGAGGAGGAGGCCAAGCGCGTCGGCATGCCGTACGAGAACCACCGCTGGCTCGGTGGCCTGCTCACCAACTGGCGCACGATCACCGAGCGCATCGAGCATCTCCACGAGCTGCGCAGGCTTCGCGACGAGGACCAGCTCGAGCTCCTGCCGCCCAAGGAGCGAATCGCGATGCAGGGCGAGCTCGAGAAGCTCGAGCTGAACCTGGGCGGCGTCGCCGACATGCGCAAGCAGCCGGACGCGGTGCTCGTGATCGACCTGCGCAAGGAGCAGCTCGCCGTCCGCGAGGCGCGGCGCCTCGGGCTGCCGATCATCGCCCTCGTCGACACGAACTGCGATCCGGACGAGGCCGACTACGTGATCCCTGGCAACGACGACGCGATCCGCTCGTGCAGCCTCGTCGTCCGCGCGATCGCCGACGGGATCGCCGCCGGCAAGGCGCACGCGAGCCCTGCGGACTTCCCGGAGCAGCCCGCCGAGGAGCAGCCCGAGGAAGAGCCCGAGACGGAGGAGACCGCCGAGGCTCCCACGGCGGAGCCCGAACCCGAACCCGAGCCGGTGGCGGAGGGTGCGGAATGAGCCAGGTCGAGATCTCGGCAGGCCAGGTCAAGGAGCTCCGCGACCTCACGGGCGCGGGGATGATGGATGCGAAGCGCGCGCTTCAGGACACCGGCGGCGACGTCGAGGCCGCACAGCGCCTCCTGCGCGAGCAGGGCATCGCGGCCGCGGGCAAGAAGGCGGGACGCGCGACGACCGAGGGCGAGGTGCTCTCCACGGTCTCCGGGGAGATCGGCGTGCTGGTAGCGGTCGGCTGCGAGACGGAGCCCGTCTCGAAGACCCGCGAGTTCCTCGACTTTGCCGAGGCCGTGCTGGAGGCCGTCGAGGCCGGCGGCTCCGAAGCCGCCGAAGGGTTCGACGAGCAGCGCCTCGAGCTCGTCGGCAAGCTCGGCGAGCAGGTCGAGATCCGGGGCGCCGCGCGGCTCGAGGCGGGAGACGGCGAGCTCCTCGCCGAGTACGTGCACCCGCCGGCGAACAAGATCGGCGTCCTGGTGAGGCTGCGCGGCGGCGATCCGGCGCTCGGCCGCAGAGTCGCGCAGCACATCTCGTTCGCCAATCCGCGCTACCGCACCGCCGACGAGATCCCGGAGGAGGAGCTCGCCTCGGAACGCTCGATCTACGAGCAGCAGGCCGACGTGCAGTCCAAGCCCGAGGAGGTGCGCGCCAAGATCGTCGAGGGCCGCCTCCGCAAGGAGTTCCTCTCCTCGGTCGCGCTCGCCGAGCAGCAGTGGATCCACGACACGTCGCAGACCGTGGAGCAGGCGCTCTCGGAAGCCGGAGCCGAGGTGCTCGAGTTCGTCCGCTACGCGCTCGCGGAATGACGGAGACCGTCCCGCAAGAGCGGCGCGCGGCCGCAGGCGAGGCCTCCGCCTTCCACCGCGTCCTGCTGAAGCTCTCCGGCGAGGCGCTGATGGGCGAGCTCGAATACGGCCTGGATCCCCGCTGGATCGCGAAGCTCGCCGACGAGATCGAGGAGGTTCGCGAGACGGGCGTCGAGCTGGCGATCGTGGTCGGCGCGGGGAACATCTACCGCGGGCTCGAGGCCGCGGCCGACGGGATGGACCGCGCGACCGCCGACTACGCGGGGATGCTCGCGACGCTGCTGAACGCCCTCGCGCTCCAGGACGCCCTCGAGCGCCGCGGCGCCCACACGCGGGTGCTCTCGGCGCTCGCCGCCGCCGAGGTCGCCGAGCCGTACATCCGCCGCCGGGCGATCCGCCACCTCGAGAAGGGCCGCGTCGTCATCTTCGCGGCGGGCACGGGCAACCCGTTCTTCACCACGGACACGGCCGCAGCCCTGCGGGCGCTCGAGATCAACGCCGAGGCGATCCTGATGGCGAAGCACGGCGTCGAAGGCGTCCTCGACAGCGATCCACGAGAGCATCCGGACGCGCACCTGATCCCGGAGCTCACGCACCTCGAGGCGATCGAGCGCGGGCTCAAGGTGATGGACACCACGGCGCTGTCCCTGTGCATGGACAACAAGCTGCCGATCTACGTCTTCGCTCTCGAGCCCGGGAACATCCGTAAAGTCGTCTCCGGCGAGCGCGTCGGAACGCTCGTCTCGACCCCCTGAAGCGGAGGAGCGGATGGCGATTGACGACCTGATCCAGGACGCGACGCGGCGGATGGACAAGTCGGTGGAGTCGGCCCAGACGGAGTTCTCGACCCTGCGGACCGGCCGCGCGTCGCCCGCGCTGCTCGACCGCCTCCAGATCGACTACTACGGCCAGAAGACGCCGCTCAAGCAGCTCGCGACGATCGGCGCTCCCGAGCCGAGGCTGCTCACGGTGCAGCCCTTCGACCCGAACTCGCTGCAATCGATCGAGCGCGCGATCCAGGAGTCCGACCTGGGCCTGACGCCGTCCAACGACGGCAAGCTGATCCGCCTCCCGATCCCGCAGCTCACCGAGGAGCGGCGCCAGGAGCTCGTCAAGGTCGTCCGGGGGATGGCCGAGGACGGCCGTGTCGCCGTACGCAACGTTCGGCGCGACGTCATCCACCACCTCAAGGAGCTCGTGGACAAGGGCGAGGTGGGCAAGGACGAGGAGCACCGGGCCGAGGATCGCGTCCAGAAGCTCACCGACGAGCACACCACGAAGATCGACGAGCTGCTGCAGCGCAAGGAAGCGGAGATCCTGGAGGTCTGACGCGCGCGGCAAGCCCCTAGCGGTGGACGAAGGGCACCGCACCGAGCACGCCCGGGCCGTCGCGATCATCATGGACGGCAACGGCCGCTGGGCGGAGCGGCAGGGCCTCCCGGTCGCGGAGGGCCACCGGGCCGGAACGCGGGCGCTGCGGCGGACGGTCGAGGCGGCGATCGATCTCGGCCTCGAGACGCTGGTCGTCTACGCCTTCTCGACCGAGAACTGGTCGCGTCCGGCAGGCGAGGTCGACTCGTTGATGGACATCTTCGGCGAGACGATCGAGCGCGAGCTGCCGGACCTCGTTCGCCAGGGCGTGAGAACGCGCTTCATCGGACGCCGCGACCGCGCGTCCGAGGGCCTGCAGGAGGGGATGGCGAGGCTCGAGGAGGAGACGGCCGGCAACGACCGCCTCAACCTCTGGGTCGCGCTCGACTACGGCGGCCGCGCCGAGCTCGTCGAGGCGGCCCGCCGGCTCGTCGAGTCCGGCATCGATCCGGCCGAGATCGACGAGAACGTGCTCCGGTCCAACCTCTACGCGCCGGAGCTGCCCGACCCGGACCTGCTGATCCGCACCTCGGGCGAGCTCCGCATCTCGAACTTCCTGCTCTGGCAGCTGGCCTACTCGGAGCTCGTGTTCGTGGACACGCTCTGGCCGGACTTCGGCCACGCGGAGCTGGAGCAGGCACTGGCCGCGTACGCGAGCCGCCGCCGCCGCTTCGGCGGTCGATGAGTCCGTTCGTGTCGCGAATCCTGGTGGCCGTGATCGGCCTGCCCGTGGTGCTCGGGCTCGTGTGGCTCGGCGGCTGGTGGCTCTGCGTCCTCGCCGTGGCTGCCGGCCTGGTCGCGCTGCACGAGTTCTACGTGATGGCGCGGCCGCTACGGCCCCTCGTGCTCGCGGGCTACACCGGGCTCGTGCTGACGCTGCTCGGAGCGCAGCTCGGCGGGACCGTCTGGATGCTCGGCGGCTTCCTGACGACGCTGGTGTTCGCGTTCCTGCTGAAGGGCATCTCGGAGACGCGGCAGTCGCTGACGGTGGCGGTCGCCACCACGGTGGTCGGGGTCGCCTGGATCGCGGTCGGCCTCGCGTTCGTCCTGCTCCTGCGAGGGATCGACGAGCACGGCCGCCTGGCCGTCTTCACGGTGTTGCTGGCGGTCTTCGCGGCAGACACGCTGGCGTACCTGGTCGGGCACCTGATCGGACGCCACAAGCTCGCGCCGGTGCTCTCACCGGGAAAGACGTGGGAAGGGCTCGCCGCGTCGACGGTCGCGGCGGTGCTGGTCCCCTTCTTCGCCCTCTACCACCAGGACTTCCTGACGATCGGGGAGTCGCTCGTGCTCGGGGCGGTGATCGCCGTGTCCGCGCCCGTGGGCGACCTTTTCGAGTCGGCCGTCAAGCGCGATCTCGGCGTCAAGGACAGCGGCGGGCTGCTCGGGGGCCACGGCGGCGTGCTGGACCGGCTCGACGCGCCGCTCTTCGCAGCGGTCGCGTCCTATTTCGTGATCCTCGCTTTGACCTGATCCGGTCAGCAGGCTCGGTCGTACACTTCGAGTGATGAAGCGTGTTGCGGTGCTCGGTGTCACCGGCTCGATCGGACAACAGGCGCTGGAGATCGTCGAGAGCCACCCGGAGCTCGAGCTCGCAGCTGCGGCTTCGGGCTCGCGGCCCATCGACGGCCTCGCGCCGCTGACGCAGGTCGGCGGCGATCTGACGGAGCTGCTCGACCGCGCCGAGCCCGACGTCGTCCTCAACGCCGTCGTCGGTTTCGCCGGGCTGCCCGCGACGCTCTGGGCGCTCGAGCGCGGGGTCACGCTCGCGCTCGCCAACAAGGAGAGCCTCGTCGCCGCAGGCGAGCTCGCGCTGCAGGCCCGGGAGCGGGGAGGAGGCCCGCTGCTCCCCGTCGACAGCGAGCACTCGGCCGCGTTCCAGTGCCTCGAGGGCCGCGCGCCGGAGCAGGTGGACTCTCTCGTGCTGACCGGCTCGGGCGGCCCATTCCGCGGGCGCACGCGCGAAGAGCTCGAGGACGTGACGCCCGACGAGGCCCTCGCGCACCCGACCTGGCGCATGGGTCCGAAGATCACCGTCGACTCCGCCACGCTCGCGAACAAAGGGCTCGAGCTGCTCGAGGCCCACTTCCTCTTCGGCCTCCCGTACGAGCGCATCGAGGTGGTGCTGCAGCCGACCTCGGTCGTCCACGCGCTCGTTCGTTTCCGCGACGGCGCCTCGCTCGCGCACCTCGGCTATCCGGACATGCGGGTGCCCATCTCCTTCGCGCTCACCTACCCGGAGCGGGCCGCGACGCGGATCGCGCCACTCGACTTCTCGCAAGGACTCGTCCTCCAGTTCGAGCCGCCGGATCTCGAGACGTTCCCGCTGCTTGCGCTGGCACGCCGAGCGGGCGAGCAAGGAGGAACCCTCCCCTGCGCGTTCAATGCGGCGAACGAAGTGGCGGTTGCGGCGTTCCTCGAAGGAAAGCTCCCGTTCCTCGGCATCGCGGCCACCGTCGAGGAGACGCTGGCCGAGGTCGCAGGAGCCCCGGCGCGTGATCTCGCGGACCTCCTCGACGCCGATGCAGAGGCGAGAAATCTGGCCGAAAAGGGCATGAAGGTCGCATGACCGTTCTCATCGCCATCGCGGGCCTCGGCTTCCTGATCCTCATCCACGAGGCTGGCCACTTCTTCACCGCGCTCGCGACGGGCATGCGGCCGCGGCGCTTCTACGTCGGCTTCCCGCCGGCCCTCGTGAAGAAGAAGCGCGGCGGCGTCGAGTACGGAATCGGCGCGATCCCGCTAGGGGGCTACGTGAAGATCCCCGGCATGCACCGTCCGGCTCCGTCGGACCTGGACGTGCACTTCGGCACCGCGCTCTACGAGGCGCCCCAGCTGCTCCAACCGATCGAGCGCGTGAAGCGGCCTCTCGCCGAAAGCGACTTCGACTCGGCTCGAGCCGCCGTGCGGGAGCTCGAGGTCGCGCTCTCGAAGGCTCCGCTCTCCGGGGGTGCTCAGAAGGCTGCCGACCGCGGCGTGACCGAGCTCTCCGACGCGCTCGGCCCTGACGCCTACTGGCGCCAGCGGACCTGGAGGAAGATCGCCGTGATCTCGGCCGGCCCGCTCACGAACCTCGTCTTCGCGATCCTGCTGCTCGCGGTCGTCTACATGATCGGGATCCCGTCCGCGGCCTCGCGCCGCGTCGACAGCGTCGACCCGAAGACGCCGGCCGCGGCCGCCGGCCTGCGGGCGGGGGACGAGATCGTCGGCATCAACCGCATGCCCACGCGCACCTTCGACCAGGTGCGGAACGCGATCCGGAACAGCCACGGCAAGCCGCTCGTCGTCTCGGTGATCCGGAACCACAAGTACGTCGAGCTGACGTCGGTGAAGCCGATCAAGAGCGGCAACACGTACCTGCTCGGCTTCCGCCCCGCGGTGATCCGCTACAAGCAGTACGGCCCTCTCACCGCAGTCGGGCTGGCGAGCCGGGACGCCTGGCTCGTGACGAAGACGATGGGGAACTGGCTCTTGCATGTCACCTCACCGCAGAACCGAAAGCAGATCTCGACCCCGGTGGGGATCGTGCGCACCTCCAGCCAGGCGGTGAAGCAGGGCTACCGGGACTACTTTGCGATCATCGCGCTGATCAGCCTCTCGCTCGCGCTCTTGAACCTCCTGCCGCTCCTGCCGCTCGACGGCGGGCACATCATGTTCTCGATCGTCGAGGGCGTGCGCGGCAAGGCGGTCGGCCGGGCGGTCTACGAGCGCGTCTCGATGGTCGGGATCGCGCTGATCCTCTTCATCTACGTGATCGGCCTCTCGAACGACGTGGGGAGATTGACCGGGGGCTAGACTCCTCGCCGTGGCGAGCGAGCGCCAGATCCACGTAGGAAACGTCGCGATCGGCGGCGGCGCGCCCGTCGTCGTGCAGTCGATGACGCTCACGAAGACACACGACGTCGAGGCGACGACGGCCCAGATCGCGGCGCTCGCCTCGGCCGGCTGCGAGGTCGTCCGTGTCGCCGTTCCGAAGACCGAGGACGCCGAGGCGCTGCCGAAGATCGTCCGGCTCTCGCCGATCCCCGTGATCGCGGACATTCACTTCAACGCGAGCCTCGCGCTGAAGGCGATCGAGGGCGGCGTCGCCGCGGTGCGGATCAACCCGGGAAACATCGGCGGGCCGGACAAGGTCGCCGAGGTCGTCCGCGCCGCCCAGCAGGCGGAGATCCCGATGCGGATCGGCGCCAACTCGGGCTCGCTGCCCAAGCATCTCGCGGAGGTCGCCCAGCGCGACCAGGCCGAAGCGCTCGTCGAGGCCGCGCTCGAGGAGGTGCGCCTCTTGGAGAGCCTCGGCTTCTACGACTTCAAGATCTCGGTCAAGTCGAGCCACGTGCCGACGATGATCCGCGCCTACCGGATGCTCTCGGCGAAGGTGCCGTACCCGCTCCACCTCGGCGTGACGGAGGCGGGGACTCCGTACTCGGGCTCGATCAAGAGCGCCGTCGGAATGGGCGCGCTGCTCGTGGACGGCATCGGCGACACCGTGCGGGTCTCGCTGACCGCCGACCCGGTCGAGGAGGTTCGCGCTGCCTTCGAGATCCTCAAGGCGCTCGGCCTGCGCGAGCGCGGGCCGGTGATGATCGCCTGCCCCTCCTGCGGCCGCGACAACGTGGGCGTCCAGACCCTGGCGGAGGCCGTCGAGGAGCGGCTCCACGACTACTCGCAGCACTTCGAGGTCGCCGTGCTCGGCTGCGCGGTCAACGGCCCCGGCGAGGCGGGCGACGCGGACTTCGGCATCGCAGGCGGCCGCGACGTCGGCTTCGTCTACGCGCACGGCCGCGTGCTGAAGAAGGTCTCGTCCGACATCCTCATCGACGAGCTCTTCCACGAGATCGACAAGTGGATCGCCGAGGGCATGCACCGTCCGAAGCGTCTGAAGATGGCGAAGCCGGCCGCGCTCGCGATGGCCGAAGCGTCCCTGATCCCGCTCGAATAGTCTGCGAGGGCAACGGTGATAGCCCGGGCCTCAGAGCTCTTCCTTCCCACCTTGCGCGACGACCCTGCGGATGCCGAGGCGGTCTCGCACAAGCTCCTCGTGCGCGGCGGCTTCATTCGCCAGGTGAGCGCTGGCCTCTGGACGTTCATGCCGCTCGGCTGGCGCGTCCACCGGAAGGTCGAGCAGGTCATCCGTGAGGAGCTCCACGCGTTCGGGGCTCAGGAGATGCTCATGCCGGTGCTCACGCCGGCCGAGCTCTGGGAGACGACCGGCCGGATCGGCATCCCCGAGCTCTTCAAGCTGAAGGATCGCACCGGGCGCGACTACATCCTGCCGCTCACCCACGAGGAGACCGTGGCCTTCCACGGGCGCGAGATCCAGTCGTACAGAGAGCTGCCGCAGATCTGGTACCACTTCCAGACCAAGGACCGGGACGAGCCGCGCCCCCGCGGCGGTCTCCTGCGGGTCCGCGAGTTCATCATGAAGGACGGCTACTCGTTCGACCGCGACGAGGCCGGGCTCGACGAGAGCTTTCGCAAGCACTCGGTTGCCTACACCCGGATCTTCGAGCGCTGCGGGCTCGAGACCTACGAGGTCGCCGCCGAGTCCGGGATCATGGGCGGCAGCGGCAGCAAGGACTTCCTCGCGCCTTCCGGGTCGGGCGAGAACACGCTCGTGACCTGCGAGAACGGCGACTACGCAGCCGACCTCGAGATCGCCCAGGGGCGGCCTTCGGCAGCCGACTTTCCCGACGAGCTACCCGGGCCGCAGGAGGTCGAGACGCCCGGTCAGCGGACGATCGAGGACGTCTCGGAGTTCCTCGGCGTCGACCCCCGCGCCACGGCGAAGGCGATGCCGGTCGTCACCGACGGGCGCGTCGTGCTCGCCCTGGTCCGCGGCGACGATCGCCTCAACGAGATGAAGCTCCTCGAGGCCCTCGGCGAGGACTACCGGCCGGCCGAGCAGGAGGAGATCCAGGAGGCGTTCGGCGCGTCAGGCGGCTCGATCGGCCCGGTCGGCGCGGCGGTCGAGGTGATCGCGGACGAGTCGCTGCGCGAGGGCCAGTACGTGGTCGGCGCCAACCGCGACGACGTCCACCTTCGCGGCGTCCAGGCAGGCCGCGACTTCGAGCCCCGGTTCGCCGATCTGCGAGAGATTCGCGAAGGTGACGCATGTCCGGAGTGCGGCGGGCATCTACATCTCCAGGTGGCGATCGAGGTGGGACACATCTTCAAGCTCGAGACGCAGTACTCGGCGCCCCTGGAGGCGACGTTCCTCGACGAGGACGGCGTCGAGAAGGCGCTGCTGATGGGGAGCTACGGGATCGGCCCCGGCCGGATCATGGCGGCCGCGGTGGAGCAGCACCACGACGAGCAAGGCATCGTCTGGCCTCGGGAGCTCGCGCCGTACGACGTGCACGTGGTCGCGCTTCCGGGGGTCGAGGAGCAGGCGGCCGAAGCTGCGCGCGTCCTGGACGAGGCCGGAGCCGACGTGCTCCTCGACGACCGCGACCAGCGGGCCGGCGAGAAGTTCGCCGACGCCGATCTGCTGGGCTGCCCGTTGCGCGTGACCGTGGGTAAGAAGACCACCGAGGACGGCGCCGTGGACGTGCGCGACCGCGCGACCGGTGAGGAGAGCCGCGTCGTGATCGCCGAGCTCGGCGGCGTGCGCTGATGGCCAGGCGCCGCCGCTTCAGCGAGGAGCCCTTCGGCCCGACGATCGAGCGGTTGATGGGCGAGACCGGCGTGACCTACCGGGCGCTCGCCGACAAGACGAAGCTCTCGGCGGGCTATCTCAACCACCTCGTGCACGGCAACCGGCCGGTGCCGTCCGACAAGGTCGTGCGCCAGCTCGCGAAAGCGCTCGACGTCGAACCCGAGCACTTCCGCGAATATCGGCTCCGCGTGATCACGCGCAAGCTCGAGGCGATGCCCGACCTGATCGACCGGCTCTACAAACGGCTCGGCGCCTAGGCGACGAGCTCGACCAGCGCGTCCGGATTCCGCAGGCGCCAGATCTTCAGGTACGACTCGACTTCCATGCGCGTCCACGTCTCGTTCGCGCGGGTCGTCCTGTCGCCGGAGCTCTCGCGGCAGTCGTGGCAGCGCGGCGAGCCGAGGCGGAAGAGCACGAGCTCGATCTGCTCGCCGCAGCAGTAGCAGCGGCCGTCCTGCAACCGGCGTGCGGCGGCCTCGGGGTCGACGGGGTGCCCGACGCCCACGCCGACCAGCGTCGGCCCGAGGTGCCGGACCTCGCACTGGCAGCGGCGCAGAAACGAGACCAGCTCTGGCGCCACCGACGGATCGTGGAGTTTCAAGCGCACCATCCCTCTGTCCCGAACCAAGTCTGATGGCCGCGTCGGCGGGCGCCTACCCGCTAAAGGCCAGGTTCGAGCAAGTTTCTTAAGGCTTCTGCGGAAGTGCGTCCGTGGCGTCCAGGAGCAGCGCGGTGAACTCGAGCGTGTCGAGCAGGTCGGCCGCCGAGTGCGCCTTCGGCAAGCACGCGCCGGCACCCGCGTCGTGCGCCTCGACCGAGTCGACGTCCGGCTCCTCCCCCGTGAGGATCACCATCCGGGGCGACGAGTCCTCGCAGATCCGGCGCGTGACCTCGAGCCCGTCGAGATCCGGAAGCTCCGCGTCGATCAGGACGAGGTCCGGGGCGAGCTCGCTCGCCAGCTCGATCGCCTGCTCTCCGCGGGAGGCGACGCCGACGAGCTCGAAGCGCGGATGTGTCGCGAGCATGGTCTGGACGGCGTTCGCGAAGAGCGGTCGCTCGTCAGCCAGCAGGACACGGATCGGAGGGGCGGCACCCGCCTGCACCAAGCGAGTATGTCGTATGCGCACCGGTTAGGGAAGGACAGATTTCGCCTGGACCTGCGCACAGTTCTCGGTGCCGAGACAACTCCCTCGGAACGAACCTGGAGCAGCCTGTGAGGCGTCGCGTGCGATGCCGTCTGAGAGGCCGCGCGGCCGTGCCGGGCGGCCGTTTCCGCTCACCAGGCGGTGAGCTAGAGTGAACACCGGACGGGGCGTGGCGCAGCCTGGTTAGCGCGCTAGTCTGGGGGACTAGAGGTCCCGAGTTCAAATCTCGGCGCCCCGATAGGAGAAAACCCCGCCGTTTGCGGGGTTTTCGTTGGGGGTGGGTGTTCGGGGTGGCGGGCTACTCGCTGCCCATTCGCTGCCCAAACGCCTCCTCGGAGCGTGCGTCGAAGGCATCCAGCGCCCCACGGCCGCGCTCGATCGCATCCGGCAGCAGGTGCCCGTAGGTCTTCTCGATCTGCTCGATGCTCGTCCCCATCATCCTTGCGATCTCGAAGGTCGGCAGGCCGGCGGCGATCGAGAAGCTC
>DATDMJ010000044.1:0-5208 GCA_036518855.1 Gaiellaceae bacterium | reverse complement strand
AGGACGTGCCGGACATGCACGCGATTGCCGACCGCCTCGCGCGCGAGATCCCGAATGCGCGCTTCGAGAAGATCGCGAACACGGCGCACGTCCCGAGCATGGAGCGACCGGAGGAGTTCGACCGGCTCGTGCTCGACTTCCTGGAGTCCGAACGGTGAGCACGATCGCACCGGCGGAGCTGGTGGAACGCATCTGGGCGCGCGACGCGACACTTTGGACCGGCGCGGACGAGGCCAGGTGGCTCGGCTGGCTCGACGAGCCGATGCGCATGCGTAGCCGTATCGACGAACTGCTCCGCTTCGCCGAGGACGTCGCCGCGCCCGGGGTGATCGACACGTTCGTCCTGCTCGGGATGGGCGGCTCGAGCCTCGCGCCGCATGTGCTGAAAGAGACCTTCGAGGCGGGCTCGGTCCACGTCCTCGACACCACGCACCCGGCGATGATCCGGCACGCGACCGCGAGCCTCGACCTCGAGCGCACCCTCTTCATCGCGGCGTCGAAGTCGGGGACGACGCTCGAGACGCGCTGCCACCTCGATTACTTCTGGGCCAAGGCCGGCAAGCGGGGCGAGCGGTTCGCCGTGATCACCGACCCCGGGTCCGACCTGGAGGCCCTCGCGCGCGAGCGGGAGTTCCTCGCCGTCTTCGAGGGCGAGCCGACGATCGGCGGCCGCTACTCGGCGCTCTCCGCCTTCGGGATCGTGCCGGCCGTGCTGATGGGCCTCGACCTCGAGCGGTTCTTCGAGCGCGTCGACGAGATGGTCGAGGCTTGCCGCGGAGAGGAGGGCAATCCCGGGCTGGAGCTCGGCCTCGAGCTCGGCCACGGCTGGCAGGACGGCAAGGACAAGATCACGATCAACCCGAACACGAGCGACTTCGGCCTCTGGGTCGAGCAGCTGCTCGCGGAGTCCACGGGCAAGCGAGGCAAGGGCCTGATCCCGGCCCCCGGCGAGTCGCCGGACGGCCTCGACCGCCAGGCGCCCGAGGTACGGCTCTCGGCGCCGTACGAGCTCGGGCAGGAGTTCTTCCGCTGGGAGTTTGCGACGGCGGTCGCCGGCTCCGTGCTCGAGATCAACCCGTTCGACCAGCCCGACGTCCAGGCGGCGAAGGACAAGACGAACGAGGTGCTCGCGGGAGGAGAGCCCGAGCTGGAGCCGCGGGGCTCGGTGGACGAGCTGCTCGACCGCGCGCAGCCAGGCGACTACGTCGCGATCCAGGCGTTCATCGACCCGGCCCGCGAGCGCGAGCTCGAGCCCATGATCCACCGCGCGCACGAGACGGGTTGCGTCGTCACCCACGGGCTCGGCCCGAGGTACATGCACTCGACCGGCCAGCTCCACAAGGGCGGCCCGAACAAGGGCCTCTTCATCCAGGTGGTCGACGATCCCGGCCCCGAGCTCGCGATCCCCGGGCGCAAGTTCGGCTTCCGGCGGCTGATCCGCTCGCAGGCGGCGGGCGACTTCGCCGCGCTCGAGGAACGGGGCCGCCGCATCGTCCGCGTGAGACTGGAGGACCTCTGATGCAGCTAGGGATGGTCGGACTCGGACGGATGGGCGGCAACATGACCGTCCGGCTCACCCAGGGTGGGCACGACGTCAGGACGTTCGACCCGAAGGTCGACGCGACCGCGTCCTCGCTGGAGGAGCTGGCCGGGCAGCTCGACGCCCCGCGCTCGGTGTGGTTGATGGTCCCGGCCGGCATCGTCGACTCGGTCGTCTCCGAGCTCGCGCCGCACCTCGCCGAGGGCGACACGATCGTCGACGGCGGCAACTCGTACTACGTGGACGACCTCCGTCGCTCGCGGGAGCTTCGCGAGCGCGGCATTCACTACGTGGACGTCGGCGTGAGCGGCGGGGTCTGGGGCCTCCGCCGAGGCTACTGCCTCATGGTCGGCGGCGACGACGAAGCGGTCACGCGGCTCCAGCCCGTGCTCGAGACGCTCGCGCCGGGGGTCGACGCGGCGGAGCGCACGCCCGGCCGCGAGGGAGATCCGGCACCGGAGGAGCAGGGCTGGCTGCACTGCGGCCCGTCCGGCGCGGGCCACTTCGTGAAGATGGTCCACAACGGGATCGAGTACGGGCTCATGGAGGCGTACGCCGAGGGGCTCAACGTGCTCAAGCACGCGAACGTCGGCCTGCGCGACGAGGCGCCGGACGCCGAGACGGCGCCGCTGCGCGACCCCGACCACTACCGCTACGAGCTCGATCTCGCCGCGATCACGGAGGTCTGGCGCCGCGGCTCCGTGATCGCCTCCTGGCTGCTCGACCTGAGCGCGCAGGCGCTGCACCAGTCGCCGATGCTGGACGACTACGCCGGCCACGTGAGCGACTCGGGCGAGGGACGCTGGACGGTCCAGGCCGCCGTCGAGGAAGGCGTGCCGGTGCCGGTGCTCTCGGCGTCGCTCTTCGACCGCTTTTCCTCGCGCGGCGAGGCCGAGTTCGGCAACCGCGTCCTCTCCGCGATGCGCAACGCCTTCGGCGGCCACCTCGAGAAGAGCGGCTGATGGCGGTCACCGAGGAGCAGCAGAATCCGCTCCTCGAGGGGCTGCGGCTCAGGCGCACGCCCGACCCCTGCGCGCTCGTCATCTTCGGCGCCTCGGGCGACCTGACCAAGCGCAAGCTCTTTCCCGCGCTCTACTCGCTTGCCCTGCGGCACCTGCTGCCGGAGCGCTTCGGGATCGTCGGCGTCTCGCGCACCGAGGAGAGCGACGACGACTTCCGCGAGTCCATGAAGCGCTCCGTCCAGGAGTTCGGGCGCGACGAGTTCCGGCAGGAGACCTGGGACTGGCTGGCCGAGCGGACCCGCTACGTCGCGACGGACCCTTCGGACGCGGAGGGCCTCCAGCCCACCACGGAGATCCTCAACGACTACGACGAGCACTTCGGCACGGGCGGCAACCGCGTCTACTACCTCGCCGTTCCGCCGAGCGCGATCGCGCCGATCGTCGAGGTGCTCGGCGCCCACCGCACGACCGACGGCTGGACGCGGCTGATCGTCGAGAAGCCGTTCGGCCACGACCTCGCCTCCGCGCGGGAGCTGAACGCGATGCTCCAGCAGCACTTCGACGAGAGCGAGGTCTTCCGGATCGACCACTACCTCGGCAAGGAGACCGTCCAGAACCTGCTCGCGCTGCGCTTCGCGAACGGCATCTTCGAGCCGATCTGGAACCGCCAGTTCGTCGACCACATCCAGATCACGGTCGCCGAGTCGATCGGGATCGAAGGGCGCGCCGCCTTCTACGAGCAGGCCGGCGCGATCCGCGACATCTTTCAGAACCACATGCTCCAGCTCGTCGCGCTGACCGCGATGGAGCCGCCGATCGACTTCACCGCCGAGTCGGTCCGCAACGAGAAGGTGAAGGTGCTGCGCGCCATGCCGACGCCCGCGCCGAAGGACGTCGTGCGCGGGCAGTACGGCCCCGGTTTCGTCGAGGGCGAAGAGGTGCCCGGCTACCGCGATGAGCCGGGCGTCGCGCGCGACTCGATGACGGAGACGTTCGTCGCGGCGAAGCTCTTCGTCGACAACTGGCGCTGGGCGGACACGCCGATCTACGTGCGGGCGGGGAAACGGCTCGCGCGGCGCGAGACGACGATCGCGATCGAGTTCAAGCGCGCGCCGCACCCGCCGTTCGAGGAAGCGGCCGACGGAGAGCTGCAGCCGAACGTCCTCGTCATCCACATCCAGCCCGACGAGGGCGTCTCGCTCGAGTTCGCGGCCAAGGTGCCGGGCCAGGGCCTGCAGCTGCGGACCGTGCACATGGACTTCCTCTACGGCGGCGCCTTCCGGACCGGGATCCCCGAGGCCTACGAGCGGCTGATCCTCGACTGCCTGCTCGGCGACGCCACCCTCTTCACCCGGTCGGACGAGGTCGAGGAGCAGTGGTCGCTCGTGGACGCGGTCGTCGGGTTCTGGAAGCGCGACCGTCCGGCCTTCCCGAACTACGAGGCCGGCACCTGGGGCCCGGGTGCGGCGGACGAGCTGATGCGGCGGGACGGGCGCTCGTGGCGACGGCACTAGCCTCGATCGCCGAGATCGAGCGCGAGCTCGGCTCGCAGCGGATGGGCGAGTCCGGTGAGCCGATGCAGCGGACGAGCGTCATGACGCACCTGGCCTGGGTGCCCGAGCAGTGGGTCGAGGCGGCCGAGGACGTCCTGGCCGGGCTCGCGGAGCGGCACCCGTCGCGGACGATCGTCCTCGTGCCGGAGCCCGAGGCCGAGGACGGGCTCGAGGCGAGCGTCGAGGTCGACTGTTACCCGGTGGGTGAGGATCGCAAGGTCTCGATGGAGACGATCCGGCTGAAGCTCTGCGGGAAGCGGATGCAGGCGCCGGCAAGCGTCGTCGAGCCGCTGCTGCTCCCGGATCTGCCGGTGTTCCTCCGCTGGCGCGGCGTGCCGCCGTTCGGCGAGCAGCCGTTCGAGCAGCTGATCGACACGGTCGACCGCCTGATCGTCGACAGCACCGAGTGGCCCGGCCTGCCGGAACCGTACGAGCGGCTGGCGGAGGTCTTCGACCGCGTCGCGGTCTCCGACATCGCCTGGGCCCGGACGAGCCGCTGGCGTCCGCAGCTCGCGTCGCTCTGGCCGGGGATCGCGGACGTCAGCCGGATCAAGGTGACCGGCACCGAGGCGCAGGCCCATCTGCTTGCCGGGTGGCTGCGCTCGAGGCTGAAGCGCGAGATCGCGCTCGAGCACGAAGACGCCGACAAGCTGATCGGCGTCGAGATCGACGGCGAGCCCGCACCGTTCCCGCCTGGCGATCCGCCAGCACCCGCTGACCAGCTGAGCGACGAGCTCGAGCGTTTCACCCGCGACCGCGTCTACGAGGACGCGGTGCGGTCAGCGGCCTGAGCTCGCGTTACTTTTCCTTCACTTGACCGAGAAACCGGGCGTGAACGCTGCCGAGGGCGCCTTCCGGCGCCACTACGACCAGGTCTACCGCTATCTCCGCTGGCGCACGAACGACCACCACCGAGCGGAAGAGCTGACGCAGCAGGTCTTCGCGGACGCTGCCGCCTCGTTGGGCGACGGCGGGGGGCCGCCGCTTGCCTGGCTGTACACGGTCGCGAAGCGGCGCTTCGCGGACGAGGCGAGGAAGCGCGGCGCGGAGATCTCGCCGGTATTGCCGCCCGGGGCCACGGACTACGGTCACGAGGTTGCGTCCATCCTGGAGGCGGCGCTGCGCCGGCTACCCGCAGGGCAGCGCCAAGTCG
>DATDMJ010000043.1:0-2020 GCA_036518855.1 Gaiellaceae bacterium | reverse complement strand
TCAGGTTGTTGGCCGCCGCCTCGAACACGACCTTGATCCCGAGATTGCGGAGCTGCGTTGCGAGGCCGCCCGGGTCGTAGGAGATGAGTACGAGATCAGGGTGGTAGCCGGCGATCGCCTCGACGTTCGGCGTGTAGCCCGAGAGGCTGGTGCGTGGCGCGCGCTTCGGATAGTTCGACTGGTTGTCGACGGCGACGACCTGCTTGCCGGCGCCGATCGCAAACAGATCCTCGGTCACGGTCGGCGAGAGCGAGATGATCCGGTGCGGGAAACGGTGCTGAGCCCGGGTCGGCTGGTACGCGGCCGCCGAGAGAGAGACGGCGGCGAGGGCCGCGGCACAGGCCGCGACGACAGCGATGGTGATGCGGTGCACGAATCCTCCTTCCGCGAGGGGTTCGGGTTTGTCGCGGCGGGCGGCAGGTCTTCTGACTCGGGGCTCCCTCCCCCGCCGCCTTCCCGGGCTTGCGACCCAGTGGCCTCGTGGCGGAAGAGCGTCTCCCCTTACAGCGGCGGGACCGTCCCGGACTTGCACCGGAGTTCCCTCACCGCTCGCCGGTATGTGGCGGGACTCTAGCATCGCCCTTCGTGGCCGGCCCTCCCCTCGCGCTCGACCTCGACGGCGTGCTCGCCGACACGCGGCCGCTGTGGGACGCGTGGCTCGAGGACGCAGCCCGACGCGCCCGCGTCGAGCTCGACGTGCCCGACGATCGCGAGGCAGCGGGAGCCGTCCTCGACGAGGCGCTCGGTGACTGGCGCCCGCTCCTGACGCGGTTCGCAGCCGATCGCGCGCCGCTCTGGATCCGTCCTCGCGCGGATACGAACTCCGCCCTGCGCCGGCTCAACGCTGCGGGCGTGCGGATCGGTGTCTTCAGCGACGCGCCCCGCGAGCTCGCCGAGATCGCGCTCGCGCACGCCGGAGCCGCACGGGAGGCAGAGGTGATCGGGACGCTCGCCGAGGTACAGGCGGCGCTCGGTGCGGAGGCGATCGTCGTGCGCACTCGCGAGGAACTGGCCGCGATCCCACTACGATGAGCCCGTGGAGCACGACCTTTCCGACAGGCGCTTCGATCTGATCCTCGAGAAGCTCGACCGCATCGGCAACGAGCTCGAGAAGACCAACAAGCGGCTCGACAACGACGAGAACTTCCTCCGGCTGGCGCGTGAGCTAGCGACCCTGAACGAGTCGCTACAGGCGCTCGCCTACGCGGCACTCGGCCAGCAGGCGCCGCAGGTTCGCCGCCGCCGCTCGGCCTAGCCCGTCTTGACGCGCCAGATGTCGAGCAGGCCGTTCGTGGCGTGGTCGTTCGCGTCGCCCTCCGGCAGCGCGACCCGCCCGTCAGTCACGATCGGGCTGTTCCAGTGGCCGCCGCCGGCGTTGAGCGTCGCGAGGAGCTTTCCGTTCGCCGGCTGGTAGACGCGCAAGCCGCCGCCCTGGTCGTAGACCCAGAGCAGCCCGCCGGCGAGGACCGGGCTCGTGCCGTTATTGCCGTTCCGCCAGACCGAATGAAGCTTCCCGCCGCTCAGCGACCACGCCTGGGTTCCACCGCCGTCAGCCGCGATGAGCCAGATCCGGTTGCCGCTTCGCCAGACGGCCGGCGCGGTGAAGAGGTCGCTGCCCGAAGGTGTCGAGACGATCTGGAGCTCGTGCCCCTTGTGCGGACGCGTGCCCCTGAGCCGCGAGAGCGAGAGGAGCCGGATCTTCCCGTCCTTGCCACCTTGCGCGATGAGCCGCGAGGTGAGATAGACGGGAGACGTCGAGCCGAGATCGATGTCCTGGGTGTTGAGCACGTCGGTGTTGGTGGGCGTGTAGTTGCCGACCAGCCTCGCCTTGGGCGAGAGGACGAGCACCGCGTCACCCCAGTTGTCGTGACCGTTCCAAGGCCCGTTGCCGGTGGCCACGAGGAGCTTGCCGCTGCCGGGGACGACGACCGCACCGGCCCGGCCCCAGATCGCCGAGTCGCTCGGCGTGCACGTCGGCGGGTACATGAGCCCGTGACGCTTGGAGCAGAGCGAGTTCCAG
>DATDMJ010000042.1:0-42228 GCA_036518855.1 Gaiellaceae bacterium | reverse complement strand
CGCTTCTCGTCGGCGTAGACCTCGACGAGCCCCCAGCAGTCTCCGGCTGCAGGCAGGGAGACCATCAGCAGCGAGTCGAAGCCGAGCCGCTCCAGCAGCTCGGCCTCGTTCGGGTCGGGCATGTCCTCGTGCAGGGAGACGTAGCGGGCCTCGCCGCCCTGGACGACCTCGAGCGTCAGCGGGTAGTCGGAGATCAGGTACTCGTGCCCGAGTTCCAGCGGGTCCTGTCCACACGAGAACTCGGCGAGGGCGACGAGGAGGTCGCCGACGACGCGGGAGATCGCGCAGGCCTCCGCCTGGAGCATCCCGACGAACTCTTCGCAGGCGGTCTCGAGCAGGCCGCGGACCGTGCGCTGCTGTTCCAGGGCTGCAGTGGCTCGCGTGATCTCCGGCTCGGTCACGGACAGATCCTAGAGTCGGGCGATCTGCTGTCGAGTCCCGATCGCGATCAGCGGCGAGCTCGCCGGGCGCAGCCAGCGCAGGACCTGCAGGAGCTGCGGCAGCGGCAGGCTCACGCAGCCGAGCGTTGGCCGGCCGGTGCTCGCATGCAGGAAGATCCCCGAGCCCCGGCCCGGGACGACCGGCTTCGTGTTGTAGGCGATCACGGCGAGGTGCCGGTAGGCCGTCGGCGAGCGCGACATGTCCTCGCTCGTCACCCGGAACGGGGGGCTCGACCCGCAGGGAACGTGGCGGAAGCGGTTGTACCAGCGCGACTTCGAGTCCTCGACCCACCAGTCGCCGCAGACGATGCGGTGGTAGCGGTAGTGGACGCCGGGGTTGGCGTCGATTCCGTACATCACCGGCAGGAAGCCGAAGACACCGACCGGCGTCGTGCGGTCGCCTTCCCGCTTGTGATCGGAGACCCCGCGCTGCCCCAGCCACGCCCACCACGGGCCGGCGAGCGCGCGCCAGCAGTCACCGCGCTTCCACCACAGCTGGAGCCGCCCTTGGGTCGAGGCGCGGGAGGCCGCGACGACGGTCACGAGCTGCGTCGCGGTGCCGGTCGACGCGAGCTGGTTCGCGAGCGTGGCAGGACAGGCCGCCACGCTCTTCCCGCCCCCGGATGCGGAAGCGGCGAGGCAGAGGGCGGCGACGGCGGCGAGGACGGCCCACCTCAGGCCCGGCAGACTACGGGCGATGAGCATTCTCCTGGCCGCGCTCGTGGCGCTGCAGCCGCCGTTCACGCACTCGGCCTCGCGGGTCAGCGCCGCGCAGCTTCCCTACTCGTGGCATCGCGGCTGCCCGGTGGCCCCCGCGCAGCTGCGGCGCGTGCGGCTCTCGTACTGGGGCTTCGACGGCCGCGCGCACACGGGCGCCCTGGTCGTCAACGCGCGGGTCGTCGGGAACGTCGTGCGCGTCTTCCGCCGCCTCTACTCGGCGCGGTTCCCGATCCGCCGGCTGCGCCCGATCGACGCCTACCGGGGCGTGGACGAGCGCTCTCTTGCGGCCGACAACACCGCCGCGTTCAACTGCCGCTACGTGATCGGGCCGGGCCCAAAGCGCTGGTCGGTGCACGCGTATGGCCTCGCGATCGACGTGGACCCGGTCGAGAACCCGTACCTCGAAGGCGGCCGCGTCCATCCCCGCGCGGGCCGGGCCTACCTGAACCGCTCGCGGATCCGTCCCGGGATGGCCTATCGGGGCGGCCTGCTCGTCAATGACTTCGCCACGGTCGGCTGGCAGTGGGGCGGCCGCTGGACCTCGTCGCCCGACTACCAGCACTTCTCCGAGACAGGTGGTTAGCGCGCAGAGGTTCGTGCTCCCACACCGTGCGTTAGACGGCCACACTGGCAGAGCCAGCGCGGCCTCTTGGGTCGGCGTCGCAAGCGAGCACCTCCGGCAGACGGGTGGTTGAGCTCGTAGCGCGCTACGGCGAGCGTGCGCTCGTGACCAGCGCTCCGGAGCGAGTGCGGATCACCCAGGAGGGGCAGATGTGGCTGAAACCCGGGGGCCGCGCGCTGGGATTCACGGCCGAAGAGGACTTCGAGGTCCGTCGCGTGGCGTTCTCGTGGCGGGCGCGCTTCCCGTTCGGCCTTCGCGTGACGG
The DNA here is from genome assembly GCA_036518855.1 of Gaiellaceae bacterium. Lineage (GTDB taxonomy): Bacteria > Actinomycetota > Thermoleophilia > Gaiellales > Gaiellaceae > AC-32. Next base: position 40,182 of record DATDMJ010000042.1, on the reverse strand, counting down.
ACGGCTACGAGGACGGCGAGGGCAGGCTGGAGGTGCGCCTTGCCGGAATCCCGCTCCAGCGCAAGGCCGGGCCCGAGATCGCCGAGGGCGAGATCATCCGCTACCTCGCCGAGCTGCCGTGGGTCCCGCATGCGATGGCGCACAACCCGGAGCTCGTGTGGCGCGAGCTCGACGAGCACGCAGTCGAGGTCTCGGCCCGCGGTCTCGCGGTCCGCCTCGACTTCGACGAGGACGGCGACATCGTCCGCGCCTCGTCGGAGCTGCGCCGCTACGAAGGCAGGCCGACGCCGTGGGCGGGCGCCTTCTCCGACTACGCGGTGCTCGGCGGCTTCCGGCTGCCGACCTCGGCCGAAGTGTGGTGGGACCTGCCGGCCGGCCGGTACGTCTACTGGCGCGGCCGCGTGCTCACGGCGCGAGCCTGAACGGCGGGTACTCGTCGGTGACGAGCGTGAACGCGTACGCCCCGACCCGATTCGCCCACCGGCCCACGCCGACCAGGAAGTCGAACAGCCCACGCGGGTAGCGGCCCGTGAACAGGATCGCGAACCAGGCGAAGATCACGCAGAAGAAGGCCGCGATGGACAGGAAGAGCAGCACGATGTAGTGCGGGATCGCGAGGAACCACTTCACGAGCGGCAACCAGCGGTTGAGCCCTTCCTTCGCGTCCGGGTAGGGAAAGTGCAGCGAGACCGCCTGGTGGTCGTCGGTCGACGGGTAGGTGTCGTCCATCAGCGCCAGGTAGACGCCGACCCGGTTCGAGAACCGCGAGAACTCGAGGTTCCAGTCGAACCACCAGCGCGGGTACTTCTGCCGGAAGACGATCATCAGGAGCACCGGCAGGAAGAGCAGCGCGCCGCCGGCGCCTGCGTACCCCTCGCCGTGGTTTCCGCCCCAGCCGTAGTAGTGCTCCACCGCGCCGATCACGATGAGGATCGGGATGGCGGTGAAGATCCGGAAGAACGTCGTGAGTCGGTTGAGGTCTCGGTCGGGATACGCGACGTCGAACTGGACGGGATACGCGTGCTCCGTCGTAGGCTCCATGCCTGTCCTCCTGGTCTAGGAAACGGCGTCGGCCGAGTCTAGGCCGCTCAGCAGCCGGAGCGCGATCCCGCGCAGGGTCTCCTCGCCGTAGGGATGGCTGCCGTCGTGGAAGGTCAGGATCGCGACCGAGATCCGCTCGTCGCCGCGGGTGAGGAGCGCGACCTGGTGGTCGACCCAGCCGGTGCCGGAGCCCCAGCCGCCCTTGAAGTACAGCCGCCAGCCTGGCGGCCGCACGCGCGCGATTCCCCAGCGCTGGCTGGGCACGATCGTGTTCAGCAAGTGGAGCGCGTAGGCACGGTGGCGCGGCGTGGTGAGCGCGTCGATGCGGAAGAAGTAGCGGGCCTGGTCGGCGGCGTCGATCCGGCTCAGGCCCCAGATTCCCGTGACCAGCCTGAAGCGGCGCATGCCGGCGCGGTCGGCGACGGCGTGGACGTGGGCCGGGCCGACGATCCCGAGCACGCGGCCCGCGCAGGCGTTGTCGGAGCGGCGGATCATCGGCGCGAGCAGCGCGCGGTCGGCCGGGCGGAGGGCGCGGCCGCGCACGGACGGGAGGTCGAGGTAGGCGACGAGGAGCATCGCCTTCAGCACGCTTGCGGACGGCAGCGTCTCGGCCGAGTGCCAGCCCCACGAGCGCGTGGGCGTCCGCACCGCGAACGCGATCACCCCGTGCCGCTGTGACGCGTACTGGATCGCGTCGTCCATGTCGGGCCGCCACTCGCCGGAGGTACCCGCCGAGGCGAGCCCTGCCGCCGCGAGGCGCAAGGCCGCACCGTAGCCTAGGAGCGTGCGTGCGATGGTTCTGGACGTACCCGGCGAACCGCTTCGTCAAGCCGAACTTCGCGAGCCGGAGCCCGGGCCCGGGCAGCTGCGGATCCGGGTCGAGGCCTGCGGAGTCTGCCGCACCGACCTCCACATCGTCGACGGCGAGCTCCCGGAGCCGAAGCTGCCGCTCGTGCTCGGCCACCAGATCGTGGGCATCGACGAGGCGACGGGCTCGCGCGTCGGCGTGCCCTGGCTCGGCTGGACGGACGGCGAGTGCCGCTTCTGCCAGAGCGGCCGCGAGAACCTTTGCGACAACGCGCGCTTCACCGGCTATCACGTCGACGGGGGCTACGCGGAGACGGCGGTCGCCGACGAGCGCTTCTGCTTCCCGATTCCCGAGGGGTACTCGGCGGTGCACGCGGCGCCGCTGCTCTGCGCGGGGCTGATCGGCTACCGCTCGCTGCGTCTCGCCGGCGATGCGGCTCGGCTGGGGCTCTACGGCTTCGGGTCGTCCGCCCACCTGGTCGCCCAGGTGGCGCGCTGGCAGGGCCGGCGGGTGTTCGCGTTCACGCGCGAGGGCGACTCCGAGGGTCAGGCGCTCGCGAGGTCGCTCGGCGCCGAGTGGGCAGGTGCCTCGGGCGAGCAGCCGCCGGAGCCGCTCGACGCGGCGATCGTCTTCGCGCCGGTCGGCGCGCTCGTCCCGGTTGCGCTGCGGGCGCTCGAGAAGGGTGGCATCGTCGTGTGCGCGGGGATCCACATGAGCGACCTCCCGTCGTTCCCGTACGAGCTGCTCTGGGAGGAGCGCGCCGTCCGCTCGGTCGCGAACCTGACCCGGCAGGACGGCGAGGAGCTGCTCGAGCTCGCGCCGCGCGTGCCGGTCGAGACGCACGTCGAGGCCTTCGCGCTCGAGGAGGCGAACGAGGCGCTCGACCGCCTGCGCGCAGGTCGCATCAACGGTTCCGCTGTTCTGGATCTAGCCCGTTAGCTCGGCCGCGGCCGCGTCGAAGACCTCGGTGTGGCGGTCGACGTCGGCCTCGGTCGTCGCAGGCGACATCAGCGCCATGTTGTGGAACGGCGTCAGCAGGATCCCGCGGTTGAGCGCGTAGAGGTGGATGAACCGGTCGAGCGTCTCGTCCGCTCCGGCAGCGGCCTCGGCCCCGGTGCGGGCGGGCTCCGCACGGAAGAGGTACTCGACCCGGCAGCCGAGCCGGACGACGTGCCAGGGCAACGAGTGCTCGTCGACCACCTGCTGCACCCCTGCCTCGAAGCGCTCGCCCAGCGCGATCATCCGCTCGAAGGCATCGTCGGTGAGCACCTCGCCGAGGGTCGCCCGCATCGCGGCGAGCGAGAGCACGTTGGCCGCGAGCGTGCCGCCGACGCCGCCCACGTCCGCCTCGCGCTCCGGGATCGCGTCCTCGACGCGGCGCGCGACGTCCTCCGAGAACCCGTACGCGGCCGCCGGGATGCCGCCCGCGATCGGCTTGCCGATCGTCAGGAGATCCGGCTCGAGCCCGTAGGCCGCGGTGTAGCCGCCCGGCCCGGAGCAGATCGTGTGCGTCTCGTCGATGATCAGCAGGGTCCCGGTGCGGCGCGTCGCCTCCCGCAGCGCGTCGTGGTAGCCGGGCTGCGGCAGGACGATCCCGATGTTGGTCAGCGCCGGCTCGGCCAGGACGCAGGCGACGTCGCCCTCGGCGAGCTCGCGCTCGAGCGCCTCGACGTCGTTGAACTCGACCACCCGCGTCGTCTCCGCGGGCTCGACCGGTGCGCCGAGGCTGCCCTCCCGCTCACGCACCTGCCCGTCGACGATCGTTGCGAACGTCTCGTCGACCGTTCCGTGGTAGCACCAGCTGAAGACGAGGATCTTTCGCCGGCCGGTCACGGCCCGCGCGAGCCGGATCGCGAACCGGTTCGCGTCGGTCGCCGTCAGCGCGAACTGCCAGTACGGCAGCCCGAAGCGCCGTGCCAGCTCCTCCCCGACCCAGAGCGAATCCTCGCTCGGGAGCATCAGCGTGATCCCGCGGTCGATCTGCTCCTTCACGGCGCGCACCGTCGGCGCCGGCGAGTGGCCGGTCATCGCGCCCGTGTCGCCGAGGCAGAAGTCCACGTACTGGTGGCCGTCGACGTCGCGGAAGCGCGCGCCTGAGGCCTCGGTCGCGAACACCGGGAAGCCGCCGGCCCAGCGCACCATCCAGTGCATCGGCACGCCGCCGAGCAGCGACCGCTTCGCCCGCTCGCTCAGCTCGGCCGACCGGGGATGTTCCTCGCGAAACCGCTCGAGCTCGCGCTCCATCAGCCCGTCGAGCTGCGGGAAGGTCGCCGTCACGCTCACCGAGCGGACATTACGTGAAGACGATCTGGCCTCCAGCCGCCTTCTCGTAGAACTCGCCGACCGAGATGATGCCCTCGACCTGCGGGACGAAGTCCTTCATCGTCAGCCCGAACATGTCGACGCTCGCCTTGCAGGCGTAGAGGTGGACGCCCGAGTCGCCGACGAGCTCGATGAACTCCGGGATCGGCGGGATGTCGATCTTCTCCATCTGACCCTTCATCAGCCATGTCGCAAGCGCGGAGACGCCCGGCAGCACACCGAGCCAGCTCGGCATGTGCAGCGCCGGGTTGCCCACGGTCGCCACCTTGATGTTCCTGTAGCGCCGCGTGCGGATCGCGTCCAGGCCGAAGAACGTGAAGAAGAGATCGGCCTCGATGCCCTCCATTCGGGCGCCGTTCGCCATGATCAGGCCGGGGTAGATCCCCTCGAGGGAGCCCTTCGAGATCACGATCGAGACCTTCTCGATCGTCTCCGGCTCGCTCGTCAGAGGCTGTGGCTCCTCCAGCGTGACGGTCATCGCAATGCTCCTTTCTAGATGCAGCCCTTGGGCTTCGGGATTCCGCCGATCTTGGCGGCGAGCTTTGCCGGCCCCTTGGGAAACAGCTGATAGAGCTCCTTGACCGGAACTCCCGATTCCTTGCCGAGCGAGCGGATTGAGGGCGCGTTGCCGGTCGCGAGATAGCGCTCGCGCATGAACCGGACGACGAGCCAGTGCCGCTCGGTCAGCTCGGGGATGCCGTTCTGGAGCGCGATCTCCTCGGCCAGCGGTTCGTCCCATTGCTCCGGGTCGGTGAGGAACCCCTCGGCGTCGGTCTCCACGATGATCGTGCGCATCTCTTCCTCCTAGCTCGCCGGGACGGGTTCACGCCGCTTGCCCGCCTCGGGCATCGTCGGCCCGAGGCCCGGGATCTCGCGCCCTGGAAGGAGCGCGTGCCAGTAGACCCACTGGAAGGCCAACTTCCCGAGATGGTTCAGGCGCGACTCGCGCAGGAGCGGTAGCCCGAGGGCCGTGGGATAGTGGCCGGGAAGCGGCTCGGTCTCGTAGTTGAAGTCGATCAGCAGGGCCTTGTGGAAGCCGGTCTCGATGAAGCAGTTGGCGTGGCCGTCGTACCCGGCTACGAGTTCCTGGTCCGCGAAGTAGCGCGCGATGTTCTCTGTCAGGACCTCGGCCTCGAAATGGGTCACCGAGCCGGCCTTCGACGTCGGCAGATCGGTTGCATCTCCGAGCGCGAACACGTTCTCCTTCGCCCGGGTCTGCAGGGTCGCCCGGCCCGTCGGGACGAACCCGAGCGCGTCGCCGAGCCCCGGTGAGCGCTCGACGTAGGCCGCACCGCTGTGCACCGGGACCGTGACGAGCAGGTCGAACTGGAGCTTGCGCCCTTCGTAGGAGCCGAGCGTGCCACCGACGCCGTCCACCTCCCCGGCGCTGAAGTCCGTCACCAGCTCGATCTCCTTCTCCTCGAGGAGGAACGAGAGGTGTTCTGCGCAGGTCCGTTTGGTGAAGGCGCTGTCGAGTGGCGTCGCATAGACGAGCTCGGTGCGGCTGCGAACGCCGCGCTCGCGCAGGTGCCAATCGGCGAGGAACGCGAACTCGAGCGGCGCGACCGGGCACTTGATCGGCATGTCGACGAGGTTCACGACCAAGCGGCCGCCATCGAAGCGCTCCAGTGCTGCCCCGAGCGACCTTGCGCTCTCGGGCTCGTAAAAGGTGAACACCCGCTCGTTCCAGCCGGGCCCGGTCAGGCCTTCGGTCTCCTCGGGCTGGAGGCGCACTCCGGTCGCGACGACGAGCACGTCGTACGGGAGGATCGTGCCGTCGTCGAGCAGCACCTCGTCGCGCTCCGTCCAGACCGCCTCGACCTCGTTCTCGTGGAAGGCGATGCCGTCACGGAGCTGCCGGCGGCGAGGACGCACGATCTCGTCCACGCTCGCGAGGCCGAAGGGGACGAACAGCAGCCCCGGCTGGTAGACGTGCCGGTCGTCCCGGTCGACGACGTGGATCTCGGCCTCGTCCGCCCCGAGGCGGCGGCGGAGCCGGTTCGCCGTCATCGTCCCGCCGGTCCCGGCGCCGAGGATGACGATCCGCCTGCGCTTCATCTTCAGGCCGCCACGAGCGGCGCACTGCGCGTGAGCCGCTCCTCGAAGACGATCCCGCTCTCGACCGAGCGCCGGAGCGGACACGCAGCCGCGACCTTCTCGAGGCGCGCGAGCTGCTCGTCGTCGAGATCGCCCGTGAGCTCGATCGCGACCGTGAATCTCCGCGGCGTCGAGCGGTGGTCGTAGTCGACGTCCACCGTCACCTGTCCGAGGTCCCATTCCTTCGTCCGGCCGTACCGGACGAGCGTCGTCGAGACACAGGCCGCGAGCGCGGCCGGGAAGAGCTCGTGCGGCGCGGGCCCGCTGCCGTCGCCGCCGAGATGCTCCGGCTCGTCGGTGATCAGTCGGTGATAGCCGTCGATCACGACCTCCTGGCGCAGCTTGCCGGGGGTCGAGCGGGCCGTTGCGGTGAGGCTCATGTCGCACCTCCTGGTGTCGTCACCGAAAGCGTGCGCTCCGGCGCCGTTCGAGCCATCCGGTCCCGCCCCGACCCGGGCTGCGGACAAACACGTTCAGCAAGGTGCCGTTTGGAGAGCGGCTCGAGGCGGAAGTGCACTTTGGACAGGAGGTGTTGTCCACGTGAACATCGCATTGCTCGTTCTCAGGCTCGTGCCCGGCCTGCTGTTCATGGGGCACGGGCTGCAGAAGCTCGTCCCGGCCGACCGTGCCCCGAAGGCGCTTTCGGCGCACGGCCTGCGCGGGACCGGCGCGTTCTTCGACCAGGCGGGGATGCGCCCGGGGCTGCTGATGGCCTTCGTCGCGGGTGCTGCCGAGCTCGTGGGCGGTTTCTCGATCGCGGCGGGCCTGCTCACGCCTGTCGGCACCGTGCTGCTCGCGGCCGTGATGACGGTGGCGATCGTGAACGTCCACTGGAGCAAAGGCATCTGGAACACCGAGGGCGGGATCGAGTTCCCGCTGCTGATGCTGACCGCGGCCTACGCGGTGAGCGCGATCGGCCCCGGGAGCCTCTCGATCGACTCCTGGGCGGGAATCGCGAACTGGAGCGGCATCCAGTCGTCCGCGGAGGACGCGGTCCGCGCCGGCGCAGCCGTGGGTGTCGGGGTACTAGGCGGGCTGCTCGCTCTCGGGGTCGGCCACCTCGGCCTCACCCGCCGCAAGCTCCAGAGACTGTCGCCCGTTCACTGAGCAAACCACTCGTCGAGCGGCGGGGCCGGGCCGAGCCCGGAGAAGTCTCCACGATCTCGGATCGCCTCCGCCGCCGACACGAACGCCTGCACCGCCGTCCAGGTGAGCGAGCCTCCGACGCTCACGCGCTGCGCCCCGGCGGCGGCGAGCTCGGCCATCATCAGGTTCGGCCTGGCGAGCACGTTCACCGGCTTCGTGACTGCTTCGCAGACCGCGCGTACCTCGTCAGCGCTCCGCAGGCCGGGCGCGTAGAGCACATCGGCGCCCGCGCCTTCGAAAGCCTCCAGGCGCGCGATCGTGTCATCGAGGTCGGGATTACCGCGGATGTGGTTCTCGGCCCGCGCCGTGAGCGTGAACGGGAAGGGCAGGCGGCGCGCTGCCTCGACCGCCGCGGTCACGCGCTCGACCGCGTGCTCGAGCTCGTAGAGCCCCTCGTCGGCGTCCCAGTCCTCGATCGAGCCGCCGACGGCGCCGGCCTCGGCGACTCGGCGGACAGCGGTCGCCGCGTCTTCCGGCTCACGCCCGTAGCCGTTCTCGAGGTCGACCGACACGGGCAGGTCCGTCGCGGCCGCGAGCGACTCCACGTGCTCGACGACCTCGTCGAGGTTCGTGCCGCCGTCGCGCTTGCCGAGGGCGAACGCGAACCCGGAGCTCGTGGTGGCGAGCGCGCGGAAGCCGAGCGCCGCGAGCACGCGGGCCGAGCCGGCATCCCACGGGTTCGGGATCACGAACGGCTCGCCCTCGTGGAGGGCGCGGAAGCCCTCAGCCTTCGCGCTCTGGCTCTCCATGCTCCTCCAGCCACGCCTTCGCGAGGCGCTTCTGCGCGCGGGTCAGCCAGGCCTCCGCGACGAGGTCGCCGAGCTCTCCCAGATCGAGGCGCGCGAGGTCCGGGATCCGCACCAGCACCGCCGGGTAGCCGTCGAAGTGCGGCGTCGTGAAGTAGATCCCGCGCCCGTCCGAGAGCATCAGCTCCTTCACGCCGAGATCGTCGACGCGAAACATGAGCACGTCGTCGAGCCGTTCGCCGGTCTCGGGGTCGACGGCGTCCGGCCGCCGACCGCGATGGATCAGGTAGCGCTTGCCGTGGACGAGGTAGCTCGGCCGGCCGTCTTCGGCGACCTCTTTGGTCGTCTGCGGCATGGCCAGCGCCAGCTCGTCGAGGTCGGCCATGGTCGCCATGGCCGGGACTGTCTCACACGCCGATTGCCGTCAGGAAGACGAGCACGAGCGTGGTCGCGGCGAGCAGCCCGTGCAGCGTCACGACCGTGACGGGGAAGTGCTGCTCCGCCGGCTTGTCACCGCCCTCGGCGCCCGCGCGCTGCCGTTGCTGGAGCCACATCGCGAACATCGTGAACCCGAGCAGCGCGACGACGAGCAGGAGCGCGAAGCCGATCCAGGCCAGCGTGTCGTTGTCGGCGGCGATGTAGACGATCCAGAGCACGAGGCCGGTCGCGGCGAGCAGGAAGTGCCCGAGGATCAGCGGCGGCCGGATCCGGCCCCCCGCGCGCTGCCGCATTCCTCCACGCGAAAGCCACATCGAGAGCAGGACGAACCCTACTCCGGCGGTGATGACCCAGGCGATCAACGCTGCCCACTCCATGCTTGCCTCCTTCGCTCGGATATGCCGAGGTGGAGGAGTCTATAAACATGTGTCGTGCTTTTAGAGCTAGCGCGTGATGTGATTCGACAGCAGCTTGTGGTTGTCGAGGTCGATCCGGTCGACGCTGAAGTCGGGCGCGTCGCGGTAGGGATGCTCGGCCGCGGTCGAGCCCTTCCGTAGCTGCGCGAACTCCTTCCGCACGAGCGCCCTCGCCTCGTCGGGGCTGCCCGCGAAGACCGTCACGTTCTGCAGGAACGCCTCTCCGTGGTCGCCCTGCACGTTGCGGGTCAAGACGTAGATCGCTCCATCCATTCGCTGCACCTCCTAGAAGATCACGATTGCGGCTGCGAGCACGAGCGCCGCGGTTCCGACGAGCCCCTTCAACGAGAAGAGGCGCTTCTGGATCACGTCACACGTGGCCGGGAAGTCGTCGCCGCCCGCCGAGACTGCGGCCACGACCGCGAACGCCCTCGCCGTGCCGTAGACGGTCATGATCGCGACGGCGACTGCGAGGTTGCCCGCCAGCACGGCCGCTACCGGCAGGACCAGGAGCGACTGGTACGGGATGCGGGTCGTCAGGCCGAGCCCGAGGTCGAAGCCCCACGCGAAGATCCCCGGGTAGTGGCCGAGCGAGCAGGGCCACGAGCCGGGCGTCTGGCGCTCCCAGGTCAGCTGGCGAAGGCGAAGCAGCCCGAGGTCGGACGCGGCCGCATACGCGAGCGCGGCCGGGACGACGACCGCGAAGACGGTGTCCAGCGTGTCCCCGACCGCCGCGCGGAGCAAGAGCCCGGCGAACCCGAGCACGAGGCCCATCGTCGCGCCGCCCGCCGCACCTCCGAGGAGGTGGAGCGCCAGCGCTGTCCTTCTCCTGCCCACCTGGACCAGGGGGCCGATCTGGCCGACCATGGACAGCCCTCAGGGGCTGGCGGCCGTCGAGAGCCCGACGAGGAGGCTGAGGCTGACGAGTGCGAGGAACGGGATCACGAGGCGCAGGGGCAGGGGATCGCGCTCGAGTGCGTCGTCGTGCACGGGATGTGCAGCTGCGTGAAGCAGTGGCACGAGGGATTCCCGCAGCCCGGCGGGCAGTTGCACTCGGAGCACCGCATCCGGCAGCCGTTCGGCTGGCAGCAGAACCACTCGCCGGAGGTCTGGCAGCCGCTCGGGCAGCCACCGCCTTGCGAGCACAGCTTGCAGGGGTAGTCGCCCGAGAGCGTGTCGCAGAGCTGTGCCGGCGAGAAGCACGGGTTGCACGGGCCGCCGCCGCAGCCGACGCAGCCGGACACGGCACCGAGCGAGACGTCGGTGCGGGTCAGCCAGAGCCCGACGCCCAGCGACCCGGCGCCCATGAACTTGACGAACTGCCTGCGCGACGAGCGGCGCGCGAGCATGTGTGCGGCCTTTCCGGCGACGTCCATCAGCCCTCCTCCGTCAATGCCGGCTCGCCGTCCACCGGGACGAACCCCAAGCCGGCCTGGAGCGTTCCCTCCTGTTCGAGCAGCGACTCGAGCTGTCGCCAGTCGTTCGCGATCCCGCGGATGACGACGCGTCCCTCGTGGTCGATCAGGTACGCGAACGGGGTCAGCGTCACGCGGTAATCCTTTTCGATCTGCCCGGTGGTGTCCACGACCATCGGTGCCTCGAGCCCGTTCATCCGGCCGAAGGCCTGGCACGACTCGAGGTCGCCGCGGCAGACGACGAGGAAGTCGTAGCCGCCGCGCGTCTTCCGGACCTCGTTCAGGCCTGGGATCAGCTCCCGGCACGAGAGGCAGCCCGGCGAGGCGAAGACGAGCATCCTCGGCACCGCGGGCAGGTCGGACAGGCTGACAAGCTCGCCCGCCTCGGAGTCGAGGGCCGTGAAGTCCGGTGCGGTCGCGCCGCGGTCGAGTCCGCCGTCGGTGATCAGCGCGCCCGGGTCGTCGCCCAGCCGCAGCTGGAAGAGGCCGAGCTGGCGGAGCGCTCCGGCGAGCAGGAACGCCAACAGCAGCACGAGCACCCAGAGGACGATGTAGGACGCGAGCCAGACGCCGCTCACCGCAACTCCTCCGGGAACAAGGGGACGTGCAGCGGCTGGTGGCGGAAGCTGACACGGCGCGTCGGGGTCGGATGCATCGTTGCGGGGGCGCGCAGGAACGACCACGCGAGCGGGATCAGGCCCGAGAGCCGCGCCGCCGCGATCAGCGCGCCGGCCATGAGCAGGCTCGCGACGAGCGGGCCTCCCGAGAGCGAGCCCGGATGGTCGAGCGCCAGCGCGAGCAGCGTCACGGCGAGGCCGCAGAGCACGAGCGCCCGTCCCAGCGCGGCCGGAGAGATCGTCTCGAGCTCGGAGTCGCCGAAGCAGTGGCAGGGCGCACGGTTCGAACGCGCGAGGCTCACCGCCAGGGCCGCGGAGAAGACCGCGAACAGCGCGATCGCCGCGACGGCGGCCGCGACGGGGAGGAGGTCGCTCACGAGGAGCGCTCCGAGCCCGAGCTCGAACGCGATCAGCACGGCTCCGGCTGCGGGAGCGAACTCGCGCGGCAGCAGGCGGTAGCTCTCGACCCCGCGCACGAATTCGCCCGGCGCCCGTACCTTCTCCAACCCGGCGAGCAGGCACACGCCGCCCAGGCCGATGCGGAACACGAAGTACGTCGCTGCCGCTGCCAAGACTCCCCTTCCGGCTGTAACCCCTCCCGTTGTCCCGATCTTCTGCTGCTACGGAAGTTTCGTCAAGTTCCGCGCGGCAGCACGAACTCGAAGCGGGCGCCGCCGCCCGCGTCGTCGTAGACGAGGTCGCCGCCGTGGGCTCGCGCGTACGCCCGCGCGATGGCGAGGCCGAGGCCCGTACCCGGGGCGTCGATGCCCCGCTCGAAGCGCTCGAACAGCCGTGGCCTGATGTCCTCGGGCACCCCTTCGCCGTGGTCGGCGACGGAGATCCGAATGTGCCGGTCGCGCTGCTCGGCAGCGAGTGTGACCGGCGGCTCCCCGTGCCGCGTGGCGTTGACGAGCAGGTTCGAGACGACCCGGTCGAGCACGAGCGGATCCGCGATCACGGCGAGATCGCTGGGAACGTCGAGCTCGAGCAGCGTCTCCTGCGGAACGGCCTCGCGCACGATCTTGGAGAGCACGCTCCGCAGGACGATCGGCTGCGGCGAGACGCGGATGCGCCTCGAGTCCAGCCGCGAGAGGTCGAGGAGCTGGTCGAGCAGCCGCGAGAGGCGCTCCCCCTGCTCGTACGCGATCTGCAGCAGCTCGTCGCGCAGCTCGGGGGTCAGCTCGTCCTTGCGCTCGACGACGGTCGCGATCGCGCCGTAGACCGATGCCGCGGGAGTGCGGAGCTCGTGCGAGGCGATCGCGACGAAGTTGGCGCGGAGCTCGTCGAGCAGGATCAGCTCCTCGTGGAGCCGCGCGCGCTCGATCGCGACCGCGACGCGGTCCGCCACCAGCAGGAGCAGCTCCTGGTCGTCCCTGGTGAAGCGGCGCGGGGTCAGGGTGCCGACGTGGAGCACGCCGATCGCGCTGCCCTGGACGAGCAGCGGCACGCCCAGCATCGACCGGATGCCCTTCTCGCGGAGGATCGGGTTGAACACGTCTGCCTTGGCGAGCTCGTCGATGATGACCGGGCGGCCGGTCGCGGCGATCCGTCCCGCGAACCCCTTCCCGAGCGGGACCCGGACTCCCTGCTCGACCTCCTCCTCGATCCCGAGCGCCGCACGGGCCACGAGCTCACCGCGCTCCGCGTCGAGAAGCAGCACGGCACACGTGTCGGATCCGAGCGCGTCCCGGATTCGCGGCAGGAGCACGGGGAGCAGCTCTTCGACGTCGAGATGCGCGAGGGCGACGTCCGTGACCGCCTGCAGCCGCTCGAGCTTCGCACGGGCCGCGCGCTCGTCCTCAAAGACGCGTGCGTGCTCGATCGCGATCGCCGCCCGGTCGGCCGCGAGCTGCAGCAGCTCGAGCTCGTTCGGTGCGAAGTCTCGTTCCTCGAGGCTGCCCACGTGGAGGACGCCTACGACGTCGCCGTGGACGAGCAGCGGCACGCCGAGGAGCGACTTGATCTGCTTCTCGGAGAGGAGCGGGTTGAGGACGTCTGCGTGATCGACGTCGCGGAGCACGACCGGACGCCGCTCGGCGGCCACCCGTCCAGCAAAGCCCCTTCCCACCGGGATGCGGACTCCGCGCTCGACTTCTTCCTCGATGCCGACCGCGGCCCGGGCAACGAGCTCGTTCGTCTCGGGGTCGAGGAGCAGGATCGCGCAGGTGTCGACGTCCAGCAGTGTGCGGGTGCGCCTGAGCAGCGCGTTCAGGAGCTGCTCGAGCTCGAGGTGGCCGAGGGCTGCGTCGGTCAGCTCCTGCAGGCGGCCGAGCTGTCTGGCATCTGGGCGCAGGCTTCGCATGCTAGCGGGCTACTTTGACCGAATATGGGCAAACGCAAAACATTCGAAAAGCTTCACCAGCAGGGCGATTAGCGTTGCCCCTCCGGGGAAGTAGATGCCCGGTTCCCCGAAAAACACTCGGCGAATGAGCAGCTGGAGGAACTTCATCGAGAGGGCCCCTGCCGCAGGACATGCGGTCCAGGTCTACGACGACGTCCCTGAGCTCGCCGGCTCCGTTGCGGGGTTCCTGACAGCGGGTTTCGGCGCCGGCGAATCAGGACTGGTCATCGCCAGGCCCGAGCACTGGCAGGCCCTCACGGCCGAGCTCGAGCAGCGCGGCTCGAACGCGTCGGGGCTCGAACGCAAGGGCCTCCTCGCGCACGCCGACGCGGAGGAGCTGCTAGGGAAGGTCATGGAGGGGGAGCTGCCGTCGGCGGCACGCTTCGAGCGCGTCGTCGGCGGGATCGTCGACGCGGTCAGCGCGCGTGGTTCCGGTCGCACGATCCGGGCCTTCGGAGAGATGGTCGACGTGCTGTGGCGCCGCGGCGAGCATCGTGCGGCACTGGCCCTCGAGGAGCTGTGGAACGACCTCGCGCAGACACGCTCCTTCGCGCTGCTCTGCGGTTACGGCCTGGACATCTTCGAGCTCGCCGTGCAGCGGGAGGCCCTACCGGAGGTGATCCGCCTGCACTCGCACGCCAGGATCGCGGACGAGCCCTGGCGGCTCGCAGCCGCCGTCGACCAGGCATTGTCCGAGGTCGTCGGCCCCGCCCGCGCGGCACGTGTCTACCTCAACGTCGCGGAGCAGGTGCCCCCCGGCTCGCAGCCTCGCGCCCAGGCGGTTCTCAGCTGGCTCAGCTGCAGCGGTCGGCCGTACGCGCACGAGGTCCTCCAGCGCGCCCGGATGCACTACGCACGGCTCCGCGGCGCACCGGCGGCCGCCTGAGCTGCTCACGCGATGAGTTTCCTCGGGCGACCCGGTCTATCCGTGCGTCGCCCTGCAATCGAAAGGAGCTCGACCATGCAGAAGCTCACGCCCTGCCTGTGGTTCGACACCGATGGTGAGGACGCAGCGAAGTTCTATACGTCGGTCTTCCCCAACTCGCGGATCGTCTCGACCTCGTACTACGGCTCCGCAGGCCCGCGGCCCGAGGGGTCGGTCATGACGGTCGAGTTCGAGCTCGACGGCCAGCGGTTCGTCGCCCTGAACGGCGGGCCGGACTTCACGTTCAGCGAGGCGATCTCGTTTCAGGTCGACTGCGGGACGCAGGCGGAGGTCGACGAGTACTGGAGCAAGCTCTCGGAGGGCGGCGAGGAAGGGCCGTGCGGCTGGCTGAAGGACCGGTTCGGGCTCTCGTGGCAGATCGTCCCGAACGCGCTGCCCCGCCTGCTGGGCGATCCGGATCCCGAGAAGGCTCAGCGCGTGATGGCGGCGATGCTGAAGATGAAGAAGATCCAGATCGACGAGCTCGAAGCAGCGGCTGCTGCGTAGGCTTTCGCAGTGGCGCGTGAGCCTCGAACCGTCCGCGTCCTCGTGCGCTGGAAGGCGGGTCCGACCTGGACGGCCGGCAGCGTCGACGAGCAGCCCGGGTGGGACGAGCATGCGGCCTACATCGACGATCTGGTCGACCGCGGCATCTTCGTCATGGGCGGTCCGCTGGCGGACCAGTCGGGCTCGATGAGCCTGCTCGAGAACGTGACCGAGCAGGAAGCGCGCGACCTGATCGCCGAGGACCCGTTCGTCGCGAACGGTGTCTTCGAGCTGGAGGAAGTCCGCGCCTGGAACGTCTTCGTCGACGAGCTGACGCCGCAGCCCTAGGTCGCCGCCGGGAAGTCGGCCGGATGCGCGCGCAGGAGCCAGCGGCCGGCGAAGCAGACCACGCCGAGGGCGAGGGCAAGCGCCGCGAGCTCGACCGGCCGGTGGTGGCGAACCAGCTCTACGACGATCACGAGCCCGCTCACCGCGACGAGCAGGAGTGCGATCGCGCGATGGAAGCGGCCGGCCTCGGAGTGCGGCCAGGGATCGAGTGGCCGCACGATCTCGCGGCCCTCGTCCGAGTCCGTGCACCGCATCTTGCTCGGGCAGGCGTTGCAGACGTGCGCCCGGGCCCGGTAGCGGACGAGCCGGAGCTCGGGGTCGACCTCGTGCGGCCAGAGGTGCTCTCCCGGTCGACTCCGGCTATTTCGAGGCGCGCCAGCTGAAGTTCCTGACGACTTTGCGGCGGTTATGCGCGGGTCTTCGTCGGGCTCTGCGCGCAGTGCGGGAGGTGGTGCTCTGCGAGGCGCAGCAGGAGCGCGTGCAGCTTGCGCTGCTCCGCGGGATCGAGCGGCGACATGAGGTCGTCGTCGAGCCGCTGGGAGACGGCGCGGAGGCGGTTGAGCGCCCGCTTGCCCTCCTGCGTCATCTCCACGATCTGCCTCCGCCGGTCGGAGGGATCGCGGCGCCGCTCGACGAGGCCGCGCTCCTCGAGCTCGTCGAGCAGTCCGACGAGCTGGCCGCGGTCGTACCCGAGTGCGTCGGCGATCGACCCCTGCGTCTCGTGCGTCTCGTCGTCGAGGGCGACGAGGATTGCGTGGTGGTACGGGCTGAGGCCGGTCTCCTCGTATACCCGCATCGCGCGCTCCTTCGCGGCGAAGCCGAGCCGCTTGAGCAGGAAGGCGGTCGATGCAACGAGCTCCTCCGGAAAGCGCGGGGTGATCGTGGGGCGAGCCTCGGAATCGGTGACGCTCATCGGAAATAGAGTAGCGCGCCCAAGCGTTGTGATGATGTACGATTGAGATTAACAACGATTAGGGAGGCCAACTTAGTGCCAGTCTCAATGAATCGCCGCTGGAGCGCACTCGCGCTGATCGTCACCGCCCAGTTCATGGTCATCCTCGACGTCGCGATCGTGAACGTCGCTCTTCCGTCGATCAAGTCCGACCTCGGGTTCTCGCAGACGAGCCTGCAGTGGGTGATCTCCGCCTACGCGATCATGTTCGGCGGGGCGCTGCTGCTCGGAGGCCGGCTGGCCGACCTGCTGGGACGGCGGCGGCTCTTCGTGGCCGGCCTAATCCTGTTCGCCTCGAGCTCGCTGCTCTGCGGCCTCGCGTGGTCGGAGGCCTCGTTGATCGCGTTCCGCGGCCTGCAGGGCCTCGGCGGGGCGCTCCTCGCTCCGGCGGCGCTGTCGCTCCTGATGACGATCTTCGCCGAGGGGCGCGAGCGCAACCTCGCGCTCGGGATCTACGGCGCCGCGTCGGGGAGCGGCGCGGCCGCAGGGGTCCTCCTGGGCGGGCTGCTGACCTCGTACCTGAGCTGGTCCTGGATCTTCTTCATCAACGTCCCGGTCGGCATCGCCGCTCTCGCGCTGACGCCGGTGCTGCTCCGCGAGAGCCGCGCCGACCTCGAGCATCGCCACTTCGACTTCGCCGGCGCCGCCTCCGTGACCTCCGGCCTCATGCTGCTCGTCTACGCGATGACCCGCGCGACGAGCGACGGGTGGGGCTCCGCGACGACGATCTCGCTGCTCCTGGCCTCGGCGGCGCTCGTGACCGCGTTCGTGGTGATCGAGCTCCGCTCGCGGTACCCGCTGCTCCCGCTGCGGATCTTCCGCTCGCGCAACCTCTCGGCCGCGAACGGCGCCATGGCGATCGTCGGCGGAGTCGCGTTCTCCGAGTTCTTCCTGCTGTCGCTCTACCTGCAGAACGTCCTCCACTACTCGGCGGTCGAGAGCGGTCTCGCGTTCCTCGGCTTCGCGCTGACGGTCGTCGTGACCTCGAACATCGCGCAGTGGGTGACGGGGCGGTTCGGCGTGCGGCCGACCCTCACGGCCGGGCTGCTGCTCTCGGCACTCTCGGTGGGCTTGCTGACCCGGCTGCCGGTGCACGGCGTCTACTTCAGGGATCTGTTCCCGGCCTTCATCCTCGGCGGCGCGGGCATGGGCCTTTCCTTCGTGCCGGTCACGATCGCGAGCCTCAGCGGCGTCGAAAGGGCCGACGCGGGCGTCGCCTCCGGGCTGATCAACACCAGCCGCCAGATCGGCGGCGCGGTCGGGCTCGCGGCGGTGAGCGCGATCGCCGCAGCGTCCACGCACGCCTACGCAGGGTCGCACGCCGGGACGGCGCTCAGCCCGCCGGCGCTCGACCACGGCTTCCAGACGGGGCTCTACGCGCTGATGGGCCTGCTCCTGTTCGGTGCGGTGCTCGTCGCGACGCTGGTCCGGCCGCCGCAGGCCGCCGCCCCCGCGCCCGAGGCAGTCGTGCTCGACGAAGCCGCGTAGACCGCTACTTCGGCGGGAGCGAGCGCGCGTACGAGACGCCGCGCTCGACCCACATCCGCACCTCGTCCTCGTCGGCCGGGTCGACGCGCAGCCAGCCGGCCATCTCCCGGCCGCGCATGACCATCGGCTCGGCAGCCGACGACGCGACGAGCGGGTCCGACTCGGCGGGGTCGACACGGATCAGCAGCCCGCCCTGGCCGCTCGCGGCGACGGCCATGTTGCCGCCGACCAGGAACGCGAGCCCGCCGAACATCTTCTTCTCGGTCAGTCCCGGCTCGCCCTCGGTGAGCGCCCGGATCCGGTCGGCGAGCTCCTGGTCATAGGCCATCGCGGCGATCGTACAGCGAGCGTTGACTCAACTTCAGAAACGCCGTAGGGTCGCTTCAGTTTTTCTTCGAGGGCCTGAAAGGGGTCTGATGGCGTCGAGCGTCCCGGATGTCGTAGCGGAGGTGGACGTCGGTGAGCGCCTCCGCGAGCTGCGTCGGTTCCGCCGGGCGACGCTCAGAACGATCGCCGACCGCTCGGGCCTCAGCGAGAGCTTCCTCAGCCAGGTCGAGCGGGGCCGCTCGAGCGCGAGCATCGCGTCGCTGCGCAAGATCGCCGACGCGCTCGGCGTCTCGATGGCCGATCTCTTCGAGCCCGACGGCGTCCCGGGACCGAAGGTGATTCGCAGGCAGGACCGCCCGACCCTCGCGTTCGGAGTGCTCGGCAAGAAGGCCCTCTTGACGCCGAAGCCGCTCCACCACCTCGAGGTCTTCGTCGGCGAGCTCCAGGTTGGAGGGTCGACCGGCGACCAGCCCTACGTGCACGGCGACTCGGAGGAGCTCGTCGTGGTCCTGTCCGGAAGCGTCCAGCTCGAGCTCGGCGGCGAGCTCTTCGACCTCGAGCGGGGCGACAGCATCGACTACCGAAGCTCGACCCCGCATCGCGTCTCGAACACCGGTGAGGAGCTCGCGGAAGTGATGTGGATCATCAGCCCGCCCAGCTACTGAGGGGGAGAAGGAGGAGCCCAATGGAGGAGACATTCGACCGGCGCCTGAGCCGCGAGCAGCTCCTGAAGATCGCGGCGGCAGCGGGAGGGGCGACCCTTCTCGGAGGCCGGCTCGGCACGGCTGAAGCCGCCCACGCCGCGCTGACGGCGGAGTCGGGCCGACTGCAGGTGCTCGACTGGGTCGGCTACAAGAACGACATGCCGGGCCAGGCGATGTTCGCCGCGTACTTGAAGGCCCACCCGAACAACAAGCCGCAGTTCACGACCATGACCAACGAGTCCGACGCGCTCGCGAAGATCCACGCGGGCCTCAAGCCCGACCTGTTCCGGCCCTACGTCGGCTGGGTGAAGTACTTCGCGACCAGCGGGCTCGTGCAGCCTTGGAACCCCAAGCTGATCTCGAACTTCAATCACCTGAACAAGTTCATGGTCAAGGCGGGCCAGTACAACGGCAAGCAGTACGGGATCCCGGACGACTGGGGGTTCGACGCGGTCCTCTACCGGAGCGACAAGGTGCACCCGAAGGCCAAGTCATGGGGCTTGCTCTTCGACAACCGCTACAAGGGCAAGATCGCGTGGTTCGACGACCTCGAGATGCTCGTCATGGCCGGCCTCTACCTCGGGTTCCCGAGGCCGTGGCGCCAGTCGGACGAAGAGCTGAAGCGGGCGCAGGACTTCCTGATCAAGAAGAAGAAGCTGGTGAGGCTCATCTGGGCGGGCGAGTCCGATCTCTGGGAGGCCTTTGGCTCCGGCGACGTCTGGATCGCCTACGCCTGGCCCAACGACTGGGTGCAGATGAAGAAGAAGAAGCTGAAGGTCGTCTACATGCGCCCGAAAGAGAAGCCGATCGCGTGGGTCGGGATGTTCATGCTCCTGAAGGGCACCCCGCGACCGCACCTCGCGCACTCGTACGTCAACGCGTGGAGCTCGAAGCGGTCCGGGAAGTGGCTCGAGGACAACTACGGCTACGGGCACGCCAACGTGCTCGCGCGGCCTTCGTCGAGCGACCTCCTGAAGGCGCTGCAGCTGACGAACCCGAAGGCGGTCACGGAACCGGCGGCGCACCTCGACCGCGATATTCCGCGGCGCGCGGTCTACGCGCGGATGTGGGAGCAGGTGAAGGCCTCCTAGGCGGCTGTCCGTTCAGGTAGAGATGTTGCGGATCCCACCCAGTGCGTTAGACAGCCGCACCGGCACAGCCGGCGCAGCCTCTATGGTCGGCGCCGCCGAGTCGGCGCCTTAGAGCCCGATGGCGATCGCGGCTCGCGCCTCGCCCGCCTCGCGCCGCAGGCGTTTCCGGCTGGACCTGACGACGCCGGCGCTGCTCGGCCCGCCGCTCGCGTGGCTGGCCGTGTTCTTCCTCGCGCCGATCGCGATCGTCGCGGCCTACAGCTTCAACGTCTACTCGTTCGAGAGCGGGCCGCACGGCTTCACGCTGACCGCCTGGCACGACTTCCTGCACAGCTCGATTTACCTGCGGCTGTTCTGGAAGTCCGTGAAGATGTCGCTGATCGTCTCGACGATCATCGTCGTCCTCGCATACCCGCTCGCGTACTACCTCGCGCTCTCGGGGACGAAGCGGAAGTACGTCCTGCTCCTCCTCCTGATCGCTCCCTTCCTGACGAGCTACCTCCTGCGCGTGCTCGCCTGGAAGGTGATCCTCGGCGACCACGGCGTGATCAACTCGTTCCTCTTCTGGACCGGGGTCCGCTCGCCCGACCATCCGGTCTCGCAGCTCCTGTACAGCCGGTTCGCGGTGATGCTCGTGCTCGGCTACATCTGGCTGCCGTTCGTCGCGCTGCCGATCTTCGTCTCGCTCGAGAGCCTCGACCGCAGGCTGCTCGAGGCGGCCAGCGACCTCGGGGCGAGCCGACTGCAGGCGTTCCGCAAGGTGACGCTGCCCCTCTCCCTGCCCGGCGTCTTCGCCGCGTTTCTCTTCGTCTTCATCCCGACGCTCGGCGAGTTCATCACACCCTCGCTCGTCGGCGGCACGAGCGGCTACATGTACGGCAACCAGATCGTCGACCTGTTCGGCACCGGCTTCCCCGACTGGGAGACCGGCTCCGTGCTCGCGATCTTCCTGCTCGGGGTCGTGGCCGTCCTGACGGTGGTCTTCGCGCGGTTCCTCCAGCCCCGGCAGGTGGCCGCCGACTGATGGACGTCGCGCTCTCCCGGACCGGCGCGTGGATCCTGCGCGCGTTCTTCTTCCTGGTCGTCGTCTTCCTCTACGCGCCGATCGTGATCCTCCTGATCTTCTCGTTCAACGACTCGGCGGTGCCGACGTTCCCGCTCTCCGGCTTCACCTTCCACTGGTACCACGAGTTCATCGGCAACGGCGAGCTGCGCAGCGCCCTCGAGACGAGCGCGATCATCGCGGCGCTCTCGAGCCTCGGGGCCGTCGTGCTCGGGATCCTCGCGTCGATTGCGCTGACCCGCCGGCGCTTCCGCGGCAAGGCGGCGGTCTCCGCGCTGCTGCTCAGCCCGCTCGTCATCCCGTATCTCGTCTTCGGGATCTCGCTGCTGCTGCTGTTCCACCAGCTCGGCGTGCCGCGCTCGCTGCTGACCGTCGTGATCGGCCACATCGTGATCAGCCTGCCGTACACGATCCTCGTCCTCGTGCCGAGGCTCGATCAGATCGACGTCTCGCTCGAGGAGGCGGCGTTCGACCTCGGCGCGAGCCGGCTCCGGACCTTCCGCTCGATCACGCTGCCGTTGATCTTGCCGGCAGTCGTGTCGGCCTTTCTGATCGCCTTCACGACGTCGTTCGACGAGTACGCGGTCGCGTCGTTCGTCGTCGGCTCCCGCATCACGTTCCCGATCTACCTGTATGCCGCCGTGCGCTTCCCGAGCCAGCTGCCGCAGGTGATCGCCGTCGCGGTCGTCGTGCTCGTCGTCTCGCTCACCGTCGTGATCGCGGCGGAGGTGGGGCGGCGTCTTGCCGAGCGGCGCCTAGGAACCGAGTAGCGAGGCCTGGTCCGGCTCCCAGGAGAGCGCCACGCGCGTGCCTCTTTCGAGTGGCTCGAGCGACTCGTCCGCGAGCCGGTGCGCGGCGAGTCGTCCCGCGGCGGTGTCGACGTGGAACTGCGTGTACATGCCGAGGAAGACGACCTCGGCGATCGCGCCCTCGACGCGGGAGCCGCCGTCGAGCAGCGCGCGCTCCGCGGTGTCGATGTGCACGCGCTCGGGCCTGACCGCCGCGCGGACGGTCTCGCCGGGGTGGTGCCTGCCGTCGACCGGGACGACGATCCGCTCGTTCGCGCCGAGCCGCATCACCGCGTTCTTGCCGACGAGCTCGTCGATCCGGAGGTCGAACGCGTTCAGGGAGCCGATGAAGTCGGCGACGAAGGCGGTGCTCGGGTTCTCGTAGATCTCGCGCGGGCTGCCGATCTGCTCGACGCGGCCGCCGTTCATGACGGCGATCCGGTCGGACATCGCGAGCGCCTCCTCCTGGTCGTGCGTGACGTAGACGAACGTCGTGCCGATGTCGTGCTGGATCGCCTTCAGCTGGAGCTGCATCTGCTTGCGCAGCTTCACGTCGAGCGCGCCGAGCGGCTCGTCCAGGAGCAGTGCGGCCGGCGAGTTGACGAGCGCGCGCGCGAGCGCGACGCGCTGCTGCTGACCACCCGAGAGCTGGCGCGGCTTGCGCCGTTCCATCCCCTCGAGCTCGACGATGCGCAGGATCTCCTTGATCCGTCCCTCGTGGTCGGCGCGCGGCACGCGCTTCACCTTGAGCCCGAACGCCACGTTGTCGTAGACCGACATGTGCGGGAAGAGCGCGTACTGCTGGAAGACCATGTTCACGGGCCGCTTGTTCGCGGGCATGTTGGTGACGTCGTTCCCCTGCAGGACGATCCGGCCGTCGTCCGGCAGCTCGAAGCCGGCGACCATGCGCAGCGTCGTCGTCTTGCCGCAGCCGCTCGGCCCGAGCAGCGAGAAGAACTCGCCTTCCGCGATCTCGAGCGAGACGTCGTCGACCGCGCCGACCCGGCCGAAGTGCTTGCTCACGCGCTCGAGCCCGATCGCCGCGCGCGATTCGGTCGCCATGGTCAGCGAGCTTCTTCTTCGGGCAGCCGCTCGGCCGTCGGAATCGCCTCGAGCCGCTCGTCCGGGATCGGCTTGCCGCTCACGACCGAGATGCCGTAGGTGCCGGCCGCGAGGCGCGCCTCCGCGCGGTCGACCGCCTCGAGCTCACGCCGGAGGTCTTCGGCGCGGCCCTGGTCGAGCTCGTCCTGGTACAGCTCGGAGGCGAGGTTCGCGGGATCCTGGTCGTCCGTTTCCTCCCCGGTGTTCTGGTGCCGGAGGCTCGCAAGCGCACGCTCGATCCTCGCCCGCTCGGCCGCAAGCAGCCCCCGTGCCCGGTCCGGGTCCATGTCGTCACGCTACCGCACCGATGAGTTTCGAGCCCGCCCTCGGTCTGTGACTTCAACGCGGAAAAGGAGGAGCGAATGCCGACGCACACGGTCGGAACCCAGGAGGAATGGGACGAGGCCCGGAAGCAGCTGCGCGAGCGCGAAGAGGAGCTCGGCAGGCTCGACGAAGAGATTGCGAAGGAACGGCAGGAGCTGCCGTGGGTCCGGGTCGACAAGGAGTACACGCTCGACACGGAGGACGGGAAGAAGACGCTGCCCGAGCTCTTCGACGGCCGGTCGCAGCTGCTGATCTACCAGCTGATGTTCGGCCCCACGTACGAGGCTGCGTGCGCGGGCTGCACCGGGCTCGCCGACAGCTTCGACGGCGTCCTTCCGCACCTGAACGCGCGCGACGTGACGCTGATCGCGATCTCCCGCGCGCCGATCGAGAAGCTGGCGGCCTACAAGCAGCGCATGGGCTGGAAGTTCCCGTACGTCTCGTCGTATCGCAGCGAATTCAACTTCGATTTTCAGGGCTCGCTCAGGGACGAGCAGATGAAGGAAGGCCAGATGGCGAAGCTCGTCGCGGAAGCGGACGACTGGCTGCAGGACTGGGCGAAGGACGTGGGCACCGACCTCGAGCACGGGATGGCCGAGATCCCCTCCTGGAACGTCTTCAAGCTCGAGGACGGGGTGGTCTATCGGACGAACTACCGGACAGCGCCGGACCGCTTCCTGCTCTCGTGGTACGCCGACCAGCTGCTCGACCAGGTTCCGGCCGGGCGCGACGCCGCGTTCCCCCTCCGCCGCCATGACGAGTACTAGAAGCGTCGCGCTCGCAACGCTCGCGTTCGCCGCGGCCTGCTGGGTGTTCGCGGTCCGGCAGATGAGCGGGATGGACATGGGCACCGAGACGGAGCTCGGCTCGCTGGGGCTCTTCGCGGCCGCCTGGCTTCCGATGATGGCTGCGATGATGCTTCCGGGCGCCCTCCCGGCGCTGTCGCGCTTGCGGGCGCCGCTCGAGGCGCCGCTCTTCGCCGGCTCGTACGTGGCCGTCTGGGCGCTCTTCGGGCTCGCGGTCTACGCGGTCTACCGGCCGCACGGCGCGGCGGTGGCGGGGGCGCTGACGATCGCCGCCGGCCTCTACGAGCTGACGCCGGTCAAGCGCGAATGCCGCCGGCGCTGCCGGCGGGACGTGCGCTCGGGGCTGCAGTTCGGCATCTACTGCGTCGGCTCGAGCATCGGGCTGATGGTGATGCTGGTCGCGCTCGGCGTCATGAGCGTCGCGTGGATGGCGGCGGTCGCTTTGCTGGTTCTGGCGCAGAAGCTGCTGCCGCCGCAAGCCTGGATCGACGTGCCGGTGGCGCTCGCGATCACGACCCTGGGGATGGTGATGCTCGTATGAGGGAAGGGACACGCGAAGAGTGGCTCGCCGCGCGGCTCGAGCTGCTGAAGGCCGAGAAGGAGCTGACGCACCGCGGTGACGAGGTCGCCAAGCAGCGGCAGGCGCTGCCGTGGGTCCGCGTCGAGAAGGACTACCGCTTCGAGACCGACGAGGGCGAGGCGTCGCTGGCCGACCTGTTCCGCGGGCGCTCCCAGCTCCTCGTCTACCACTTCATGTTCGGGCCCGGCTACGAGGCGGGCTGCCCGGCCTGCTCATCGATCGCGGACGGCTTCAACGGCTCGGTCGTCCACCTCGAGAACCACGACGTCGCCTTTACGGCCGTGTCTCGCGCGCCGCTCGAGAAGCTCCAGGCCTACAAGCGCCGGCTGGGGTGGACCTTCCCGTGGGCCTCGTCGCACGACGGCGACTTCAACTACGACTTCCACAGCTCGTACACCGAGGAGCAGGTCCGGAGCGGCGACATCGACTACAACTTCGAGACCAGGAATCGGAGCGGTGACGTGGAGTCGCCCGGAATCGCCCAGGTCGCTGCGCTGACGGGCACCGACCCGGCGACGTTCCTGCGCGAGGCGCCCGGGATGAGCGCGTTCGCGCTGGAGGACGGCGTCGTCTACCACACGTATTCGGCGTATGCTCGCGGCCTGGACGCGCTCTGGGGCCTGTACCAGTGGCTCGATCGCGCCCCGCTCGGGCGGAACGAGGAGGGATTCTGGTTCCGTCGCAACGACGAGTACTAAGGAGGACCGGATGGCACTCGCACGTGTGGTGACCTTCGAAGGCGTCAGCAAGGACCGGATGGACCAGCTCAAGCAGGAGCTGGAGAGCGGCGAGGCGCCGGAGGGCTTCCCGTCAGCCGAGATGCTCGTTCTCCACGACCCGGACGGCGAGACGTCGACCGTCGTCGTGATCTTCGACAACGAGGACGACTACCGGACGGGCGACGAGATCCTGAACAACATGGACCGGGGGGACACGCCCGGAACGCGCACGTCGGTGAAGAAGCACGACGTCGCGATCCGCATGTCGAACTGACGCGGGCAGCCGCGTAGGCCGTCGGCGTCTGCGCCCGCGTAGGGTGATTTCGCTTCAAGAGCGGGCCGTCCTCGTGGCGGCCCGCTCGTTCTTTCGTAGGATCGCGCCGTGAAGATCCGTGCCGCGGTGCTCGAGGGGTTCGGCGAGCCGCTCGAGGTTCAGGAGCTCGATCTCGCCGAGCCGAAGGCAGGCGAAGTGCTCGTCCGCCTTGCGGCGTGCGGCGTCTGCCACACCGATCTCTTCACGGCTTCGGGCGCCGATCCGTCCGGCTACTCGCCGGCGGTGCTCGGACACGAGGGTGCGGGTGTCGTCGAGGGCGTGGGGGAGGGCGTGACCTCGGTCGCGGAGGGCGATCACGTCGTCACGCTCTTCTCGCCCCAGTGCCGCGAGTGCGAGCACTGCCGCGACCCCCGGACGAACCTCTGCCTCGCCATCCGGGAGCAGCAGAACCTCGGCTATCTCCCGGACGGGACGACACGGCTCTCGCGCGACGGCGAACCCGTCCGCCACTTCATGGGCACGTCGACGTTCGCGGAGTACACGGTCATGCCGGAGATCGCGCTCGCGAACGTGAGCAAGGACGCGCCGCTCGATCGCGCGTGCCTGTTCGCGTGCGGGCTCTCGACCGGCCTCGGAGCGGCGATCAACACGGCGAAGGTCGAGCCGGGCTCGTCCTGCGTCGTCTTCGGCGTGGGAATGGTCGGCCTCGGGGCGGTCGCAGGCTGCCGGGTGCGGGGCGCCGAGCGGATCGTCTGCGTCGACCTCTCGGAGGAGCGGCTCGAGCTGGCGCTCGGGCAAGGCGCGACCGACACGCTCGTGGGGGGGCCCGACACGGTCGAGCAGATCACCGAGATGACCGGCGGCTTCGGCGCCGACTACACCTTCGAGGCGACCGGCGTAGTGAGCGTCATGCGCCAGGCTGTCGAGTCGGCGCGAATGGGCTGGGGGCTCGCCACGGTCTGCGGCGTCGCGGGCAAGGGCGAGGTGCTCGAGGTCGTGCCGCGCTTCCTGATCACCGGCCGGCGCGTGGCGGGCTCGTCGTTCGGCGGCTGCAAGGGACGCGACCAGGTGCCGCAGTTCGTCGAGCGGTGGCTCGCGGGTGAGATCGACGTCGAGCCGTTCGTCTCCCACAAGCTCACGCTGGACGAGGTCAACCGCGGCTTCGAGCTGATGGAAGCCCAGGACGGCATCCGCAGCGTGATCGACTTCGGCTAGCTCTTCGCGGGCACCTCGAAGACCTGGATCGTGTAGTCGTCGCCGCCTCGCAGGAAGGGGTGCGTTCGGAGCGCCGCGAGCGCCTCGTCGCGGTCGCCGGCGCGGATGATGCTGTAGCCGTTGAAGCTCCCGGCCGCTTCGGAGGTCGTGCCGTCGGATCGCACGGCGAAGCGGCTGCTGATCGGCGAGCCCATGTCGACGAGCTCGTCACCGAGCCCCTGGAACCACTCCGGCCAGCCCTCGTGCGAAGCGTCCGGCGGGGTCGCGGGGCCGTGGTAGAGGAGCAAGAACGATTGCATCGAGTCTCCTTTCGCGTCGTTTCGTCGCTGCGCGAAGCCTGACGGTTTACGCTTGCCCGGCAGGGACGATGCAGCTCGAGCTCCGGCATCTCCGGTACTTCCTGGCAGTCGCCGATGAGCTGAACTTCAGCCGGGCGGCCGAGCGCCTGCACGTCGCGCAGCCGGCGCTGTCTGCGCAGATCAAGGCCTTCGAGACGCTCGTGGGCTGCGAGTTGTTCCGCCGCACGACGCGCAAGGTCGAGCTCACCACGGCCGGCGAGCTGCTCGTTCCCGAGGCTCGCGAGATCGTCGGCCGCGCGGACGAGGCGCTCGTCAAGCTCGGCGCGCTTGCCCGGACGCAGGGCGGCTCCTTGCGGATTGGATTCGTGGCCCACGCAGCGGGAGAGACCGGACTCGAGATCCTGCGCCGCCTCCACGAGGGTCACCCGGCGATCGAGGCCGACCTCGTGGAGTCCCGGACGCTGGAGGGGTTGCAGCAGGCGGTTGTCGACCGCGAGACGGACGCCACGTTCGCCTGGCTGCCGATCATCCACGAGGAGCTCGACAGCCAGCCCGTCCTCTCCGAGCGAAAGCTCGTGGGCATGCATCCGGAGCATCGGCTCGCCACCAAGCGGGCCGTCGAGCCGGACGACCTCGTGGACGAGCCGATCATCACGCCCTGGGAGCGGTATTCGCCGGAGACGCTTGCCTACTGGCTCGCCCCCTTCCGCGAAGGGCGCAAGGAGTTTGACGTCTACGCCGAGAGCGTGGACAACTGCTTGAACCTGGTCAGCCTGGGCGTCGGCGTGTATTGCGTGCCGGAGTCGGTCGAGCGATTCTACGGCCGGCCCGACGTTGTCTTCCGCCCGCTGGCCGGGGTCGAGCCGGCGGGAATCGCGCTGGCCTGGCGCCGCGACACGGACAACCCCGCGGTCGCGAAGCTGGTCGAGGTGACGCGGGCGGTGATTCAGAGCCGCCGGCAATAAATCGCCGGCTAATCGGTATTTCACTTCGCGCGCTACGCGGTCTACGGTGACGGCAGACCGC
Source organism: Gaiellaceae bacterium (assembly GCA_036518855.1). GTDB lineage: Bacteria > Actinomycetota > Thermoleophilia > Gaiellales > Gaiellaceae > AC-32. The sequence goes on along the minus strand of DATDMJ010000042.1, from coordinate 12,279 downwards.
GCGAACGCCTCCGGTGGCTGACCCGCCAGGCGACAGGCGCGGGTAACGAAGAAGGGAGGAATCATGGCTGCGCAGCAGCGTGGTCCAAACAACCTCGCCGCTCGAATGGGCCGCTGGAGCGCGCGCCACCGCAAGGTGGCGATCTTCGGCTGGCTCTCGTTCGTCGTCCTGGCGTTCGTCCTGGGTGGGCTCGTCGGGACGAAGAAGCTGAGCGACGCGCAGGCCAAGCCGGGCGAGGCCGGCCAGGCGGCGCAGATTTTCGCCAGGGCCGGGTTCGATGCCGGCGACTCGGAGAGCGTGCTCGTCCAGAGCAAGACGCTGACGGCCGGCGACGCCGCCTTCGCCGGGGCGGTGCAGGACGTCGAGCAAGCCTTGCGCGGCCTGGGCGGAATCGACGAGCTTCGCAGGCACATCTCGAAGGACGGCCACTCGGCCGTGCTCCAGTTCCGGCTCATGACGGACGTGAGCAGCGCGCTCGCAGCCGTCCAGCGCGTCGCCGGGCAGCATCCGGCGTTCACGATCGGCGAGTACGGCGAGGCCAGTGCCAACAAGGCGATGGACGCCACCGTCGGGCGCGACTTCCACCGGGCGGAGCTCCTGTCGATCCCGCTCACCCTGGCGATCCTCCTCTTCGGCTTCGGGGCGCTCGTCGCGGCGGGAATCCCGCTCCTGCTCGCCCTGACCTCGGTCGTGGCGGCACTCGGGATGCTCGGCTTCGTGAGTCACATCTGGCCGTCCGACGACGCGGCGAACTCCGTGATCCTGCTGATCGGGCTCGCGGTCGGCGTCGACTACTCGCTGTTCTACATCCGGCGCGAGCGTGAGGAACAGGCCCGGGGCAAAGGCCCCGAGGCCGCGCTCGAAGCGGCTGCCGCCACCTCTGGGCGGGCCGTGATCGTCTCCGGCCTGACCGTGCTGATCGCGATGGCGGGGCTCTTCGTCACCGGGCAGCGGCAGCTGCTCGCGGTCGGCGTCGGGACGATGCTCGTCATCGCCACGGCCATGGCCGGCTCGTTGACCGTTCTGCCGGCACTGCTCTCGAAGCTCGGCGACCGGGTCGACCGCGGACGGCTGCCGTTCCTCGGCTCACGCCGCGAGGCGCGCGACTCGCGGGTCTTCTCGGCGGTCGTCGACCGGGTGCTGAGACGACCGGTTGCGGCGCTCGCGGTCGCCGGCGGCTTGCTCGTGGCGCTCGCGATCCCGGCGTTCTGGCTGCATACGAACAACGCCGATCAGACCGCGCTGCCCCAGGGCTCGGAGATCCAGAAGACCTACGACCGGTTGCAGCGGGCCTTTCCGGGCGACCCGCAGCCCGCGTACGTCGTGCTCGAGGGGGCCAACCTCCGCACGAGGGAGGTTCGGCGGGCGTTTGCGGAGCTACGGCGCCGCGCGCTCGCATCCGGCGTGATGCACGAGCCGATCTCGGGCCAGCTGAGCGAGGACGGCACGATCGCCGCCATCGCGGTGCCGTTCGCCGGTTCGGGCACGGATGCCCGTTCCGAGCGGGCGCTGGAGCTGTTGCGGCAGCGGATCGTCCCCGAGACCGTCGGCCGGTTGCCCGGTGTGGAGGCGAAGGTCGGCGGGCTCACGGCGGAGTCCCGGGACTTCAACGACCTGCTGAAGGCGCGGGCACCGTTCGTCTTCGCCTTCGTGCTCGGCCTCGCGTTCGTGCTGCTCACGGCGAGCTTCCGCTCGGTCGTGGTCGCGGCGAAGGCCTTCGTGCTGAACCTGCTCTCGGTCGGCGCCGCGTATGGGCTGCTCGTCGCCGTCTTCCAGTGGGGCTGGGGCGAGTCGCTGCTCGGCTTCACGTCGACGGGCGGGATCACGTCGTGGCTGCCGATCTTCCTGTTCGTCGTGCTCTTCGGGTTGTCGATGGACTACCACGTCTTCATCCTGACCCGGGTGCGCGAGGCTGTCGACAGCGGCCTGGCGACTGACCGAGCCGTGGCGAAGGCGATCCGATCGACCGGCGGCGTCGTCACCAATGCGGCGCTCGTGATGGTCGGCGTCTTCTCGATCTTCGCGACGCTCTCGCGGATCGACCTGAAGGAGCTCGGCGTCGGCCTCGCGGCCGCGATTCTGATCGACGCGACGATCGTCAGGCTCGTCGTGCTCCCGGCGTCGATGAAGCTGCTCGGGCGCTGGAACTGGTACCTGCCCGCCTGGCTCCAGTGGCTGCCACGTGTCCACCACGCGCCCGCGGCTGCGTCATGAGGGCGCTCGTGGTCGGTCTCGGCCTCGGCATCTACGCGCTGGCCGCAGTCAACGGGTATGCGTGGGAGATGCTCTGGCTCCCGGCGGTGGTGCTCGGCGCGGCCCGGCTCTACGAGCCCGGGGGCCGGCTCAGGAGCTGTCTCGGACGACTACTGGGGCGGCGCTAGTCGCCCCAGTAGCGCTGTTCCTTCCAGGGATCGCCGTAGTTGTGGTAGCCGTTCGTCTCCCAGAAGCCCGGCTGGTCCTCGGCGAGCAGCCGCAGGCCGCGCGCCCACTTCGCGCTCTTCCAGAAGTAGAGGTGCGGCACGAGCATGCGGGCCGGGCCGCCGTGCTCGGCCTCGAGCGGCTCCCCGCCGAAGCCGAAGGCGATCCAGGCCTTGCCGCCGGTGACGTCCTCGAGCGGCACGTTCGTCGTGTAGCCGCCGTCGGAGAACTGGAGCACGTGCTCCGCGGAGGTCTCGACGCCGTCCAGGAGGGTGTCGATCGAGACGCCCTCCCAGACGGTGTCCAGCTTCGTCCACTTCGTGACGCAGTGGATGTCCGTTCTGATCTCCTCACTCGGGAGGGCGCGGAGCTCCTCCCACGTCCAGCGGCGCGGCTCGTCGAGCTCGCCGGTGATCGCGAAGTCCCACTCCTCGAGCGGCGTGTGCGGCGTCGGGCCCGCGGAGAGCACCGGGAAGTCCGGGGTCACGTACTGGCCCGGCGGCACGCGCGCAGGATCCGCGTCGACGCGGCGGCCGCGGAACCCCCTCGAGACGATCGACATCAGGGCGCACCGGCGGGCAGCGACGCCCGCAGCATCCACTGCTGCTTCTCGAGCTCGCGGATGGTCTCGATGAGGACGTCCTGCGAGGCGAGGTCGAGCTCGCCGAGCCGCTCCAGCCGGCCGCGGATCCGCTCGGTGACGTCGGCGAGGCGCTGGACGAGCTCGCGCGTCGCGGTGTCGGTGTCGAGAAAGCTGGCGTCGACGGGCTCGATCCCGCTGCCTTCGACCACAGCGGCGGCCTGGCCGTCGGGCGCGACGCCGAGCGCCACCGCGCGCTCCGCGACGGTGTCGGAGAGCTCACGCCAGGAGTCGACGAGCTCGTCGAGATGCTCGTGCAGCGGCTTGAAGGGCCTCCCAAAGATGTTCCAGTGCAGCTGCTTGCCGATCAGCGAGAGGTCGATCAGCTCGACCACCGTCGCCTGGAGCTCGCGCCCCGCCTCGTCACGCTGATGGTGCCCGATCGCGGGCAAATGCACTTCCTGCGTGGCGGATGCCATCGCTTCCTCCTTCCCGAGGTTCTCCCTTGCCGACGAGTGTTGCAGGAATCGCTAGAGCTCCGGCGGAAAGCGCGCCTCCCGCATGTCGACGCGCTCGCCGCGCATCGGGACGCCCTCGCGGAGAAGCAGCCGCCGCTGCTTCGCACCCTTCGGCAGGCTGCCGTCGGCGCGGACGACCCGCTGCCACGGCAGGTCCTCCTCGGTCTCCGAGAGCACGAGCCCGACGAAGCGCGGCGCGCGCGGGTCGATGTCGCCGTAGGTGCGGACGAAGCCCTCGGGGATCGCGCGGATGCGCTCCAGGATTCGCTCGACTCGCTCGGTCAGCGCTTCACTCGGTAGTCCATGAACGTTGCCCACGTCGACTGTCGCACACCGAGGTGCTCCAGCTCCAACGACCGGTCGAACCCCTCGAAGAGCCGCTTGCCCCCGCCCAGGACCACCGGGGCGACGACGATCGTCAGCTCGTCCACGAGGCCTTTGTCGAGCGCCTGCCGGATCACGTCCGCGCCGCCCATGATCGTGACATCCTTGCCGCCGGCCGCCTCCTGCGCGCGCTCGACCGCCTCGCGCACTCCGGAGACGAAGGTGAAGGCGCCGCCCGCCGGCTCCTCCTCGGGCCGGTGTGTGACGATGAAGAATGGCAGCCCCCACGGGTTCTCGTCGCCCCAGTGCCCGGCCGCCTCGTACGTCCAGCGGCCGCCGACGACCGCGCCGATGCGCGACATCATCTCCTCGAGCCAGCTCGCGTCCTCGCCGGCCGGCTCACCCCGCGCCTCTGCCTCGTAGGTCCACGGGCCGCCGAATACCCAGTAGTGCAACCGCTCGCCGCCTTCGCCGAGCCCCTTGCCCGGCCCATCGTCCGGGCCTGTGATGTAGCCGTCGACCGATGTCGTGATCGCTGCCAGGACCTTCGCCATCGAAAAAGCACCTCCTCGGCCGTAGAGACCGCTCGCCGGGCGAAGACTTATCGGTTGTCGCCGGCCTCGATGCGCTCTGCGCGCTCGGCGGCGCGTGCGAGCTCGACGCGCGACGAGACGCCGACCTTGAGAAAGATGTTGCGCAAATGGGTCTCGACCGTCTTCTGGCTGAGGAACAGCTCGGCGGCGATCTCCGGATTGGTCTTGCGGTCGACCACGAGCCGGGTGAGCTGGAGCTCGCGCTCCGTGAGCGATTCGAGGCCGGTCCCATCGGCTGTGCCCGGCCGCGTGCGCCGATGGATCCGGTGACCGAGCTTGCGTAGCTCGCGCTCAGCCTCGTCCCGGTGGCGAAGCGCTCCGCATCCTTCGAAAACCTGGGCCGCGTGCTGCAGCTCCGCCGAGGCTCGCTCACGCTCTCCGGCCTGGGCGAGTGCCATGCCCGCAAGCTTGCGGGAGAGGGCTGCCTCGACCGGCGAGCCGGCCTGATCGGCGGTTGCGGCCGAGGCGAGCGCGCGTTCGGCGGCCCCGCCTGCATCGCCGTCGTGGAGCTCGACGGCGGCCGCCGTTCGACCGGCCCAGGCCTCGGCCATGGGCAGGCGCACGGCGGAGGCCCAGGCGCTCGCGGCGGCGGCTGCACGCTTCGCCTCGGGGAGGCGTTCGAGCGCGAGCCAGGACCGCGCGAGCACTTCGAGGTAGCGGGCTCTGGGGCTGCCGCCGATGAGCTCAAGCCCTTCGCCGCCCGCCGACTCGACGAGCGTCTCGACCGCCTGCCCCGGCTTTCCCGTCTCGAGCAGCGCCGCGGCGAGGTCGGCCGCAGCCTCGGCCGAATGGAAGGCGCTGTCAGCGTGCCGGCTGAGGTCGACGCTCTCCTGGGCGGTGAAGAGCGCGAGCTCGATGTCGCCGCTCCTCAGCGCGGCCGCCGAACGGCCCATCAGCGTCCACACCAGCGCGTGCCTGTTCCCGAGCAGCCGGGCCGCCTCGATGCCGCCGTCGAGCAGTTCGGCCGACTCGACCAGCTTCCCTCGCTGGCGCAGGAGCCCGCCCAGGGTCGCGGCCAGTAGCAGGAAGAGCTCGCCCTGGCCGGTCGCACGTGCCACGGCCAGCGCGCGATTTGCGTGCGCCTCGCCCTCCGCGTACCGGTCCAGATAGAGCTCCACCCCCGCAAGCCAGGCCGCGGCCTCCAGATTCCGGGCGAGCTCGTCGTCCGAGAGCGATGCGACGAGCGCTGCCGCCTCCAAACGACTGGCCTCGGCCTGGTCGGGCGCGCCCATGATCGAATCCGCGAGTCCGAGCTCGGCCAGCGCGGCGGCCAGCAGAGCCGTGTCCCCGAGGCCTCGTGCGGCATCCACCGCCCGCTGCGCCGCCTCCTGCATCTCCGCATGCCTCGTCCGCCAGAGCGCGTTGACGGTGAGCTCGAGCATCAGCGACACGGCCTCGGCCGAGCGCTGGTCGGGCAGTGCCTCGAGGGCGCTGGTCAGGCGCTCATGCGCTTGATCCTGTTGCCCGAGGTCGCTTTCCACACCGGCGCAGGCGAGGGCGACCCTGGCGCGGAGCTCGTGGGAGTCGTCCGGCACGATCGCCAGGGCAGCGACGAGCGCATCGTGGCTCTCGCCGAAGCGGCCGACCGCCGTCAGCGCTCGCGCGCGAGCGAGCAGGAGCTCGATGCGCTCTTCCGCCGGTGCGTTCGCGGGGAGTAGGCGCAGGGCTTGCGCAAACCGGTGCGCGGCGATCGCCGGGGCAAGCCTGACCGCTTCTTCTCCGGCCCGCCGCAGGACGGCGACGGCATCGCGGTCACCCTCGCGCGCCGAGCGCTCGATGTGGTGGGCTCGGGCCGAAGCTGCTGCGCCGCGCGCAGCGAGCGCCTCGGCGCAGCGCTCGTGGGCGCCCAGCCGCCAGCCGGCGGCGGTCCCCTCGTAGACCGCCCGACGGACGAGCGGATGCCGAAAGCGGAACCGCCGCGGCACGTCGGTCGCGCGAAGGAGATCGACGCTCAGCAGCTCGTCGACGGCGTCCATCACGGACGCCTCGGGCAGTCCGGCGGCCGCCGCGGCGAGCTCGGGCTCGAATGGATCGCCGGCCACCGCCGCTCCTTCCAGCGCGAGGCGCTCGGCTTGGGACAGCAGCGCGAGCTCCTCTGCCAGCGCCGCGGCGACGGTCGAAGGGACGCTGATCCCCGCCAGCGGCTGCTCGTCGCGCATCGCCGGCGCTTCACGTGCCCGGCCGGACGAGCGGGCGAGCTGCTCGAGGTAAAACGGATTGCCGCCGCTCTCCACGTACAGGGCGCCCACTTCGACGCGATCCACCGCGTCGCCCAGCAGCTCGCGCGCCTCGTCGGCGCTGAGCGGGTGGAGCTCGATGCGCGTGAGCAGCTCGGCACGCGACGCCCGCTCGAGCGCGGCGGAGAGGCGCTCCGGCACCTGGCTCGGGCGCATGCCCAGCGCCAGCAGCACCGGCGCTGCAGGGGGTCGCCGAAGAAGGGCTCCGAGCAGCTCGATCGATGCCGAGTCGGCCCAGTGGAAGTCGTCGAGCACGAGCACGAGCGGCTGGATCGAGCCGAGCTCCTCGAGCAGCGAGCGCACGGCGCGGTGGCTGCGATAGCGCTCGTGCTGGAGGGCTACTTCGGGCCCGCCGGCGAGCGTCGTCAGCGAAGGGAAGACATGCGCGAGCTCCGTCCGGACGTCGTCCTCGAGGTCGGCGAAGCGATTCGGCCGAAGCCCGCGGACGTATTCGTCGAGCGCATCCACGAAGACCGAGAACGGCAGGTCGCCCTCGAGCTCGGACGCCGAGCCCGCGAGGACGAGGTGCCCTTGTGCGTCTGCGCGGGAGGCGAGCTCGGCCAGGAGACGGGTCTTGCCGATGCCCGGCTCGCCGACCAGCAGGAGTGCGACCGAGTGGCCTGGAGCGAGTTCGGCCAGGACTCGGTCGAGCGAGCTCAGCTCCTCGGCGCGCCCGACGAGGTTGTCGGTTTGCGGGCCCATTTTCCCTGCTGTCGAGCATAAATCAGGCTGCGGCAACGCGAACATCAGGGTGAAAGATCAGGGTGCCCCCCTGATGTCGGCGCGGCCGCCCCGCGGCAGGCTCGACCCATGCACCGTTACCTGCTTCAGCACCGCCACGAGCCCGACGAGTGCGGCGTCGTCTTCGCCTCGTTCAAAGGGCACCAGAGCCCGCTTCGCCACCGGCCGACGCTCGCGTCGTGCCGCTCCGGCGGGCACGCGATCTGGTGGACGGTCGAAGCCGCAACCGAGCAGGAAGCACTCGCCTTGCTGCCGCTCTACGTGGCCGAGCGGACTACCGCGACGACGGTCAGCGAGGTCGAGATCCCGTGACCCCCTCGCCCCTGAAAGGAGGGCCAGATATGTCCGGCACCAGACATCGCAGCAACCGGCCGCGCAACCTCGCAGCCCGCATGGGCCGCTGGAGCGCGAGCCATTGGAAGACCGCAACCTTCGGCTGGCTCGCCCTCGTCGTCGTTGCCTTCGGGATCGGCGGCAAGGTCGGCATCAAGAATCCGAATCCGAACACGTCCGGCCCCGGTGAGTCCGGGCGGATGGACCGGATCCTGCACGCCGACTTCAAGCGGCCGGCCGGCGAGAACGTCCTGATCCAGAGCCGCACCGCGACGGCCGGCACGCCGGCGTTCGACGCGGCGGTCAAGGATGTCGTCGCCCGCGTCTCGCGTGAGAGCGTCGTTCAGAACGTTCGCTCGCCGCTCGTTCCCGCCAACGCCGACCAGGTCTCGAAGGACCGGCACTCCGCGCTGGTCGGGTTCGACATCCGCGGCGAAGTCGACAAGGCGCCCGACAAGATCGGGCCGGTCGTCGATGCCGTCGCCGTCGCCCAGGCCGCCCATCCCGGCTTCTTCATCGGCGAGATGGGCGAAGCCAGCGCGACCAAGGCGGTTACCGACACCTACGGCAACGATCTCGGCAAGGCCGGGAAGCTCTCGCTGCCGATCACGCTGATCATCCTGATCATCGCCTTCGGGGCGCTCGTCGCGGCAGGCATCCCGCTGCTGCTCGCGCTGACTGCGGTGTTCGCCACGTTCGGGCTCACCGCGGCTGTCAGCCACGTGCTTCCGATGGCGATGGAGGTGCCGGCGCTCGTGCTCCTGGTCGGGCTCGCGGTCGGCGTCGACTACTCGATGTTCTACCTCCGGCGCGAGCGCGAGGAACGCGCGAAGGGCCGGAGCGAGCGGGCCGCGCTCGAGGCGGCAGCCGCCACGTCGGGGCGGTCGGTGCTGATCTCCGGCCTCACCGTGATGGTCGCGATGGCCGGCATGTTCGTGACGGGCGACAAGGTGTTCGCCTCGTTCGCCGTCGCGACGATGATGGTCGTCGCGGTGGCGATGCTCGGCTCGCTCACCGTCCTGCCGGCGCTGCTCTCCCGGCTCGGCGACCGGGTCGACCGCTTCCGCGTCCGACGCCGCCGCAACGAAGGCGACGGCCGCGCGTGGGCCTGGATCGTCGACCGCGTCCTCCGGCGTCCTGCGCTGTCCGCCGCGATCGCGGGCGGGCTCCTTCTAGCCCTCGCCCTCCCCGCGCTCCAGATGCGGATGGCGGATCCGTCGCCGGAGACGTACCCGGCGAAGCTCGCGGTCGTCAAGACGTACAAGCGGATGCAGGCGGCGCTCCCCGGAACCGCCATGCCCGCGAGCGTGATCGTCAAGGCGCCGAACGTGAACGCCCCGGCGGTCCGCGAGGCGATCTCGAAGCTCGAGCAGCGGGCGCTCGCGAGCGGCCGCGCGCACGAGCCGATCACGGTCGCCGTGAATCCGGCCGGCACGGTGGCGAACATCACCGTCCCGATCCAGGGCAGCGGCACCGACAAGGCGTCGAGCGCCTCGCTGCAGCTGCTCCGGAAGACGATCATCCCGGAGACGGTCGGCGCGCTCCCGTACACGGAGGCGGGCGTCACCGGGCTGACGGCGCAGTGGAAGGACTCGGGTGCCGAGATCCGGTCGGCGCTCCCGCTCGTCGTCGCCTTCGTGCTCGTGTTCGCGTTCCTGCTGATGCTGGTCGCGTTCCGCTCGATCGTGGTCGCGCTGAAGGCGATCGTCCTCAACTGCCTGTCGGTCGCGGCCGCGTACGGGATCCTCGTGCTGGTCTTCCAGCACGGCGTCGGCAAGAGCCTGTTCGGGTTCGCCGCCACGTCGGGCGTCTCGCCCGTGATCCCGCTCCTGCTCTTCGTGATCCTGTTCGGGTTGTCGATGGACTACCACGTGTTCATCGTCAGCCGGATCCGCGAGCGGTTCCAGCGCGGGGCCACGATGGACGAGGCGATCTCGGACGGCATCAGGTCCACGGCCGGCGTGGTGACCAGCGCCGCGATCGTGATGGTCTGCGTGTTCGCCGTCTTCACGACGCTGTCGCTGCTGTTCTTCAAGCAGTTCGGCGTCGGGCTCGCGGCGGCGATCCTGATCGACGCGACGATCGTCCGCGGCGTCCTGCTGCCCGCGACGATGAAGCTGCTGGGCGAGCGGAACTGGTACCTCCCGTCCTGGCTCGAGTGGCTCCCGCACTTCGACGCCGGCGAGCTCGAGATCCCGGACGAGCCCGAGGGCGAGCCGGCCCCGACGGAGCCGAAGCGGAAGCGCCGCCTCGGTGCCGCCCGCGTGACCGGGCTCATGCTGATCGCCGTCCTGGCGGTGGGGCTCGCGTACGTGAAGCTCGCATCCGGAAGCACCAAGGTCTCCGTTCCCGCCGGAGCGAAGGCCGGTCAGCTCACCCTGCATCCGTGCCACTACGGCACGGAGCAGGGCAGCTACGCCGCAGACTGCGGCACCCTCGTCGTCCCCGAGAACCGGGCCAGGCCCGGTTCTCGGCTGATCGCTCTCCCCGTCACCCGCATCAAGGCGCGCTCGGCCCGGCCGGGCGCGCCCATCTTCCGGCTACAGGGCGGGCCGGGGGTGACCAACATGAAGTTCTCGCAGGCCAGCCGGCTCGCAGCACACCACGACGTCGTGCTCGTCGGCTACCGGGGCGTCGACGGCTCGGTCCGGCTCGACTGCCCGGAGGTTTCCTCGGCGCTCAAGCGCTCGACGGATTTCCTCAGCAGCAAGTCGTCCCGCGCCTACACCCAGGCCTTCCGCGATTGCGCCGCGAGGCTGCAGGCGGACGGCGTCGACCTCGCCGGCTACACGCTGCCGCAGCAGGTCGACGATCTCGAGGCTGCCCGCCGGGCGCTCGGCTACGGCCGGATCGACCTCGTCAGCGAGAGCGTGGGCACCCGCCTCGCGATGATCTATGCCTGGCGCTACCCGCAGAGCATTCACCGCTCCGTGCTGATCGGCGTCAACCCGCCCGGACACTTCCTGTGGGACGCGACGGTGAACGACGAGCTGATCGCCCGCTACTCACGCCTCTGCGCGCGCGACTCGGGCTGCAGCAAGCGCACGGACGACCTCGCCGCCTCGATGCGGAAGACCGCTGCGCACATGCCTCGGCGCTTTTGGGGCCTGCCGATCTCGGCGGGTGACGCGAAGCTCGCGACCTTCTTCGGGCTGATGGAGTCGACCTCTGCGAGCGAGCCGCTCTCTGCCCCGATGACGATCGGCTCCTGGATCTCGGCCGGCCACGGCGACCCGAGCGGGCTCTGGTTCCTTTCGTTCATGGCGCGGATGACGTTCCCCGAGGCATTCGTCTGGGGCGAGGTGGCGGCTGTCAGCCGGGCCGACACCTGGGCCGCCGAGCGCTACTTCGCCAAGGCGCCGCATCGCGAGAGCTCGATCCTCGGCGATCCCGGCACCCGGTTCATCTGGGGCGGCGGTGGGCTTACGCACGCGTTGCCGCCGGCGCCGGACGCCAACGAGTATCGCCGGGTGCGCGACACCAGTGTTCCCATGCTGATCGTCAACGGGACGCTCGACTTCGCGACTCCGGCGACCTTTGGAATCCACGAGCTGCTGCCGCATCTCCGGAACGGCCGTGCGGTCCTGCTCCCGCAGACGGGCCATTCGGACACCTTCTGGAGCTACGAGCCGAAGGCGAGCACCAGGCTCCTGAACACCTACTTCGACACCGGCAGGGTCGACACGTCCCTCTACACGCCGGCGAAGGTCGACTTCACGCCCAACGTCACCCACACCGCGCTCGGCAAAGGATTCGCCGGCACGTTGTACGGGCTGCCGTTCGTCGCCCTGCTCTCGCTGCTGCTGATGTGGCGCCGGGTACACAGGCGCGGCCGCTTCGGCCGCACGGCGAGCGTCCTGCTCCGCTCCGTGTACACGCTCGTGCTGGGGCTCGGCGGCTGGTTCGCCGGTGTGGTCATCGCGCTTCTCGCGCTCCCGACGGTGCCGCTCGACGACCTGCTCCTCGCAGTCCTCTCGATCGGCGTTCCCGTCGGCCTCGGCATCTACCTCGCGTGGTTCAACCGCGACCTCCGGGGTCGGAAGCGAACGATCGGCCTCGCCGCCGCCATGGCAGGTGCGCTCGGCGGTGCCTGGCTGGGGTTCGACGCGGAGAGCGGCCTGATGGCCGTCCTGACGACGATCGTCGGAGCTGCCATCGGCGCCAACCTGGGCCTCATTGCCCTCGACGTCTCGGCCGCTCGCCAGGTTCGTGACGCCGGCTGGAAGCGCGCGCCGCGACCGGTCGACGAGCGGTTGTCACCCGCCGGGTAATCGGCGAAAATGGGCGCCCCGACCATCCTGGGGCTGCACGTTCGGAAGGAGGTCGAGTCGGGAGAGCTTGCTGAACCGTTTGCTGCGGCGTCCGAACGCGGTGAGCACAAGCTTCGGCGCGAGGTCGGCCTCGTCGGCCTCGTGTTCGTCTCGCTGGGCTCCATCATCGGCGCGGGCTGGCTGTTCGCGGCGCTCTATGCGTCGTCGCTCGCCGGGCCGGCGGCCATCGTCTCGTGGGTGCTCGGCGGCGGCGCGATGCTGCTG
>DATDMJ010000041.1:0-3739 GCA_036518855.1 Gaiellaceae bacterium | reverse complement strand
GGTGATTGAGTGACGGAAGGGCTGCAGACACGGCGTCATCTAAGAAGCGCGCGGTGTAGAGATTGCCGCCAGCGCGAACTTGCCACCGGCCGCGCGCCTTGTTGAAGATCACTGGCTTGCCTCGATAGTCGAACGTCGTGTGCAGTTGCCCCTCCTCGGTGAGGGCCTTCCTAGTAGTGCCGAGAACGTCAAACCCCGGGCTAAGAAAACGGCCTGCTTAACGCCAGGGAATGGGCGTCAGACAGCCCGTCAGACAGACCGTCTACGCGAATGTTCGGTTTCGACCTTCTCGGGCTGCTTCGGACGCTTCAGCACCATCGAGTCGAGGCTCGTATATCCGACATAGGCGACGAGTTCCCATCCCTCTGCGCCGAGCTCGTTGAGCTTCGCCTCGAGCGACCCTCCGCTTTCAAGGTTTCCTCCACTCTCGCCCGATCCTCGACTGTCGAGGTCGCTGAGTCCGATGAGCTTGTATTCCCACTCGGTCAATTGCGGCGCTCCTCCCGGTTGTCGAGCCTTGGCGCTGGCCCCATCGTGTGGTACTCCGGGCACTCCAGTCACGACTCCTGCCCTCTTTTCGACGATACGAAGACAGGAGCCGTGTATGGGGCCGGTAGCACGGCTGTTACGCGTGCGTGGCCCGGCCGCCACGAAGCTTACGCCCCTTGCGGGCTCCTCTCCCTGTAGTGCCCGGGCTCGGGCGAGAGCTATCTCGCCTGCGTCACGGCAGTCACCGGCGGTCGGCCTGCATAGAGCGCGTCGGCCACCCCGTCGATCGAGACGACGTGGTTGGCGTTCAGCAGGAGCAAGGCGAGAGTTGCGCGCTGCCGCGGGCCGCCAAGCTGCAGCGGGCCGTCGTCGGCGACGACTTCGACTGGCCCGAGGATCCCGAACCGCAGCACGCCGAGAAGGTAAGCGTCGGCAAGAGGGCTGGCAACCGCACATCCAATCGCGGCCTGCTTTGGCTAGAGCAAGCGGCTCGAGCCGAGGGCAGCGCTCCTGACACGACTGCTCAGAGCTCGGCCGCGTATGCGCGCAGCGAGCGCGCGTACTCGCCCTCGTCAGCGATCGTCTCCAGCAGCTCGCGTAGCGCCTCTCGATCGCGCCCGGCTGAATGGAGGGCGAGCGCGAGGAACGCCCGGAGTGGGCGGAAGTCGGGGAACTCGCGCCGTGCAGCGTCGAGGAGCGTCACGGCCTCGTCGACGCGGCCGACGTTGCGGAGCGAGCTGCCGAGCTGGAGGAGGCACCGCGCGCGAAGCTCGCCGGACAGGCCGGCCGCGAGCGCCTGCTCGTACAACGGAATCGCCTGATCCTCTCGTCCCGCGCCGTCGTGCTCTCCGCCGCGCTCGTACAGCTCGGCGGCCTCCTCGCTTCGATCCGACGCTGTCATGGTCCCTCCAGGTGCCTCGCCCCGATCAGACGAGCCACCGCTCGAGCCGCGCGAGCGTATCCGTCCACCCTTCACGATGAAGCTCCAGGCGTGCCGGCGTCTTGAAGGGGCCCTGATCGACGGCGAGGCGTGTTCCCTTGTCCGCCGCCTCGAAGTTCACCGTGACCAGCGTCTCCTGGTCGTCGCGGTCGGGTTCTTCGTAGACAAAGGTGAAGCTGAGCCGGTGCGGCCGGTCGACGGCGCGGAACGTGCCGCGGATGTGGAAGGCGTCTCCGCCCGGCGGCTGCATCACGATCCGGTAATCCGCTCCCTCCACCGCAGCGAAGCGAAGGCTTGGGACGGTGAATCCGACGGGGCCCCACCAGTGGCGAAACTGCTCGGCGTCGACGAACGCGGCAAAGACCCGCGTCGGCGGGACGTCGAGGATCCTCTCCAGATGTAGCCGTGTCCCGATCGGCGCCTCCGCCTCGTCCACCCGTCGATCATCTCAAGGGCCGCGTCGAGCCGCTCTCCGCCGCGGCTCGCTGGGTGGGTCAGACGGAGGCGCCGGTGCGGGCGGCGAGCGCCTGTTTCAGCAGCCCGATGGCCCGCTGCGTGTCTCCCTGCTCTTCGTAGATCTCGGCCATGGCCGTCAGGGCCGCGGCGACGTGCCTGCTCGGAACCGGCGCCTGCTCGGCGGCAAGCTCGTACAGCTCGAGGGCGCGGGGGGTGTCCCCCTGCGCCCGGAAGACGTCCGCCACGGCGCAATAGGCACGGCCGGCGTCCTTCGGCGCGGCCCCGCTGAGATGCGGACCGACGCCGAGCAGGAGCGCAGCTGCCTCCTCCGCCTGGCCGAGGGCCGAGAGGGCGCGTGCCCGCTCCACGGTGAACATCGCCGCGTCGGTGGCCATACCGGCCGCAGCCACGACGGGCTCTCCCTCGTCGACGAGCTGCAAAGCGGCCTTGTGGTTGCCACGGTCGTTCTCGATGAAGGCCAGGAGCTGCAGGACGCGAGCGGCCTCGAGCGTCTGCTCGCTCGCCTTCAGCGTCCCAAGGGCCAGCGGCGCATACTCGGCGGCCCGGTCGTGGTCGGCCTGAGAGAGGTGGACGCGCGACTGCGACCAGTAGAGGCTGGCGCGCAATCGCGGATCGATCGTCTGTTGCGCAAGGTCGAGAACCTCGCCGAGCGTCGCATGGGCGCGGGCGTGGTCACCGTGGTCGATGTACGTGTTGGCCAGCAACACCGCGAACCGCACGTGGTCGAATCGGTCCCCGCGCGCCTTCGCCTCGGCGAGAGAGCGCTCGAAGACGCCGAAGGCCTCGTCGAACCGGCTGAGCGCCACGTAGCTGCGACCCAGTGCGTCCGCGGCGACTGATGCGTCTCCCGGTGCGAGCTCGCCGGAGTGGAGGGCCGCCTCCAGGAGCTCGATTCCCTGTTGAACGTCGCCGCGATGGAGGGCGAGCCGTCCCAGCCCGAGCTGCGCGCGGGCGCGCGTGGCGGGCGAGTCGGCATCGTCACGGGCAGCCTCGTACAACTTGGCGGCGGCCTCGTCGTCGCCGAGCTGCAAGGCGACCTCCGCTTCCAGCAGTTCCGAGCTGAGGTCCGAGCCTGCGGCCTTGCCGGTCGCCAGGTACTCGGGGGTGACGCCGAGCCGCCTGGCGAACTCGTGGAGGATCTGGAGCGAGGGGACTCGTGCACCGGCCTCGATCCGGGAGACATATGCGGAGGTGCAGCCGTCGAAGGAGAGCTGGCGCTGTGTCAGCCCCGCCGCCCGGCGCGCCTCCTGCAGGCGCTGGCCGACGGCGACCGGATCGTCGACGTGCGTGGAAGGCCGCCTCGGCATCGCGCCAAGACTACAGGCAGATCCGACGAAAGCCGACTCGGCCGGCTGGCGGCGGGTGCGAGATCGCGTTCCGCCGCCAGCCGGGAGGTGACCCCTATGGGTGTGGCCAGATGCCGTCGGCCAGGACGAGCGCAAAGAGAACTGCGCCGAGGACGACGGCGAACAAGGTGATCCTCGCTTTCACGGGGCTGTCCTTTCGTCAGTTGACAGAACAGCCCGGCCGGGCGACGCAGGTTATAGCGAATGCGTCGGTTGTTGCTTTCCTATTGTTGTGCTGGGCGATAAGCTTCGCGGCGACTTGGCACCTGCGGCAGAGGGGAAGTAGCGATCGCCGAGTACCGCGTCATCTGCGTCGTCCGTCGCGCCGACGGCCATCCTCGGGCGTTGGGCTGCTCGGCGAACGGCAACGAGGTCATGTACGACGATCTTTGGACGATAGAGCAGGCCCGGGAGGCCATCGGGGAGGGCCACCGGCTCTACGTCCTGAGCCCGACGACCGGCCGCCGGACGGAGCTCGATCTCGAGA
>DATDMJ010000040.1:0-21060 GCA_036518855.1 Gaiellaceae bacterium | reverse complement strand
AGGCGCGTTCAAGCTCGGCCGCTGGGGCTGGACGGTGTGCATCATCGCGGCGCTCTACCTCGGGCTGATGCTGCTGAACGTCGTCGTGCCGACCGGCCTGAGCAGCGGGCGCGGGCTGTTCAACCTCGACTGGATCACGCTCTCGGTCATGGTCGTGATCGCCGTGGTCGGCGCGGTCTACTTCGTGATCGCCCGGCCGGACCGCAAGGTTGCGGGCCATGTCCACGACACGCTGGAGCCAACGGGGGCTGAACGCTAGGCGCCGGGGATGCCGACTCCCGGCTGGACTGCCTGCACCGACAGGAAGACCGGGCCCTTCGCCGAGCAGGCGCGGAAGCCAAACGGGACCTCCGCGGCCGCCGTCTGGTCGGGTGGGTAGACGCGCAGGCCGGTCGCATCGGCCGGCTTGCACCTCGACGACGGGAAGTTCGCGACGTCGACGATCTGGAGGACCCCGTGGGCGGTCGAGCCCGGCAGGAGGCTCACGCGGTAGGTCGGGTGCGCCCGGTTGCGCTGGGCCGGCGAGCCGAGCTGGTGATCCGACACCGCCGAGACGCCCGGGAAGCCGAACAGGCGGCAACGATGGTTCGAGATGTTGGTGAGCTCGAGCGGGTAGTAGGTCGAGCCCGCGGCCGCGCTGCCCTCGCCGACGCCGAGCCACACGGTCAGGTCGGCCGTGGAGCACGTCTGCGTCATCGCGACGTCGCTGCCGGCAGGGGCCGCCTTCTTCGCGCTCGTGGTGGTGTCGTGCGCCGCGCTCTGGCCGCAGCCGGCGAGCGCGAGTGCCGCGACCGGGATGAGCAGATACCTCTTCACGTTCGTAGTTTGCCCGCGCCGGGTTTGCTCCCGGTATAGCGGCGCTCTATGCTTCGTCAGTCCCGCGCCGAAAGGAGGTTCGACAAATGACTGAGATCTTCGTTCGCCGAGCCTCCGGCTGCGCGCGCTGAGAAGCGCCGACTCCTGAGGCTCACCACGCGCCCGCACGGGCGCTTTTTCGTTCCCAAGCCGAAGGAGACTGCGTTGAACCTGCAAGAGCTCGGCTGGGACGCCTTCTTCCAGGACGCGTTCCGGCCTTTCGAGAACGACAACCTGATTCCGGCGCGCGTCGCTGCGCGCCACCACGGGCCGTGCGAGCTGTTGACCGAGCTCGGACGGTTCGGAGGCGTCCCCGCGGGGCGCCTCGAAGACCACGAGCTGCCGGCGGTCGGCGACTGGGTCGCGGTCCGGCCGCTCGACGGCGAGCGCAAGGCCGTGATCGAAGCGGTGCTGCCGCGTCGATCGGCCTTCACGCGCAAGGAGGCGTGGTCGCGGACGGTCGCGCAGGTCGTGGCGGCCAACGTCGATACGGTCTTCCTCGTGACCGCGTTCGGCGGCGACCTGAACGCGCGGCGGCTCGAGCGCTACCTCACGTCCGCGTGGGACAGCGGCGCGAACCCGGTGGTCGTCGCCAACAAGGCCGACCTCGCCGAGGACCGGGCATTCGAGCTCGCGGACGTCGAAGCCGTTGCGCTCGGCGTGCCCGTGCTCGTCGTCAGCGCGGCGACCGGCGAGGGCATGGAGGAGCTCGAGCCGCACCTGCGGCCGGGCCGTACCGTCGCGCTCCTGGGCTCGTCGGGCGTCGGCAAGTCCTCGCTCGTCAACCGGCTCGCGGGTCGCGAGCTGCTCGCCACGAACGAGATCCGGAAGGACGGACGGGGCCGTCACACGACGACCCACCGCGAGCTCGTCCCGCTGCCCGCGGGCGCCCTGCTGATCGACACGCCCGGGATGCGGGAGCTCCAGCTCTGGGCCGACGAGGAGGTGCTCGAGAGCACGTTCTCGGAGATCGCGGAGTTCGCGGCCGCGTGCCGGTTCTCGGACTGCTCGCACGAGCACGAGCCGGGCTGCGCGGTCAAGTCGGCGATCGCGGACGGGTCGCTCCCGCGAGAACGGTTCGACAGCTACCGCAAGCTCCAGCGCGAGCTGCGTGCGCTAGAGATCCGCAAGGACGCGCGCCTCAAGTCCGAGGCTCGCAAGGAGATGCGGCGTCGACAGAGGAGGATGCGCAAGATTTCCTATTGATGTCTAGATGACGATCGCGTTGCAGGTGTTCGTGTCCGGCCTTGCGGCCGGCGGGGTCTACGGGCTCTTCGCAGCGGGGCACACGCTGATCCATCGCCTGACGGGGATGGTGAACTTCGCGTTCGGCGACCTCGTCGGGCTCGGCATCTTCACGACGCTGATCGTCCTGTCAGGGACGACGCCCGTGACGCAGTCGGGTGCGCACGAGCCGCGCTTCCTCGGGGCGCTCCTGGTCGGCCTCGTCGTCTGCGTGGCAGCCGGGATCCTCACCTACGTCGGGCTCGTCCAGCCGTACCTCGCGCGCGGATCCGCGATCGGCTGGGTCGCCGGGACTGCGGCGGTGGCCTTCGCGATCCGGGCGGTGATCGGAGCAGCTTTCCAGCGCTCGAGCTACGTCTTTCCCGACCCGCTGCCGTTCCACCGGGTCGGCAACGCTGGGTTCATCCGGATCGGCGGTGCGCAGGTGCAGGCGCGTGCCTTCTTCGTGTTCGGCCTCGCGCTGGCGCTCGCGCTCGGGTCGGCCTGGCTGCTCGAGAAGAGCCGCTTCGGGCGGGCGCTCCGGGCCGTCGCGGACGACGCGGAGGGCGCGCGGGTCGTCGGCATCCCGGTCGACCTGCTGATCGCGCTCGCCTTCGGGCTGGTCGGGGCGCTCGCGATGATCGCGGCGATCGCGGCTGCGCCCGGCGAGGCGGTCAACGCGAACACCGGGACGCTGCTTGGGCTGAAGGGGCTCGTCGCGGCGCTCGCGGTGCGGTTCGGACCGCCGCTGCTCGCCTTCGCGGCGGGGCTTCTGCTCGGGGTGTTCGAGTCGGCGGTCGCGAACGTCCACCTCGGCTCGTGGCAGCTCGGCCCCTCCTACCGAGAGGTGCTGCCGATCGCGTTCGTGCTGCTGCTGATCGCGGTCTGGCCTTCGCGGGATGCGCTCGAGGAGCAGGAATGACGGCGTTGGGGCAGACCGCCGGCGAGCTGCGGCGTGCGGTCGAGGAGGCGCGGGGCGGCTGGAGCCGGCTCGCGTGGGGCGCCGCCGGCGCTGTCGTCCTCGTTGCGCTGGTGCCGCTGCTCTCGCTTCCGGGAGTGCGGATGGACGCGCTCGCGGACACGCTCTACCTGGCGGTCGCGGCGACCGGGCTCGGGCTGACGGTCGGTGCGGCGGGGCTTCCGTCCCTCGGCGCGGGGGCGTTCGTCGCGATCGGGGCGTTCACGTCCTCGCTGCTGGTCGCCCGCTCGGGGTGGCCGCTCGAGCCTGCGGTGCTGGCGGGGGCCGCGGCGGCGCTCGTCGCGGGGCTGATCACCGGCGGGATCGTTCGGCTGCGCGCCGCATTCTTTGCGGCCGGGACCTGGCTGCTCGCGTGGCTGGTCTGGCTCTTCCTGCTCGCGTTCCCGTCCGTCTCGGGTGGCTCGCAGGGACTGATCCTCCCGCAGAAGACGCTGCTGGGCCTGGACGCGACGCCGACGGTGCATTTCGAGGTGGCGCTCGGGCTGCTCGTCCTCACGGCGCTCGCCATTGCCGCCGTGCGCCGCGGCGTGCCCGGGCTCGAGCTCTCGGCGCTCCGGCAGTCGCCCCACCTGGCGACGTCGCTCGGCGTGCGGCTCGGCAGGCGGCGCCTCGGGGCCTACGCTGCCTCCGCGTTCGTCGCGGGCCTCGCGGGCGCGCTCTCGGTTCAGCTCGCCGCCGTGGCGGACCCGGCCGCCTACGACCCCTTCCTGTCGTTCAAGCTGCTGGTCGCGGTGCTCCTCGGCGGGGCTGCGGCGACGCTCGGGCCCGCGGCCGGGGTCGCGGCGCTCGGGTTGATCGGGCTCATCGCGCACCCACTGGCGCGGGTGCTGCAGCTGCCGCTCGACCGCTTCGACACCGCGGTTGCCGCGATCCTGCTGGTGTTCGTCCTGGCCCTCGGCGGCGGCGGGATCGTCCCCTGGCTCGAGCCGCATCTCCGCCGCTTCCGCAAGGCCCAGCGCCCACGACCTCAAGTAACAGTCTGTTACAAGGAAGGTGGGGCCGCTTCGGATGAGGGCGCGGCGGTTCTGGAGGCGGTGGAGCTGCGGAAGGTCTTCGGCGGAGTCGTTGCGCTCGACGGTCTCTCGCTCGAGCTCGCACGCGGCGAGACGGTCGCGCTGATCGGGCCGAACGGCTCCGGCAAGACGACGGCGCTGCGCCTGATCTCCGGCGCCGAGCCTCCGGACTCCGGCCGCGTGCTCTTCGAGGGCCGGTCGCTCGCGGACGAGCGGACCTCCGACCGGGTGCGGCTCGGTGTCGCGCGCACCCTGCAGGCCACCTCGTACTTCCCGGAGCTGACCGCGCTCGAGAGCGTGCTGGTCGGCCGAAGCGTGCGGCGCCGGTACGACGGAGCGATCCGCACGGCGCTCGCGACCCCGAACGCGCGCAAGGAGGCGGCGGCGAGCGAGGCGGCGGCCCGCGAGGCGCTTGCGCTCGTCGGGCTGGATGATCTTCGAGACATGCCCGCCCCCGAGCTGACGACCTCGCAGCGGCGCCTGGTCGCGCTCGCCGGCGGGCTTGCGTCCGAGCCGGATCTGCTGCTCGTCGACGAGCTCGCCGCCGGAGCCGGCAGCGAGGAGCTGGATCGAATCGCCGAGGTCGTCGGCCGGATCCGGGCGCGTGGGATCGCGGTGCTGCTCGTCGAGCACAACCTGCGCCTCGTCCGTCTTGCCGCGGACCGCGTGCTGGTGCTCGCGGCGGGCCGTTCGGTCGCCGAGGGCTCCGTCGCCGAGATCGCCGACAGCGACGTCGTCCGGCAGGCGTACCTCGGGACGCAGCGTCTGTAGGCTCACGCGCGTTGCGCCGGGTCATCCTCCTGTTCGTCTGTCTTGCCCTGCTCGCTGCCGGCTGCGGTAAGAGCTCAAGCGCCTCCGACGGAAAGGTCGTGGTCGCCGTCGACGTACCCGTGACCGGCAGCCCGTACGTCGCGGAGAACATCCGGCACGGCGTCGCGCTCGCTGCGAACAACCTCAACTCGGGCGGCGGGATCATCGTCGGGACGAAGACGTACCGGCTGGTGCCGAGGCTCTACGACAACCACCTCTCGGCGCGGCAGGCGGTCGAGAACACCCGCAGCGCGCTCGACGCAGGGGCGGTCGCCATCGTCACGGACGGCACCGGCGTCGACGCGACGTGGCAGATCGCGAACCGCGACCACGTCCCGATCGGGATCACCTACGACGGCGGCACCGGGCTCGTCGACCCGGTGAAGCGGCCGAACGTCTTCCGGATCGCGCCGACGAACCACGGCATCGCCTTCCGCTACGCCGAGTACCTGATCCCGAAGGGCCTGAAGATCGGGCTGCTGCACGACGACAGCGCCTACGGCCAGGAGGGCGCGGCCGAGCTCGACCGAGCGTTCTCCGAGAACCCGCACTCGGTCGCGCTGCGGATGACGCTTCCGGCCGGCGCGACCGACCTCTCGGCCCAGATCCTCCGTGCCCGCCGCACGGGCGCGACCGCCCTGCTCGTCTGGGCCCAGCCCTCGACGATCGCTGCAGTGCTCACCGCCGCGAGGAGCATCGGCTGGAAGGTCCCGGTCTACACCTCCCCGACCGGCTCGGATCCCTTCGTCCGCCAGCAGCTCGCGGACCACCCGGACTGGGTCGACGGCCTCACCTTCGCGGGCGGGCGCCTGACCGCCGAGGTCGGCACGGGGCCGTTCCAGAGCTTCCAGTCGCAGTACCAGAACGCCTACGGCGCCGACAAGGTCGGCGTGAAGACCTCCGCCGGGAAGCCCGTGATCCAGCCGCCCGAGCTCGCCATGTACGCCTACGACTTCACGCACGTGCTCGTGGCCGCCCTCACGCGCGCGGGCTCGCTCGACGCGAAGAAGGTGCTCGCCGCGATGAACGAGGTTTCCACCCAGGGCGCGAACGGCGACGAGCGCGGCTTCAACCGCAACAACCACGACGGCGTCGTCGACGACGACGTGTACTTCGCGCGCTTTCACGACATGACCTACGCGCCCGTCAAGGACGACCCGCTCTCCTCGACGCTGCCGGTCATTCCGCAAACGCCGTGAGGGCGCTCGCCGCCGCGACGCTCTGCGCGCTCGTCGTGGCGGCCTCAGCCGCCGCGGAGCAGACGCAGCAGGTCGTCCTCCCGGGCCCGGTCCCGTATCCCACCGACAGCCCGCCGCTCGTCGGCCAGGGCACGCTGGCGAACGCGTACATGGCGCCGGGGCTGCACATCGCCAGCGCCCAGCTCGTGCGCGTCGGGGTCGACGCGAGCGGCCGGCCGGCGAGGGTGAGCGTCCGCCAGCGGCTGGTGGTCCGCGGGAAGGGGGACTACCAGGTGGCGGTCTCCGGGCCGGTTGCGAGCGTTCGTCCGGCGCCGGGCACCGAGTCGGAGCCAGGGTTCCGCACCGATCAGGTGCTCTGGGCGGGGTTCTCGCCCGGGAGGAAGATCCTCGCCGCGGACGTCGGCCTGCGGCTCGAGCCGGCGGCGCACTACCTGCCGCTGCGCCTGCGCCTGCGGCCGGAAGGCGACGGCGTCTCGCTGACCGTGGCCAACGCAACCGTCGCACCGGTGCTGAGCTACGAGGGCGTCGTCCGCGCGGCGGAGATGGCGAGGCTGCTCGACGCGACGCGGCGCTCCTCGCTCGCAGGGCAGCGGGTCAAGGCGGCGTTCGCAACCTTCTACGGGCCCGTCCGCAACCCGACACGGCCGGTGCGGATCGAGGCGCCGCTCCTGGTCGAGGGCACGCTGCAGCTTCCCGGCGGGCAGCCCGTGCGCTTCTCCCGCATCCTCGGCGACGGCCAGCCGCTGACCTTCACCGTGCACGCGAGCGGGAGCGGGAAGCCCGTCGTGCACCTGACCGCCCGGCCCGCTCCGGTGATCGACCTCCTCAGGCCCCCGGGCGCTCCGACCTGGAGCCAGGCGGTCCGGCGCCGGCACCTCGGCCCGGCAGCGCTGCTCAGCCGTCTGCTCGGCGCGAGACAGCGGCTCGTGCGCGCCGACCAGTATCAGAGTTATCTCGCCGACCCGGACTCCGATGGGCGCAGCCGCGCCGTCTACGAGTACCGGACGGTCGCGACCGCCGCGCCGAGGAGCGTTCCCGCGCCGGCCGGCGGCGGCAGCGGAAGCCACGCGCTGCTGATCGCCCTCGTCGCTCTCGGCTCGGTTGCCGTGGTCGGCGGCGGGCTCGTTGTGTGGGCCCACTCGTAAGGGCAGGAACCCCCACAACCGTCCCGAACGGCCCCGCATGGCAGACGTGCCGGAAGGAATCGTCCTCGAGCGCGACCGCGACCTCGTAGGCCGGCGGAACGACGTCTGGGTCCGCCGCGTCCTGATGAGCCTCGTCGCCTTCGTACCGATCCTTGCGCTCTTCAACGTCTTCGGCCAGCGGCCCGACACGCACACGCTGGTCGTTCCGGCCGCGTCGCTGAAGATCTACGCACCGGCGCGTCTCCGCGGCGGGCTGCTCTTCAACGCCCGCTTCCACGTCACCGCGCGGGAGGACATCAAGGACGCCTACCTCGTGCTCGGGCCTGGCTGGGCCGAGGGGATGCAGATGAACACGATCGAGCCCAGCCCCGTCAGCGAGGCGAGCAACGACGGGCGGCTCTCGTTCGAGCTCGGCCACATCGGCGCGGGCCACAGCTACGTCCTCTTCATGGCGTTCCAGGTCAACCCGACGAACGTGGCCTGGAAGCGCGAGCAGACGGTCTGGCTCAACGACGGCGATACCCGGCTGATCACGTACTCCCGCGGCTTGACGGTGTTTCCGTAATGGACATCGCGGTCCGTGGCGTAGTGCTCTTCGCTTTCGTCTACCTGCTGACGCGGGTGATCGGGAGGCGCGAGCTCTCCTCGCTCGAGCCGTTCGACTTGATCCTTCTGATCGTGCTGGGCGATCTCATCCAGCAGGGGCTGACCCAGGACGACTACTCCGTGACGGGGGCGGTGATCGCCCTCGGGACGATTGCCGCGCTGCAGGTGGGGACCTCGTGGTTCGCGTTCCGATTCCGCTGGGCGCGGCGCTTTCTGAACGGCGACCCGATCGTCCTCGTGCAGGATGGTCAGGTGCTGGAGCGCAACCTGCGCAGGGAGCGCCTCACGAGGGACGAGGTCGCCGAGGAGGCGCGCGGCCAGCAGATCGCCTCGCTGGACGATGTCGCGTGGGCGGTCTTCGAGCCGAGCGGCAAGATCAACTTCATCCCGAAGCAATAAGTAGCCTCGACGCGTGCCGCTGTATTTGACCGAAGCGGAGGTCGGCGAGCTGCTGACCCCCGCGGACGCCCTGGAGGCCGTCGAGGGTTGCTTCCGCCGGCTTGCAGCGGGCGCGATCCAGAACGTCCCCCGCAGCCGGCTTCGGCTCGAGGGCGGCGCCTTCGCCGTGATGTCTGCGGTCGACCACGAGCTCGGTCTCGCCGGGGTGAAGACCTACACGTGGCTCGAGGCCGGGACGCCCTTCTTCGTCGTCCTCTTCGACACCGATCGGGCCGAGCTCGCCGCCGTGATCGAGGCGGACAAGCTCGGACAGCTGCGGACCGGCGCCGCGAGCGGCGTCGCGACGAAGTACCTCGCGCGCGCAGACGCCGCGTCGCTCGGCATCATCGGCTGCGGCTGGCAGGCCCGAAGCCAGGTCGCGGCCGTGCGCGAGGCGCTACCCGGGATCGAGCGTGTCGTGGCCTACTGCCGAAGCGAGGAGCGGCTGGCCGAGTTCTGCCGCGAGGTCGGCGCCGAGCCGGGCGAGAGCCACCGCGACGCGGCCGACCAGGACGTCGTCGTCACGGCCACGACCTCGCGCGACCCCGTGCTGCGAGGCGAGTGGCTTCGGCCGGGAGCGCTCGTCTGCGCGATCGGTGCCAACGACCCTCGGCACCGGGAGCTCGACAACGTCGTCCTCGAGCGCGCGGCCTTCGTCTGCTGCGATTCGGTCGAGCAGTCGCGGCTGGAGTCGGGCGACCTGATCGAGCCCATGGAGGCGGGGGTGCTCGACTGGCTGGAGGTGCACGAGCTGCAGGAGGTCGTCGCAGGCGAGCTGCCCGGCCGGCAGGCGGACGACGACCTCGTGGTCTTCAAGTCGAACGGGCTCGCAGCCTGGGACGTCGCGATCGGCGCGGCCGCGCTGGAGCGGGCCCGCGAGCGCGGCGTCGGCACGCAGGTCTAGCTCAGGTCCGTCGCTCTCGCTCGGCCGCGGCCGTGTGCGCCCCGAGCGCGTGGATCACCTCGGGGCGGTCGAGGATCCGGGCGATCTCCTGCGGCGTGGCGCGGTTGCGCACGTATGGGTCGTCGAGGATCTCCGCGACGGCCCGCCCGCGCTCGTGCTCGCGGATCACGTAGGTCGCGAGGCGCTCCTCCTTGCCCGAGCGGGCGAAGAGGAACGAGAACGGGTTCCGCAGGAAGCTCGTGAGCCGGACCACGGCTCCGATCCTAGTTAGCATCGAACCGTGAGGAAGCAGTCCGCCTCCCGGTTCGCGGAGCGCGAGGTCCACGGCGTCGACGACCGTGGCGAGCCGGAGCGGGTGGTGATCTGGATCGAGCGGCTGCCCGGCGCGCTGTGGGCCGTCGGCCGCGCGGTCAACCCGCAGTACCGCCGCAGCGACGAGGCTCGGCGCGACGACTACGTCTTCCAGGGCTACGAGCTCGCCGATGCGCTGGAGGCCGCGAACTCCTGCCTGGAGGACGACGCGCGCGTCTCCGAGCAGGACGGGCACGACGAGAAGATCAAGCCGTTCGTCCGCGACGAGCTGCTGCGGCCTCTCGAGCGGTGGTTCTTCGGGCGCTAGGCGTTCGGCGAGAGCTCGTCGCGACGCTGCAGCGGATGGCCGAGGGAGGGCTCGTCCGCGGGACCGAGGGAAACGCGAGCGCGCGGGCCGGCGAGCTGGTCGCGATCTCGCCGAGCGGGCTCGAGTACGACAAGCTCCTGCCGGAGGACGTCTGCCTGGTCGCCCCGGACGGGCACCTCGTCGAGGGTCCGCGACCGAGCGTCGAGCTGCCGATGCACCTGGCCGTTCTTGCCGCCAGGCCAGACGTGGGCGCGATCGTCCACACGCACTCGCCGCGCGCGACCGCCAACCCGCCGGCCCCGGTCGCGGTCGGCGTCTCCGGGACGGCCGAGCTTGGAGCTGCGGTGCTCGAGGCCGCGGCAGGCGGAGACGCCGTCGTGATTCGCGACCACGGTCCGGTCTGCTTCGGCGCGGACCTCGCAGAGGCGCTTGCGCGCGCCTTCACATTGGAGCGGTGTTAGCCTGCTGCGGCCTTGCTGATCCGGCTCGGACACAGCCCAGACCCCGACGACGCGTTCATGTTCTGGGGCCTCGCCTCGGGAGAGGTCGACCCGCGCCAGTTCGAGTTCGAGCACGTCCTGCGCGACATCCAGACGCTGAACACGTGGGCGCTCGACGGGAAGCTCGAGGTGTCCGCGATCTCGCTCGCCGCGTACCCGCTGGTACAGGAGCGCTACGTCCTCCTCCCGCACGGCGCGTCGATGGGCTCGGGCTACGGCCCGATCGTCGTCGCGCGCGAAGAGCTTTCGACTTCCGACCTCCGCGACATCGAGATCGCCGTCCCGGGTGAGCTCACGACCGCCTTCCTCGTCCTGCGGATGTGCGTCGGCGGTTTCCGGTACCGCGCGGTGCCGTTCGACCAGATCATCGACGAGGTCGTCTCCGGGCGGGCCGATGCCGGGCTGCTGATCCACGAGGGCCAGCTCACCTACGCCGACGCCGGCCTGAAGAAGGTCGTCGACCTCGGCGAGTGGTGGCTGCTGGACACCGGGCTGCCGCTCCCGCTGGGCGCGAACGTGGCGCGGCGCGATGTGGGCGCCGGCTCGCTCTTCGATCTCTCCGATGTCTTGCGCGAGTCGATCCAGGCCGGGCTCGACAACCGCGAGGAGGCGATGGAGCACGCGCTCCAGTACGGGCGCGGGCTGGACACCGAGCTAGCGGACCGCTTCGTCGGGATGTACGTGAACGAGCTGACCTGCGACTACGGCGACGAGGGCCGGCAGGCGGTGCGCGAGCTGTTGAGCCGCGCGGAGAAGCTCGGCACGTATCAGCAGCCCGTCAAGGTCGAGTTCGTCGGCTAGCCGTCGACCCCGCGCCCTCGAGGTGCGCGGCGACGGCGTCCACGACGTGTGCGGCGTCGTCTCCGACGCCGAGCAGCAGCGGCGACTTTCGGGTGTGGAGCCAGGGAAGCCCGACGAAGGTGAGCCCTGGCACCTCCGTGACTCCACGACCGGTGCGTGGGAAGCCGAGCTCGTCGAACACGGGTACGTCGATCCACTCGAAGGCCGGGCGGAAGCCGCCCGCCCAGAGGACGGTTGCGACGCCTTCACGGTCGAGCGCAAGCTCCGTGCTTCCAGCGTCCGCCTCCGGGAGCCGCAGCGGGTGCTCCGGCAGGTCCAGCCCGGCCGCGCTCGCGTAGTCGTCGAAGCGTCGACACCAGTCCCGCTCGAAATTTGCTCCGAACTCGAGGTTCGCGTCGAGGTCGGCCTCGAAGAGCGCACGAGCTCCGTCGAACCCGAGGAAGCGGCCGTAGAGTCGAGCGCCCTTGGCCTGCAGCACGATCGGGTTGCAGTCCCTTCCGCCCTGCGATCCCGACACGGCGACGTTGCCCGCCAACCGCGCTCTCGGGTTCGGGAGCACCTCGCTGGTCTCGTCCATCGCACCGACATCGACCAGCCAGCGGATGAGTTCTCGCCCCCGGTAGCGGCGGGGCGCCCAGCCGCACCGGCCCACGGCGAGATGGACGGATCGTCCGGCCTCGAGCAGTTCCTGCGCGATCTCGCAGCCAGACTGTCCGCTCCCTACGACGAGGACGCCGCCGTCCGGCAACTCGCCCGGATTCCGGTAGTCCGCCGTGTGCAGCTGCGCGATCCCCGCAGGCACTTCGGCGGCCGGATGGGCAGTGGGCCGCTGGAACGCGCCGGTCGCAACGATGACGCTTCGTGCCTGTAGTGCGTCGCCGTCCAGGGTCAACTCGAAGCTCCCTCGGTTCTCCCTGAGCGACGTCACCTCGGCCCGTCGGAGGGGCGCCCGGATCCGGTCGGCGTAGCCGGTGAAGGTGGCGATGACGTCTTCGAGCGGCGCGAAAGCGTCCGGGTCGCCTGGTGGATCCAAACCCGGGAGTTGCGTGCACCAGTTGGGAGTGTTGAGGCAGAAGGAGTCCCAGCGTGCGGTTCGCCAGGTCTCTCCCACCGCGCCACGCTCCAGGACGACGTGATCCACCCCGAGCCGGCGTAGGTGGTAGCTCGCGGATAGTCCGGCCTGCCCGGCGCCGATGACAACGCAGTCGAACGTGGTGCCGATTATCGACGGCCGGCGGCGGAGAACGAGAACCTAGACTGCTCCCGTGCCTCGAGCAGTCGTCTTGTCTGCGGTGCGGACGCCCGTCGGGCGCTACGGCGGCGTGCTCGCCGACGAGCGGCCCGACGATCTCGCGGCGCTCGTGATCGGCGAGGCGGTCGCGCGCGCGGACATCCCGGCGGACGAGATCGAGGACGTGTACTTCGGCGCCGCCAACCAGGCCGGCGAGGACAATCGCAACGTCGCCAGGATGGCGGCGCTGCTCGCGGGGCTACCCGAGCCGGTGGCCGGGGTGACGGTGAACCGGCTCTGCGCGTCCGGGCTGGCCGCGGTGGTCGGCGCGTGCCACGCGGTCGCTGCGGGGGACGGCGACCTGTTCGTCGCGGGCGGCGTCGAGTCGATGTCTCGCGCGCCGCTCGTGATGCCGAAATCCGAGACGCCGTTCGGCCGCGGGAACCGGACGCTCTGGGACACGACGCTCGGGTGGCGTTTCCCGAACCCACGCATGGAGGCGATGTTCCCGCTCGAGTCGATGGGCGAGACCGGCGAGAACGTCGCCGAGCGCTACGGCGTCTCGCGGGAGGAGCAGGATGCGTTCGCGCTGCAGTCGCAGCAGCGCTGGGCCGCGGCCGACGCGGACGGCCGCTTCGACGACGAGCTGGTCGCCGTGGGCGAGATCGTGCGCGACGAGCACCCGCGGCCCGACACCTCCGCGGAGAAGCTTGCCGCTCTCAGGCCCGTCTTCCGCGAGGGCGGGACGGTCACCGCCGGGAACTCGAGCGGGGTCAACGACGGCGCCGCCGCGCTCGTGATCGCGAGCGAGGAGCGGGCCAGGGCGCTCGGCGCCGAGCCGTTGGGGGCCTTCGTCGGCTCCGCGGTCGCGGGGGTCGATCCACGCGTGATGGGCATCGGCCCGGTGCCCGCGGTGCGGAAGCTGCTCGAACGCACCCGCGTGCCGGTCGAGAACGTCGACCTGGTCGAGCTCAACGAGGCGTTTGCCTCGCAGAGCCTCGTCGTCATCCGCGAGCTCGGGCTCGACCCGGAGAAGGTGAACGTGAACGGCGGCGCGATCGCGCTCGGCCATCCGCTCGGCATGAGCGGGGCGCGGCTCGTCGTCACGCTCCTGCACGAGCTCGGCCGCCGCGGCGGGCGGTACGGACTTGCGACCCTGTGCGTCGGTGTCGGCCAGGGCCAGGCCGCGCTGTTCGAGCGCTCGTAGTGCGGCGCGTCCTCGTGACGGGGATGTCGGGCACCGGCAAGTCGTCGGCGCTCGCCGAGCTGGCGCGGCGCGGCTTCCGCGTCGTGGACACCGACTTCGGCGGCTGGAGCGAGTGGGTCGACGAGGGGTGGTACTGGCGCGAGCGACGGATGAGCGACCTGCTGGCCGAGAACGGAGACGCGACGCTCTTCGTCTCGGGCTGCGTCTCGAACCAGGGCAAGTTCTACGACCGCTTCGACGCCGTCGTGTTGCTCAGCGCTCCCGCGGAGGTGCTCCTCGAGCGAATCGGGGGCCGCACGACGAGCGACTACGGCAAGGCGCCGGCCGAGCGGGAGCTCGTGCTGCACCACCTCGAGACCGTCGAGCCGCTCCTGCGCAGGACGAGCACGCATGAGCTCGACGCGGCGCGGCCGCTCGAGGAGGTCGTCGACGAGCTGGCCGCGATCGGAGAGGCGCCATCAGAACGCTGAGCCCCGCCCGTCGCTACGTCGAGCTCGGCCTGCGGCTCGGGAAGCACGCCGACGAGCTCGTCGATTCCCACTACGGACCGGATTGGGGCATCGAAGCCGAGGAGCCGCGCGACCCGGCCGAGCTCGCGGCCGAAGCGGAGCAGCTGCTCGAGGACGTCGGCGACGACCCGTGGCTCGTCGCGCACGTCCAGGCGCTCTCGGTCCACGCGCGCAAGCTCACGGGCGAGCGGTTCAGCTACGCCGAGGAGGGCGAGCTCGTCTACGGGCTCGAGCCGCGCTGGCACGACGAAGAGGCGTTCCGCCGCGCCCTTGCAATGCTCGAAGACGCCCTGCCAGGCGACGGCGACCTACGCACGCGTCTCGCGGGGTGGTACGACGCCGTCGCCGTCCCCGCGGACATCCTCGAACAGGCGATCCGGGACGTCGCGGCCGAGCTGCGCCGGCTGGCCCGCGAGACCATCGGGTTACCCGACGGCGAGGACTTCGAGCTCGAGCTCGTGCGCGACAAGCGTTGGCTCGGCTACGCGAAGTACCTCGGCGGGCTACGGACGCAGATCTCCTTCAACACCGACCTGCCGTTCGTCGCCGCGGATCTCGTCAACGTGACGTCGCACGAGATCTACGGCGGGCACCACACGCACCACGTCTGGCAGGAGGTCGAGCTCGTCCGCGGCCGGAACGAGATCGAGTGGTCCATGGCGCTGCTCTGGTCGCCGTCCGCGGTCATCTCGGAGGGCATCGCCACGACCGGCCCGGGCATCGTCGCGGGCGAGGGGCAGGAGCTCGCGGCCGCGGTGCTCGGGAGGCTCGGGTTCGAATACGACGCCGCGGTGGGCGCGCGCGTCACCGAGGCGCGCCATCTGCTGTGGCCGGTCTCGGCGAACGTCGCGATGCTGCTCCACGACCGCGGCGCGTCGCGCGAGGATGCTCGGGAGTACGCGGCCGAATGGTCGCTCCAGCCTGACGAGCGGCTCGACAAGCTGGTCGACTCGCAGGCCGTGAGCCCCTCGCCGCCGTACCAGCACACCTACTGGCAGGGCCGCGAGCTCGTCGAAGCCCACGTCGGAGGCGACGCCCGCCGCTTCCGCGAGCTCCTCACTTCACGGGTGCTCCCGGCGGACCTTCCCGGCCCAGGATCTCGAGGGCCTCGCTGAGCCACTTCCGCGCGCGAACGATGTTCGGCCCGTCAGGCGCGAGCGCGACCGTGTCGGCCTGCAGCTCGGTCATCAGGAGCACCGCTCGGCGCTCATCCGGCTCCGTCAGCGCCTCCTCGATACGCTCGGCCAGGCGCTCCGGCTTGTGCTCGAGTGGCGCTATCCGGTCGGCGAGACGCTTCGTCGTCGGCTGCCAGACGTGGTTCAGCGCGAAGACGATCCGCGTGACGCGGATGGCATCGTCGACGAGGCGCTCGAGCATCGACAGGCGCTCTCCCTGGCGGACGATCGTGAGCAGTCCAGCCGCCGCGAACCCGCCCCAGGTCAGCGCCGCATCCTCGATGTGCTGCTGCGCGAGCTCGTCCGGGTAGTGGCGCAGCCGCTCCTGCCACCCGGCCAGCAGGCCCGAGGTGCGCAGCGCGACGCCGTTGGCCAGCGCGTCGGCCGTTCCCGAGCGGTCGAACTCGAAGACGGCGTCGACGGCGGCATCGGCGGTCGCGCGCGACCACCAGACGAGCTCGAGCGGAGCGCCGTCGCGGTAGCCCGAGACGCGCTTCGTCGGGACGCCCTGAGGCCCCCACGTCCCGAGGTCGGTGAGCCCGGCATGGGCGGCGAGCGAGAAGCACTCGTCGAGATCGGGCTCCTCCGGCGTGACGATCAGCAGCTCGATGTCCGAGACGTCGTCGGCGACGCCGCGCGAGACGCTGCCGGTCAGCACGACCTCCTCGACGCTCGCGGGGAGCGCGTCCGCGACGGCCTGCGCGACGGCTCGCAGCTCGAGGCTCTTCTGGGTCTCCGCCATCTCGCGCCATTGTCCCTGTGCGATGCTCGCCGCACATGGGTTTCCGCGTCCTCACGGCTGCCGAGATCGACCGCCTGCTCCCGATGGCCGAGTGCATCGCGGTGGTCGAGAGCGCGTTCGTCGGGCTCGAGCAGGGCGAGCTGACGCAGCCGCTGCGGACGGTCTGGATGCCGCCCGAGGCGAACGGCGGCATGGCCTGGATGCCCGCGCGCCGCGGCGGAAGCGAGCCGCTCTACGGGATGAAGGTGCTCTGCGTGATCCCGGACAACCCGACCCGTGGGCTCGACAGCCACCAGGGAGCGGTTCTGCTCTCCGACGGCGTCACGGGGCAGCTCCGCGCACTCCTCGACGCGTCTGCGATCACGCGGATCCGCACCGCCGCCGTCTCCGCGCTCGCCACCAGTCTCCTCGCGCGCGAGGACGCGCGGTGCCTGGCGATCGTCGGCACGGGTGTCCAGGCGCGGTCGCACCTCGAGTCCATCCCGCTCGTTCGGCGGATCGAGCTCGTCCGCGTCGCGGGCCG
This sequence comes from Gaiellaceae bacterium, assembly GCA_036518855.1. Taxonomy (GTDB): domain Bacteria; phylum Actinomycetota; class Thermoleophilia; order Gaiellales; family Gaiellaceae; genus AC-32. The sequence continues at coordinate 4,580 of DATDMJ010000040.1, read as the reverse complement.
CACCCCGGAGCGGGCGCGGGCCTTCGCGGAGGACGTCACGGGCCGGGTGCCGATCGACGTGGAGCCTTGCGAGACCGTCGAGGAGGCGGTGCGCGGTGCCGACGTCGTGGTGACGGCGACGTCGTCCCGCGAGCCGGTACTCGAGCGCGACTGGCTCGAGCCGGGCGCGCACGTCAACGCCGTCGGGGCGAGCCAGCCGACGAGCCGCGAGCTCGACACCGCGACGGTCGCCGCGGCCGCGCTCTTCACCGACCGGCGCGAGTCGCTCGAGAACGAGGCCGCCGAGTATCGCCTCGCGCTCGAGGCGGGGCTGATCGAGCCGGGGCACGTGCGCGCAGAGCTCGGCGAGCTGCTCACGGGCTCCGCGGCCGGACGGAGCTCGGACGAGGAGCTCACGCTCTTCCGGTCGCTCGGCCTCGCCGTCTTCGACGTCGCGGCGGCCTCCCATGTGGCCGCCAAGGCCGAGGCGTCCGACATGGGCGTGACGGTCGACTTCTGAGCTAGCTTTCGCCGGGTGAGCCTGCGCGTCGCCTGGATCTTGCATAGCCCGGTCAAGGGCCTCGCGGTGCAGCAGCTCGACGAGTGCGACCTGACCGAGGCCGGGATCGTCGGCGATCGGGAGTTCTTCCTCGTCGACGAGAACGACCTCCTCGTGAACAGCAAGGGGCTCGGCGTCCTCCAGCAGATCGTTCCCCGCTACGACCGCGATGCGGGCTCGTTGACACTCGAGTTTCCCGACGGGACGACGGTCGCTCAGGAAGTCGGCGTCGACGGGTCGCTCGGCGCGCGGTTCTGGGGGGACATCGTCGAGGTGCGCGTCGTCGACGGGCCCTGGAGCGAGGCGATCTCCGACTTCGCGGGCCGCGATCTTCGGCTCGTTCGAGCTCCGGGGCCGGCGCCGGATCGCAGGCGCAGCGGTGCCGCGACGCTGCTCGGCACCGGATCGCTTCAGGCCCTCGCGCGGATGCTCGGCGTGGAGGAGGTCGACGAGCGCCGCTTCCGCATGAACTTCGGTGTCGAGGGCCTCGGCGAGCACGGGGAGGACGAATGGCTCGGACGCCGCGTGCGCCTCGGAGAGGCCGTCGTCGTGCCACAGGGGAACGTCGGCCGTTGCGCCGTGACGACGCAGAACCCCGATACGGGCGCGCCCGACCTCGACACGCTGAAGGCGCTCGCGGCCTATCGGCGCCTCATCGAAACGACGGAGCCACTGCCGTTCGGCGTCTATGCGGCCGTTGCGAACCCCGGACGGGTGCGGGTCGGCGATCCCGTCGAGCCGGCCGATGCGTGAGCTGCGCCCCGGGGTCTGGCACTGGCAATCGCCGCATCCCGACTGGAACGAGGAGCAGTGGTGGCCCGAGCTCGTCTCGTCGTACGCGATCGCGCTCGACGACGACTTCGTGTTGTTCGACCCGCTCGCCGTTCCCGACGAGCTGCGCGGGCGCGCGACCGCCGTCGTCCTGACCGCGCCGTACCACGAGCGCGATGCGCGTGGGTTGAGACTCCCGGTGCACACGCCTCCCGCAGACACCTGGCAGGACTGGGTCGAGAAGTTCGGCGTCGACCCCGAGCAGGTGCGCGGGATGGAGAGCGACGACCTCGCCTGGCTGCGCGCGGGTGACGCCGAGGGAGAATTTCACGGCCCCGGGGCATGGCCGTTCGGCATCACCGCGTACGCGGGCCGCGAGGACAACGATCTGATCTTCTGGCTGCCGTCGATCGACGCGATCGTCACCGGCGACTCACTCTCCGATTTCGGCGAGGGACTGGACATCCAACTCGGCGGCCGCAAGCACGTGACGCGCGACGATGTCGTCGGACGCCTCCGGCCGCTGCTCGACCTGCCGGTCGAGCTCGTGCTGCCCGCGCACGGCGAGCCGACCGATCGGACGGCGCTAGCGCGCGTGCTTTCCTGAAAGCTTTCCGGGCCTCGTCGGGTCGCTTCTTGGCACCACCTGGCGTGCAGCGCAGCGCGCGAAGCGCGCGGAGTCTGCGCGGGTTAGGCCGTAGGCCGTCTAGCTCAAGGGAGGGCGGACGTAGATCACGCCCTCGTGCTTGATCGGGACGAAGTTGGAGCCGATCCGCATCGTGACGTCCTCGACGTGCGCGAAGACCTCGTCGCTGATCTCCTCCGCGTTGTCGCCGACGCGGACCTCGATACCCACCTCGTCGACCGGGTGCGCGTCCAGCCCGGCCTCGCGCAGCTGCTCGAGCAGCCGGTCCCGGTCCGGGATCCGCGCTGCCTCCACCTCGAGACGGTCGTCCACGAGCCCGATTATCGCTATGTTCACGCCCCGATGGCGGTCGCGACCCAGGACTACGGGCTTTTCATCAACGGCGAGTCGGTCGAGCCGGCCTCCGGCGAGCTTCGTGATCTGACCGAGCCGGCGACCGGCCAGCCGCTCGCTCGCGCGCCCATGGCGAACGAGCAGGACGTCGACCGCGCCGTCGAGGCGGCATGCGCGGCGCTCGACGGCGCCTGGGGCAGGACGCCGCCGAACGAGCGCTCGCGCCTCCTGCACGCGCTCGCCGACGCGCTCGTCGCGAACCGAGAGGAGCTCTGCGAGCTCGAGGCGCGCAACGTCGGCAAGGCGATCTCCTCGGTCAAAGCCGAGCACCTCCAGGCGGTCGAGAACTTCCGCTTCTACGGCTCTGCGATCGCGTCGATCGCGGGACGATCGAACCCGATCGGCGGCTCGCTCCTCTTCTACTCGCTGAAGGAGCCCGCCGGCGTCTGCGGCCAGATCGTGCCGTGGAACTATCCGCTGATGATGACGACGTGGAAGCTGGCGCCTGCGCTCGCGGCCGGCTGCACCGTCGTGCTCAAGCCCGATTCCGCGACGCCGCTCTCCGCGCTGCGCATGGCCGAGCTCGCGACCGAGGCGGGCTTTCCGCCGGGCGCGATCAACATCGTCCCCGGGCCGGGCCCGGTCGTGGGCGCGCACCTCGTCAAGCACCCGAACGTCGAGAAGATCGCGTTCACCGGCTCGACCGCGACGGGGGCCGAGATCACGCGGATGGCCGCGGACGGCATCAAGCGCTTGATCCTCGAGCTCGGCGGCAAGAGCCCGAACGTCGTCTTCTACGACGCCGATCTCGACGACGCCGTGCCGAGCTCGGTCTGGTCGATCTACTACTCGGCGGGCCAGAGCTGCGAAGCGCGCTCGCGGGTGCTCGTCGAGGCGCCGCTCTACGACGACTTCGTGGCGAAGTTCGCGGAGCTCGCGGCCGGCCTGAAGGTCGGCGACCCGCTCGAGCCGGAGACGCAGGTGGGCTCGCTGATCTCGAGCGAGCACCGCGACCGCGTGCACGGCTACGTCGAGACCGGCCAGGAGGAGGGAGCCGAGGTCGTCACGGGCGGCTCGGTGCCGGAGGGCGACGGCGCGTTCTATCCGCCGACGGTGCTCGCGAAGGTCGACAACTCTATGCGCGTCGCGCAGGAGGAGATCTTCGGCCCGGTCGTCACGGTGATTCCGTTCGAGGACGAGAAGGACGCCGTCCGGATCGCGAACGAGAGCCGGTACGGGCTGATGGCGACGGTGTGGACGGCCGACCCCGCGCGCGGCCACCGGCTCGCGCGGGGGATCAAGGCTGGAACCGTCGGGATCAACATGCCGTACACGGCGTTCCCGGGAATTCCGTTCGGCGGCTACAAGCAGTCCGGCTTCGGCCGCGAGCTCGGGCTCGAGACCCTCGAGGCCTACCTCGAGACCAAGAGCGTGATCGTCTCGACGAGCCCGAAGGCGTTCAACCCGTTCGGGCTCTGAGCCGCTACCGCTGGCTCGTTCTCGCGGCCGGCACCGCTGCACAGACGTCGTTCTCCGCGGTGATCGTCGGGCTGCCCGTGCTTGCGCCGGCGATTCGCGACGCGCACTCGCTGTCGCTGCTCCAGGTCGGGGTCGTGCTCGACGCGCTGTGGGTCGGGACGTTGCTGACGCTCCTGCCTTGGGGCGTGCTCGCCGACCGGACCGGCGAGCGGCTCGTGCTCGCGACGGGGCTCGTGGCCTGCGCGATCGCACTCGTCGCGGCGGGCCGTGCCGAGAGCTTCGAGTCGTTGATCTTGCTCGTGGGCATCGCCGGGGCGGCGGGGGCGAGCGTCAACGCGGCGAGCGGCCGCGCGGTGATGCAGTGGTTCCCCGCCGCCGAGCGCGGCTTCGCTCTGGGAGTGCGGCAGACGGCCGTCCCGCTCGGCGGGCTGATCGCGGCGCTCATCCTCCCGGCGCTCTCGTTGCGCGGCGCCTTCGCGTTCCTCGGTGCTCTCTGCGTCGCCGGTGCCGTATTCGGCGCCGCCGTCATCCGCGAGCGCCGTGGAAGCGACGACGACGTGCTCGAGGCGCGCGGTCTCAGCGCGACGCTGCGCGACCATCGGCTCTGGCTGCTCTGCGCAGGCAGCAGCTTCTATCTCGTAGCCCAGCTTGCGGTTACGGGATTCCTCGTGCTCTTTCTCCACGACGAGCGCGGTCTCTCGACCGGTGCGGCCGCAGGCGTCCTGGCTGCGATCCAGGTCGTGGCAGCGGCGATGCGGATCGGCGGCGGGCGCTGGTCGGACCGGCTCGGGTCGCGCATGCGGCCGCTGCGGC
>DATDMJ010000039.1:0-46307 GCA_036518855.1 Gaiellaceae bacterium | reverse complement strand
AGGACGTGCGCGGGCGGCAGGCCGGAGCGTCGGTGCCCGTCACCGTCGACGGGACGCTCACGGCCTTTGCCCCGAGCGCGGCTTCGTTCTCGCGGAGCGTTCTGCTCACGTTCTCGCTGAAAGCCCCCGCGCACGTCCTGCTGCGGATCGTCTCCGGCGGCGCGACGGTTGCCACGCTGCTCGATGCCGACGCGACCCCCGGCCCGCAACAGATCGAGTGGGACGGCGGCGGACTCCCGGACGGGAGCTACAACGTCGTGCTGAGCGTCACCGACGCGCTCACGACCGTGACGCGGTCGCGTCCGCTCCGGATCGACCGTGTCGCGCCGGTCCTCCGCTTGCTCTCGCTTCGGGCCGTCGAGCTGTGGGTCAGCGAGCCCGCGCGGCTGACGATCGTCCTGAACGGGCGCGCCTACCGGCTGAACATCAAGCGCCGCGGCGCGTTTCGCGTCGGGCACCGCGGGGCGGTTCGCACGCTTCGCGCCTTCGCCGTCGACGCAGCGGGCAACCGCAGCCGCGTCGTGCGCGCTACTCGCTGAGCCAGCGGTCGTAGCGCCGCTCGAGACGGTCGAGCAGCTCGGCCAGGAGCTCGGCGCGGTCGGTCTCGCGGCCGGACTCGACGAGCAGCGAGGTAGCCGGCACGTCGACGTTCGTCGGCAGGTCGGCCTCCTCGACGTTGACGTTGATCCCGATCCCGAGCACGACGCGGCCGTCGCGGGCCTCGGCGAGGACGCCGCCGAGCTTCCGGCCGCCTGCCACGAGGTCGTTCGGCTCCTTGACCTCCGGCGCCACGCCGGTGACGGCCTCGATCGACTCCGCCGCGGCCTGGGCGGCGACTCCGGTCAGCTCCGGGAGCCGAGCCGACGCGATCCGCGGAACGAGCTGGACCGAGAAGAGGAGGCTGGTCCCGGCCGGCGCGAGCCAGCGCCGTCCGAGGCGGCCGCGGCCGGCGGTCTGCTCGCCCGCGACGACGACGGCTCCTTCGGGCGCGTCGGGAGCGAGCAGGAGCTGGGTCGAAGGGGTCGAGTCGACGTAGGTGTACGCCTGCGCAAAGCGACCGCGTAGCCGCGGCACGACCGCCTCCCGCGCGAGCGAATCCACCGGCCGTAGACTACGGCCGCCGTGAGGACCGCACTGGGCAGGGAGGAGATCGAGGCGATCCTGCCGCATCGTCCGCCGTTCCTGCTCATCGACGAGGTCGTCGAGCTCGAGCCGGGCGAGCGGGTAGTGGCGCGCAAGAAGGTGCGAGCTGACGAGTGGTACCTGGCTGGTCACTTCCCCGGCCGGCCCGTGATGCCCGGCGTCCTGATCGTCGAGGCGATGGCGCAAACCGGCGCGGTGGCCGTCCTCTCCGAGGAGGAGAACAAGGGCAAGATCGCATTCTTCGGCGGGATCGACGACGTTCGGTTCAAGCGGATCGTCGAGCCCGGCGACGAGCTGGAGCTCGAGTGCACGCTCGAGCGCGTGCGCGGCCCGATCGGGAAGGGGAAGGCGACGGCAAGGGTCGACGGGAAGCTCGCTGCCCGCGGCACGCTGACGTTCGCGGTGGAGCGATGATCGGTACGGCAAACGGTCTCGCGGTCTCCATCACCGGGCTCGGCTCCCACGTTCCGGAGCAGGTCATGACCAACGACGACCTCGCGAAGAAGATGGACACCTCCGACGAGTGGATCGTCTCGCGGACGGGGATCCGCGAGCGCCGCATCGCCGCGGAAGACGAGACGCTCTCGGACCTGGCGCTGCCAGCCGTGCGCGAGGCGCTCGAGGACGCGGGGCTGAAGGGCTCCGACCTCGACCTCGTGATCGTCGCCACCGTGACTCCGGACATGGCGTTCCCGGCGACCGCCGCGATCATCGCGGACGAGATCGGCGCCCACGACGCGGGCGCCTACGACCTGTCCGCAGGGTGCACCGGCTTCATGTACGGCGTCGCTCAGGCCTACGGGATGCTCGCCGGCGGCCTGGCCCAGCGGGCGCTGGTCGTGGGCGGCGACGTGCTCTCGAAGATTCTGGACTGGAGCGACCGGCGAACCGCGGTGCTGTTCGGTGACGGCGCCGGCGCGGTGGTGATGGAGCGTGTCGGAACCGGCGGCTTCCTCGGGTTCGAGCTGGGGGCGGACGGCTCGGGTGGCCGTGAGCTCTTCCTTCCCGCCGGCGGCAAGGTGCAGATGAATGGGCGCGAGGTGTTCAAGTTCGCAACGCGCGTCCTGGTCTCGTCCGCGGAGGCCGTGCTGGCCGAGTGTGGGCGCACAGTTGACGAAGTGGATGTCTACGTCCCGCACCAGGCGAACGTGCGGATCATCGACTACGCGACGAACAAGCTGGGAATCCCGGATGATCGCGTGGTGATTGACGTCGACCGTTACGGGAACACGTCTTCCGGCTCGATTCCGCTCGCCCTGGCCGACGCCAAGGCGGACGGACGGCTTGCGGCAGGCCGGCTCGTGCTGATGACGGGAATGGGTGCCGGGCTCACGTGGGGCTCCGGTTTGATCGAATGGACTGACGGAGGATCCACATGAGCGCCGAGAAGATCGCTTTCTGCTTCCCCGGCCAGGGCTCGCTGCATGCGGGCATGGGCCGCGACATCGCCCACGCGATTCCCGAGGCGATGGATGTGTACCGCCGAGCGAGCGAGGCCTCGGGCCTCGACCTCGTCCATCTCTGCTTCGAGGCGCCCGAGGAGGACCTCGTGCAGACGGACGTGCAGCAGCCGGCGCTCGTCGCCACGAGCCTTGCCGTGCTGGCGGCGCTTCGCACGCACGGCCACGAGCCCGACTTCGTCGTGGGTCACTCGGTCGGCGAGTTCGCGGCCCTCGCAGCCGCAAAGGCGCTCGACGAGGAACAGGCCATCGCACTCGTCCGCGAGCGTGGGATGGCGATGGCCGCCGCGGCGCGGGAGAACCCGGGCTCGATGGCGGCGATCCTCGGCCTCGCCGACGAGGTCGTCGAGGGGCTGTGCCAGAAGATCACGCGGGTCTGGCCGGCGAACTACAACTGCCCCGGCCAGATCGTCATCTCCGGTGAGAACCCGGCCGTCGCCGAGTGCTGTAGCGAAGCGGAGCTCCAGGGAGCGCGTCGCACGGTGCAGCTCCGCGTCTCCGGCGCCTTCCACAGCCCCCTGGTCGAGCGCGCCGCCGAGCGGCTGCGTCCGGCAGTGGAGCGCGTGCGCTTCAGCGAGCCGATCGCGCCGTTCGTCTCGACGGTTACGGCGAAGATCGAGCCCGCACAGCGGATGGCCGCGCTGCTCGTGGAGCAGCTCACCGCGCCGGTGAAGTTCACGCAGGCCGCGCGCGAGCTGATGCGGCAGGGCGTGAAGGTCTTCGTCGAGGTCGGCCCGGGGAACGTCCTCAGCGGTTTACTGAAGAGGATCGACAGAAGCGTGAAGGCGATCCCGGTGGGCGACCTCCACTCGGTCGAGAAGCTTCGGGAGCTCCTCCACTCTGCCTGATCCCTTCTGTTCGCTCGAGGGAAAGAACGCCCTCGTCACCGGCGGCTCCCGTGGGATCGGGCGGGCGATCGCGCTCGAGCTGGGGCGCGCCGGGGCGTCCGTCGTCGTCGGCTATCACTCGGGCGCCGACGAGGCGGAGGCCGTCGCCCAGGAGGCCGGCGGCCGCGCGGTGCAGGCCGACGTCTCCGATCCCGAGCAGGCCCGGCGGCTCGTCGAGGAGGCCGGCGACCTCGACATCCTCGTCAACAACGCGGGCGTGACCCGCGACGGCCTGCTGGCGCGCATGTCCGAGGACGACTGGCGGACGGTGCTCGACACGAACCTCTCGTCGGTCTACTTCACGTGCCGTGCCGTCATCCGTGGGATGATGAGGCGGAAGGCGGGGTCGATCGTGAACGTCTCCAGCATCGTCGGCATCCACGGCAATCTCGGACAGACGAACTACGGCGCGTCGAAGGCCGGGATCATCGGCTTCACGAAGTCGCTCGCGCGCGAGGTCGGAAGCCGCAACGTGCGTGCGAACGTCGTCGCGCCGGGGTATGTCCATTCGCGGTTGACGGACGTGATCCCCGACGAGATGCGCGAGGTGATGATGCAGAACACGCCGCTGGGGAAGCTCGGCGATCCGGAGGACATCGCCGGGGCGGTACGCTTCCTCTGCTCCGACGAGGCCTCGTTCATCACGGGCGAAGTGCTCCTCGTCGACGGCGGGCTGGGGATGTGAAGTGACAAACGGAAGCCTCAACGGACGGCGCAGGGTCGTGATCACCGGCCTCGGTGCGCTCACCCCGCTCGGGAACGACGTCGAGACCAGCTGGGAGAACCTGATCGCAGGCCGCTCGGGAGCGGGCGAGATCACCCAGTTCGACTCGAGCGAGTACTCGGTGCACTTCGCGTGCGAGGTGAAGGGATTCGATGCGACCGAGTTCATCGACCGCAAACAGGCTCGGCGCATGGATCGCTTCGCACACCTGATCGTTGCCGCTGCAAGGCTGGCCGAGCGGGATTCCGGTCTCGACATCGCGAGCGAGCCCGATCGCATCGGCGCGGCCATCGCGACCGGGATCGGGGGCCTGAAGGCGTTCCAGGACTGCCACTCGGAACTGCTCGAGCGGGGGCCGGACCGCGTCAACCCGTTCTCGATCCCGGAGATCATCCCGAACATGGGCGCAGCGTGGGTCTCGATGCAGCTCGGGACGCAGGGGCCGCTCAGCTCCCAGTGCACGGCCTGCGCGGCGTCGAACATGGCGATGGGCGACGGTGCCGACGCGATCCGGCTCGGCCGCGCCGACGTGATGCTCTGCGGAGGCACCGAGGCGCCGGTGACCGAGGTGGGCATCGCCGGGTTCAGCGCCATGCGGGCGCTCTCTCGCCGGAACGACGAACCGGAGAAGGCGAGCAGGCCTTTCGACGCGCAGCGCGACGGCTTCGTGATGGGGGAGGCCGGCGCGATCGTCGTGCTCGAAGAGCTCGAGCATGCACGGGCGCGGGGCGCGAAGATCTACGCCGAGCTCCTGGGCTACGGCGTCTCGTCCGATGCCCGGCACATCACCGAGCCGGACCCGACCGGCAAGAACCCGGCTCGCGCGATGACGATGGCGTTCGCCGATGCTGGAATCGGCGCGGACGAGATCGACTACATCAACGCGCACGGGACCTCGACTCCACTCGGCGATGCCTCCGAGACGCGCGTCTTGAAGCTCGCGCTGGGCGAGGAAAACGCCCGCAAGACTCCCGTCTCCTCGACGAAGGGCGCGACCGGCCACTGCCTCGGAGCCGCGGGTGGCGTGGAGGCGATCTTCTCGATCCTCGCGGTCACGCACGGCGCGCTGCCGCCGACGATCAACTACGAGGAGCCGGATCCGGAGTGCGACCTCGACTACATCCCGAACGAGGCGCGCGAGGCGGACGTGCGCACCGCGGTCTCGAACTCGTTCGGCTTCGGCGGGCACAACGCCACGATCGTCGTCCGCAGGTTCGAGGACTAACCGCGGCGCATCCAGGCTGGCTGCTGAAGGCGGGGCATTCGCGCGTGGCCAAGCTCTGTACGGACGGCGTTGATCAGCCGAGGTTCTGCGCGCCCGGCGAGTCTGACCTCGGTTCCAGTAGCAACGGGTGACGCGGTCACTCTGAGCATGTCCAGGAATGCCTCGGCGAGTTCCGCTGACGGCTCGGATGCGTAGAGGTCTGGTTCGATCGACGAATGGATCACCTCGAGTCGGTCGGCTCCTACGCGGCGATAGGTGTAGTCGGGCTGGGTGCTGACCGCACGCTCGACGCGACCGATCGCGGCGCTGGGCGACTCGGCAATGACCAGTGTTCCCTCGTAATCGATGAAGCGCGGGCCGAACAGGCGCACCCAACCGATGTAGAGAACGAGCGCCAAGACAAAGGCGCCCACGACGGCGAACGGAACGATGAGAGACGCCGTCGTCATCAGCACGGCCATGGCGGGTCGAATCTAGTGGACTAGGCTGCGCAGGAGTCGGCGTAAAAGCGCAGGTACTGGGCGAAATGGGCGTCCCAGTACTGCCCGGTGTGCGCGCCGGGCCAGACGTGGAAGCTGACCTTCGCGCCGTCGGCCTGCAGTTCGCGGGCGAGTTTCGCCGCGGCCGGGCGGAGCTGGTCCCGATTGCCGACGTCGATCCAGACCGGCGCGTCGTAGGGCGAGTGACTGCGCGCGATCCGGATCAGGTCGTGTCGCGCGAAGTCGGCTGCGTTGTCGAATCCGCCCAGCACGTCCTGCGAGTCATTGAGAAGTACGGCGGGCGAGTGGCCGCCGACGGCGCAGAACCGCTTCGGCTCGATGCGTCCGAGATCGAGCGCGCCGAAGCCGCCCATGGAGATCCCGCCGATCGCCACGTGGTGCGCGTCCGCGCCTGTGCGCGCGAGCGCTTGCGGGATCACCTCGTGGAGGACATAGGAGCCCCACGGTCCGTCGGCGCGGTCATGCCACCAGCCGATGTCGCCTTCGGGGAGGAACACGACGGGCGCGCGGTCTCCGAGCTGCTGAAGCGCCTTCAGGAACGCCGGGGTGACCATGTCGCTCGGCGCGGCGCCGTAGCCGTGCAGGAAGACGAGGAGGGGTCGTCCCTTGGCCCCTCCGGCCGGCGTGACGAGGACGTCGGACATCTCCCGGCCCAGGAGCTTGCTCTTCAGTTGCAGGTTCGTGACCGTTGGCGGGCCCGCCGGTGCGGTCTTCGCCGAGCCACACCCGGCCACCGAGCAGGCGACAGCGAGCGCGGCGGCCAGCGCCAGGCCGCTACGCAGTGCGGACACTCGCCAAACGGTCGCGCACCCGGTCGGCCATGACGAGGTTCTCCTTACGCTCGTAGCGCTCGAGTGCCCGCTCGAACGCCTCGGCTGCTTCGTCGCTACGGCCAGCCAGGACCAGGACCTCGCCGAGGTCGGCGAGCGTGTCCGCCTGGCTGTTCGGGTTCTCGGTTTCGGCCCCGATCGCGACCGCCTCCCGCGCGAGGCGCTCGGCCTCATCGATTTCGCCCCGCTGCGCCAGCACCTTCGCCTTGATCTCGCGCCAGAGCATCTGCGTGGTCGCGTCGTCTGCCGCTCCGAGCTCAGCAGAACGACCGGCCCAGTGCTCCGCCTCCACGAAGTCGCCGAGGGCGTAGTACGCGTCCGCCAGGCCGCCCGCCGCGGTCGAGAGCTCCGAGAGATGACCAACTTTCTCGTCCAGCCGGCAGGCCTCGAGCCCTGCCTCGACTGCGGCAGCCGGCGCCCCGGCCAGGAGCTCGATGTAGGTTGCCTGAGCCTCGATGGCCGCGAGCACGCCGTCCACGCCGCGCTCGCGCGCGTCGTTCCGGAGCTCGTCGAGCAGCGCGTGCGATTCGTCGGGACGGCCGAGCATGGCGAGTGCGGAGGCCCGATGCGTGCGCAGCCAGTAGCTCCGTCGCTCGCGTGGATCCTGCGCGTCCTGCCAGGCGAGGAACTCCGAGAGGGGCGTCGACCCGAAGAAACGACCGTGGCTCTGGTAGCCCACGAGTGCCGTCAGCCCCGCCGGCCCGCCGTGGGCCTCCGCCCGCTCGTACGCTTCCCGGACCTGGTCCATCTGGGCCCGCATGTTCGCGACCTGCCCCTGCGCGCTGTACGCGACTCGGAGGGCGAGGTCGTCACCGGCGGCTTCGAACACCGGCAGCGCCTCGGCGATCAAGTCCTCCAGCGCCTCAGTGGCGCCGGAAGGCTCGATCTTGACTCGAAGGACACCTCCCTCGATCCGGCCACAGAGCTCGCCGATGCGATCGCCGGCCGCCGCGGCCTGCTCGGTCGTGAGGCGGGCGCGCTCTAGCGCCTCGTCGATCTCCCGGTCCCAGGACAGCGCATCGATCAGGTCGATCTCGAGCGACAGATCGACGTCGTCCAGCGGCAGCTGGGCGGCCCGCTCGAGGAGGTTGACCGCCGCAGCGAAGTCCGATCGCCGCAGGGCCCGGCGCCCGGCTGCGGTCAGGCGCTCTCGGGCGGCCGCGGCAAGCTTCGGGTCGACCGGCTGCCCGAGCTCTCCGCGATAGCGGACGGCCTGCTCGAGGTGGTACCCGAGGAGCTCGTCCAGCTCCACGAGGTCGGTACCGCGCTCCTCGAGCCAGCGGGCATGGCGCTCGTGGAGCTCGGCCCGGCGGGCCTTCGGGAGCGCCTCGTAGGCGGCGTCGCGGATCAGGAGGTGGCGGAAGCGGAAGCCGTCGTCACCGGGGATGTGGGGTTTCTCCGGGACGACGAGGTCCTTCCGGACGAGCGCTGCAAGCCGACGCGTGACGGCCTCCTCCTCCGTGGCGAGCGCTTGAACGGCGCCGCGGTGGAAGACCTCGCCCTCGACCGCTCCGCACTCGAGCACGGTCCGCTCGCCCGGCTCGAGCTGGTCGAGTCGCGCCGCGAGCAAGGCCTGGAGGGTCGGCGGAACCGCAACGTCTCCGTTGCCCTCGCCTGCGATCGCGAGCATCTCGCCGATGAAGAGCGGGTTCCCGCCCGCCGCCTGCGCGATCTTCTCGCGCAGCGAGTCGTCGATCGCTTCCGGAAGCAGCCGCTGTACGTCCTCGGAGGGCAGCGGCTCCAGCCGCAGCTGTACCGGCCACTCCGGTCGGCGCTCGGTCAGCTCCGGTCTCGCCATGCAGAGCAGCAGGATCGGCGAGCCGGTCGAGAGCAGGCCCACGTGCTCGACGAGGTCGAGGAACGTCTCCTCCCCGGAGTGGACGTCGTCGAAGACCGCTACGAGGGGCGCGGCGTGCTCGAGGGTCTTGCGGAAGGCCCAGGCGATCTCCTCCGAGGACGCCGACGCATCACCCGTGCCGAGCAGCGACCGGATCGCCGCTGCCGCCTCGTCCTCCGGCGGCAGGACGTCGAGCTGCTTCAGGACTTCGACGACCGGCCAGTACGTGATTCCTTCCCCGTAGGGCAGGCAACGCCCGTGCACGACCTCGGCCTCGACGCCGTCCAGTGCCTCGGAGACCACCCGCGACTTGCCGACGCCCGCGTCTCCGAGGATCGTGACCAGCTCGCAGCGCTGCTCGGCGAGCGCCCGCTTCCAGGCCTCGCGGAGGGCCGCGAGCTCGGGCTCCCGGCCGACGAAGGGCGTCTCGTGGCGGCGCTCCGGCGCCTCGAGGACGCGGAGCAGCCGGTGCGCTGGGACCTTGTCCGCCTTGCCCTTGAGCTCGAGGGGTTCGAGCGGCTCGACCTCGACCGCCTCGCGGACGAGCGTCAGCGTGGGGTCTCCGACGAGCACCTCGCCCGGCTCTGCCGCCTGCTCGAGCCGCGCGGCGACGTTGACGGCGTCTCCGGTGGCCAGCCGCTCCTCGGTGCCGGTCACCACCATCCCGGTGGTGAGCCCGATCCGCGCCTGGATGCCGAACTCCGGGACGGCGTCCCGCATCTCCGCAGCGGCGCGAACCGCTCGCAGGGCGTCGTCCTCGTGGGCTGCCGGAATGCCGAAGACCGCCATCACGGCATCGCCGATGAACTTCTCGACGGTGCCTCCGTGATGCTCGACGATCGCCTGCATCCGCTCGAAGTAGCGCGCGAGCAGGTCCTGCAGCGCCTCGGGGTCGATCGACTCGCCGAGCGAGGTCGACCCGGTGACGTCGCAGAAGAGCACGGTCACCGTCTTGCGCTGCACGAGGGCATGATCGCTGCGTGGGTAAGCTCGTGCCGTGGCAGGGGACCGGTGGGCCACCTTCGACTGCTACGGCACGCTGATCGACTGGAACGGCGGGATCCGGGGTGAGCTGTCGCGCGTCTTCGGCGAGGACCGGGCCGACGAGCTGCTTGACCGCTACCACGAGCTCGAGCCGCAGCTCGAGGCGGGCGGCGAGCGCTCGTACCGCGAAGTGCTGACCGAGGCCATGCGTCGGCTGGGCGCGACCGCAGGCGAGGAGGACGCGCTGGCGCGCTCCCTGCCGACGTGGCAGCCCTTTCCCGAGGTGCCCGCCGCGTTGCAACAGGCTCGTGCCGCCGGCTGGAAGCTCGCGATCCTCTCCAACACCGACCGGGACTACATCGACGCCTCGCAGGAGCGCATCGGCGTGCCGTTCGAGCTCGCGATCGTGGCCTCCGAGGTCGGCTCGTACAAGCCGGCGCTCGGCCACTGGCAGGCCTTCGAGCGGGAGGTCGGCCGCGCGCCGGACGTGCATGTGGCCGCGAGCCTCTTCCACGACATCGCGCCGGCGAACGAGCTCGGGCTGAAGTCGATCTGGATCAACCGTCTCGGCGAGACGCCCGGCTCGCAGCCGACGTGCGAGCTTGCGGATCTCTCTCGGCTGCCCCAGACGCTGGACGAGGTCGCGGGGTGACGGTCGAGATCCGAGAGACGAGCGCCGCCGAGGCCGCGCCGATCGCCGACCTCCTCAACCGGCATGCGCAGTCGCTCTTCGGCGAGGCGGAGATCGACGAGGCGGAGGTGCGCCACTGGCTGGCGATGCCCGGTCTCTGGGTTCGCGTCGCGAGCCGCAACGGCGACCTCGTCGGCTACCTGGACGTCAACAGCGCGGGCGAGAGCGGTTCGTCGTGGCTGGATGTCCGGGCGCTCGACGCCGAGGCCGCGGAGGCGCTGCTCGAGGCCGGCTCGTCGCACGCCGGCTCGGACACCACGCGCGTGGTCGTGCAGGGGCCCGACGAGATCCTGCGCGGCGTTACGGAGACCGCGGGCTGGAAGCTGATGCGCCAGTCGTACCGGATGCTGATCGAGCTCTCGGACGCGATTCCGGAACCGCGCTGGCCCGAGGGAGTCGCCGTTCGAACGATGGAGCCGGGCGAAGAGGGGCGCCTCTACGAGGCGAACAACGCCGCCTTCGCGGACCACTGGGACTTCCACCAGCAGCCGTTCGACCAGTGGGCCGCGTATGCGTTCGGCCGCGAGGACTTCGATCCGAGCCTCGTCTGGCTGGCCGAGGATGCCGGCGAGCTCGCCGGGTTCGCGGTGAACCGATGGAACACCTCCGGCGACCCGGAGTTCGGCTGGGTCGAGATCCTCGGGGTGCGGCCGCAGTGGCGGCGACGAGGGCTCGCCACGGCGCTTCTCCGGCACTCGTTCCTGGACTTCCGCGGCCGCGGCGCAACGCGGGTGGGCCTCGGCGTGGACGCCGAGAACACGACCGGGGCCGTGCGGCTCTACGAGCGGGTCGGAATGCAGGTCGCGCGGCACAACGACTTCTACGAACGGCCTCGCCTGTGAACGTCGAGCTGCGGCCGCCGGCCCGCGCGGACGCTGCCGCGATCTCCGAGGCCTTGAACGCGTTCAACCGCCCGGCGGAGGCGCCGCTCGACTCGCCCGAGGACGTCCTCAACTGGCTGGACATGCCGGCCCTGGACGCAGAGCGCGACATGCGCGTCGCGCTCGTCGAAGGTCACATCGTCGGCTACGGCGAGGCGTGTGACATCTCCGGCAACGGCCGGAACCTGGTCGGCGACATTCGCGCCGACCCGGCGCATCCGGAGGCCAGCGCCGCGCTGCTCGGGTTCGTGGAGGAGCGGGCGCGGGAGCAGGTCGAGGACGGCGGCAAGCTCATGATCTGGGTCCCGGAGAAGGCGGAGGCCACCGCCGGCCTGCTCGAGTCCCGGGACTTCGTCCTTCGCCGCTACTCGCTGCGGATGTTCGCGAACCTCGGCGGCGAGCCGCCCGCACCCGTCTGGCCGGAAGGGATCTCGGTTCGCACGTATCGCGGTTCCGAGGACGACCGGCCCGTCTACGACCTCGAGCAGGAGACGTTCGCAGACCAGCTCGACTGGGAGGCCGAATCGTTCGAGGACTGGTGGCACTGGGCGCACCGGGAGCCGTTCGAACCAGCGCTCTGGTTTCTCGCCGAGGCGGACGGCGCGCTCGTGGGCTTCGCGCTGTGCCGCGGCCAGTGGGGCGGCGACGAGAGCGTCGGCTGGGTCTCGGCGATCGGGGTCCAGCGGTCCTGGCGGCGGAAGGGCCTCGGGACCGCGCTCCTCCTGCACGCATTCGGCGAGCTCCGAGCGCGCGGGAGAGCGCGGGTCGGCCTCGGCGTCCAGGCGGAGAACCCGACCGGCGCCGTGCAGCTCTACGAGCGGGTCGGCATGTCGGTCGAGCGGCGCATCCTCTGGTACGAGAAGGCGGTCGGCTGATGTCGCGGCTCCGTGCGCGCTGCCCCGACTGCGGCACGTTCACGGCCGTCGCGCTGGGCCCCGGCTACGAGTGCCACGCCTGTGGACGGGAGTTCGCGGCGGGCCTGGTGCGCGTCCCGCAGGCCTGGGGCGAGGGCGGGGAGACGATGGCCGAGGCCGCGCGCCTGTCGTTCCCGTATCCCGAGGTCGCCGTCGTCGAGGAGCGCTCACTCCGCGAGCAGAACCTCGCGATCGCGACGGAGCTGCCGGAGCGCCCGCTCGTCCTCGGCGGCTGCTGCTGCTCGCACATCGGCGCGATCGAGGGCCTCGGCACGCGCTACGACCGGGTCGCGCTCGTCTGGCTCGACGCGCACGGCGACCTCAACACGCCGGAGTCGTCTCCGTCCGGGAACCTCTGGGGGATGCCGCTGCGGATGCTGCTCGACTCGGGCGCCGTCAGGGCCGACGACGTGCTCCTCGTCGGGGCGCGCAACCTCGATCCGCCTGAGCGCGAGTTCATCGCCTCGATCGGGCTGCGCACCGATCCGGGGCAGCTCGGCGAGGCGCTCGAGGGAACCGACGGCGTGTACGTGGCGCTCGACTGCGACGTCTTCGAGCCGAACGGGGTCACGCCGTTCATGCCCGAGCCCGGCGGGTACTCCCTCGACCAGACCGACGAGCTCTTCCGTGCAATCGTCGAGCGGGCATCCGTCCTCGGCGCGGGCCTGAGCGGCCTGGTGTCGAAGCCGTCCAACGTCGAGCCACTGACACGACTGCTGGCGGCCCTACGCCTCTAGACTCACAGCTTCCGATGTCCGAGCGGATCGACGTCTCGATCGAGCACAAACACGCGCCGCCGGAGGACGGGGGCCGCCCGCACCCGAACACGTGCCCCGAGTGCGGCTCGCACTACCGGGACGACGAGCTCGAGGCGAATCTCCGCGTCTGCCAGCAGTGCGGCCACCACTTCCCGGTGCACGCACGCGAGCGGATCAGGCAGCTGACCGACGAGGACAGCTTCGCCGAGGAAGCGGCGGAGCTTCGATCGGACGACCCGCTCGGGTTCTTCGACCTGCGGCCCTACACCGAGCGGCTCGCGGAGGCCGAGCTGTCGACCGGCCTCGGAGAGGCGATGGTGATCGGGCGCGCGGCGGTGGAGGAGCTTCCGTGCGAGCTCGCGGTGATGGAGTTCGGCTTCATGGGCGGCTCGATGGGGCGGATCGTCGGCGAGAAGTTCGCGCGCGCCTGCGAGAGCGCGGCCGAGCGCGGCGTGCCTCTCGTCTCGGTCACCGCCTCGGGCGGTGCGCGCATGCAGGAGGGGATCCTCTCGCTGATGCAGCTGCCGAAGACGGTCTGCGCCGTCGAGGACCTGCACGACTCCGGCGGCACGATGATCAGCGTGATGGCGCACCCGACCACGGCCGGCGTCCTCGCCAGCTTCGCGAGCCTCGGCGACGTGCTCGTGGCCGAACCGGGTGCGCTGCTGTCGTTCACCGGCCCACGGGTCGTCCAGCAGACGACGCGCGAGAAACTTCCCGACGATTTCGGCCGTGCCGAGTCGAATTACTCCCACGGTCACGTCGACGCCATCGTCGCTAGACCAGAGTTGCGGGCGACCGTGGCCAAGCTCTTGCGGCTCTTCTCCGATGGCGCGTGAGGCCGAGCTCAGGCTGCGGGACCAGCTGAGCAAGCTCCGGAGCCTGCCGTTGCTCCGCGGTGCGCGTCTCGAGGGCGATCTCGAGCGGCTCCAGCGGCAGCTCGATCACCTCGTCGACGAGCCGAGCGACGATGACATCTGGCACTCGGTCGAGCTGGCCCGCCATCCCGAGCGCCCGTACACGCTGGACTACGTCGAGCGGCTGCTCGACGACTGGTTCGAGCTGCACGGCGATCGGCACCACACCGACGACGCGGCGGTCGTGGCCGGCCTCGGTCGCTTCCACGGCCGGACCGTCGTCCTGATCGGCAACCAGAAAGGCCGCGACGTCAAGGAGCGGACCGAGCGCAACTTCGGCATGGCCTATCCCGAGGGCTACGGCAAGGCGATGCGCGCGATGGAGCTGGCCGACCGGCACGGGTTCCCGCTGATCACGCTCGTCGACATCCCCGGCGCCTACCCCGGCGTGAACGCCGAGCAGCACGGGCAGGGCGGGGCGATCGCCCGCTCGCAGGCGCTGATGTCCCGGCTCCGGACGCCGATCGTGACCTGCATCATCGGCGAGGGCGGCTCGGGCGGCGCGATCGCAACGGCGCTCGCGGACCGGGTGCTGATGCAGGAGAACGCGATCTACACGGTGATCTCGCCAGAGGGCTGCGCGGCGATTCTCTGGCGCGATGCGGGGGAGGCGCGGAAGGCGGCGGCGGCCTTCAAGCCCGACGCGGCGCACTGTCTCGAGCTCGGCGTGATCGACGCGGTCGTGCCCGAGCCGGAAGCGGGCGCACACGAGGACTACGACGAAGCCGCGCGGCTGCTCGGAGACGCCTTGGCCGAGTCGCTGGAGATTTTCGAGGGTGTTCCGGGCGAGGATCTGCGCCGGCAGCGACGTGTGCGATTTCGCACAATCGGTCAGCTCTCTGCGACCCGCTAGAAATAAGGGTTTGAGCGGCGCTTTTCCACATCTTCCACAGGCTTTTCCCCCGCCCTTACACAAGTCGGGGCCGACTTGTAGCCGGCCCCGACGCTAACCCCCCGTTAGGTGGAGAAGCTTTTGGAAGGACACGCTTCTTCCTTTGAACTCATAGCCTACCGCAGGGCGTGAAACCCAAACACGAGGGGTACGAGGACCGCATGGCCCGCCCGATCTGGAGCGGCACGATCTCGTTCGGCCTCGTCAGCGTGCCCGTGCGGATGTTCAGCGCGACCGAGTCGAAGGAGCTCCGTTTCCACTTCCTCGACAGGCACGACCTGCAGCCGATCGGCTACGAGAAGGTGCGCCGCGACACCGGCAAGACCGTCGACCCGGACGACATCGTGCGCGGCTTCGAGGTCGAGAAAGGCCGGTACGTGACGCTCGAGGACGAGGATCTCGACCGGCTGGACATCGAACTGACGAAGACGATCGACATCTGCGACTTCGTCGACCTCGGGGAGATCGACCCGATCTACTTTCGGAAGGCCTACTACCTCGCGCCACAGGACGGTGCCGAGAAGCCGTACAAGCTGCTGGTCCGCGCTCTCGACGAGACGGGCAAGGTCGGGATCGCGAAGGTTGCGATCCGGAACAAGCAGCACCTCGCGGCGCTCCGAGCGTGGAACGGCACGCTCCTCCTCGAGACCATGTACTACGCCGACGAGGTGCGGCAGCCGGAGCAGGCGGACGGGAAGGTGCGGCTGCAAAAGCCCGAGGTCGAGATGGCGAAGTCGCTCGTCGAGAACCTGAGCGCGCCCTTCAAGCCGGAGCGCTACGACGACACCTATCGCAAGGAGCTGCTCGACCTCCTGCGCGCGAAGGCGAAGGGCAAGCAGCTGCCCGAGCCCGAGACCCAGGAGGAGGCCGACGTCGTCGACCTGATGGCGGCCCTCCGCGAGTCGGTCGACCGCACGCAGAAGAAGAGCCGCTCCTCCCGCTCACGCGCTAAAAAGGCGTCGTGAGTCTTCGCGAGTACGAGCGAAAACGCGATCGCAAGCAGACGCCGGAGCCCTTCAAGGGCAAGCGCGGGTCGAAGGAGCCGATCTTCGTCGTCCAGCGGCACGACGCGCGGCGGCTCCACTACGACTTCCGGCTCGAGCGCGACGGCGTGCTCGCGAGCTGGGCGGTCCCGAAGGGCGTGCCCCTCGAGCCGGGCCAGCAGCACCTCGCCGTGCACGTCGAGGATCACCCGCTCGACTACGCGACCTTCGAGGGCGAGATCCCGAAGGGGAACTACGGCGCCGGCACCGTCGAGATCTGGGACAAGGGCACCTACGAGGTGCTCGAGGAGAAGCGCGGCGGCGGCCTCACGGTGCGGCTGCATGGCGAGAAGCTCGACGGCGTCTGGGCGCTCGTGCCGGCGAAGCTCTCCGGCGACGAGAAGAACTGGCTGATCCTGCGCAAGCGCGAGGAGGGGGCCGCCGCGGCTCGACAGCGCGAGTACAAGCCGATGTACGCGACGCTCGAGGACGAGCGGAACATTCCGCGCGGCGAGGGCTGGGAGTTCGAGATCAAGTGGGACGGCTACCGGATCGTCGCGCGCGTCGCCGGCGGCGAGGCCAGGCTGCTCAGCCGGAAGGACCAGGACTACACGGAGCGCTTCGCGAACGTCTCGAAGGAGCTCGCGAAGGCGCTGAAGACGCCGGACGCGGTCGTCGACGGCGAGGTCTGCGCGCTCGACGAGGAGGGGCGGCCGAGCTTCTCGGCGATGCAGCAGGCGAAGCCCGGCACGCCGATCGTCTACTACGTCTTCGACCTGCTCGAGGTCGAGGGCGAGCCGGTGATCGACCTGCCGCTCTCGGAGCGCCGGGCCCGGCTCGAGAAGCTGCTGGACAAGCGCAACCGGACGGTGAAGTTCTCGGAGTCCTTCGACGACGGCGAAGCGCTGTTGCGGGCGGCGGAGGAGCGGCAGCTCGAGGGGATCATGGGCAAGAAGCGCGACTCCCGCTACTTCCCCGGGAAGCGCTCGCGCGAATGGCTCAAGTTCAAGACCCACGGCGAGCAGGAGCTCGTGATCTGCGGCTACACGAAGGGCCAGGGCCGGCGGGAGTGGTCGTTCGGCGCACTCGTCCTCGGCGCGTACGAGGGTGACGAGCTGCGCTGGGTCGGCAACGTCGGCACCGGCTTCGACGACGACGAGATCGAGCGGCTGCTGAAGAAGCTGAAGCCCCTGGCGCGGAAAGACTCGCCGTTCCCCGAGCCGCCGAAGATGCCGCGCGTCCGCAAGGGCGACGTCGTCTGGGTCGAGCCGAAGCTCGTCGCGCAGGTCTCGTTCGCGGAGTGGACGCACGACGGGCGGCTGCGCGCGCCGGTCTACAAGGGCCTGCGGGAGGACAAGGAGGCCGGCGAAGTGCACCGGGAGCTTCCGGCGACTCCGATCCCGGACGTGATCCGCAAGGGCTCGCGTGTGCTGCGGCTGTCCAACCTCGACAAGCCGTTCTGGCCGGACGAGGGGATCACGAAGGGTGACCTGCTCGCGTACTACCGCGACGTGGCTGCGGTGGTCGTGCCGCACATCCGCGACCGGCCGTTCACGATGAAGCGCTACCCCGACGGCTGGCAGGGCAAGTTCTTCTTCCAGAAGGACAAGCCGGCCGGGATGCCCGAGTGGCTTTCGACGCTGAACATCGAGGTGACGACGCGCGACCGGCCGCGGCAGCGCCGCCGGATCGACGCGCCGCTGGTGAACGACGAGCTGGCACTGCTCTGGATGGTGAACATGGGTTGCATCGACCTGAACACGTGGTATTCGCGGGTCGACAAGCTCGAGCGACCGGACTTCGTGCTCTTCGACCTCGACCCGTCACCGGACGTGGGCTTCCGCGAGACGGTGCAGGTCGCGCTCCTCGTCAAGGAGGCGCTCGATGCCCTGGGGCTGGTCTCGTTCTGCAAGACCAGCGGCGCCGACGGGATTCATGTGCTCGTGCCGGTCGAGCGCCGCTCGACGTACGACGATACGCGCCAGTTCGCCGAGATCATCGCCGGCGCGCTGGCGGTGACGCATCGCGGGCTCGTCACGACCGAGTGGACGAAGTCGAAGCGGCGGGGCGTGCTGATCGACGCGAACCAGAACGGCGAGGGCAAGACGATCGCGTCGGTCTACTCGGTGCGTCCGAAGCAGGGCGCGCCGGTCTCGACGCCGCTGCGGTGGGAGGAGGTCGGTGAGTCCCTCGACCCGGCGGCGTTCACGATGGACGTGGTGCGCGAACGAGTCGCGGAGCACGGCGACCTGTTCGAGGGCGTCCTGAAGACGAAGCAGTCGCTCGCGAAAGCGCTGAAGGCGCTTCAGTAGTTCTTTACCGGCACGCGTCAGGATTTGGGGACGTGCGCTGGGTGCTGTTCATCGGTCTCGTCTTGGGCGCTGCTTCAAGTTGTGGCGGCGGGCGGCAGGCATCGTCGCAACGGTCGGCACACCGCATTCCGACGAAAGTCCTGCACCTCGGGGCGCTACCGCGCGAAGGCGTCGCCGTCGAGACCGAACGACTCGGGAAGCCGACACTGACCCTGATCGGGCTCGATGGACATGTCTACGGACGGCTCAAGCTGGCGATCGACGCAGGCTCCGAGCTTCTTCGGAACGTGGTCGTGGTGCGGAGCCCGAACTCAGGCACGCGCTACGTCTTGGACGCAGCCGGCTCGCGGCTTGTGGCCTACCGATCGCGTGGCCGTTACCCGCGCGCCCTGAGCAACGTGACCGGTAGGGGCTGCGCGACGTTCGCTCGCCGCGAGGGAGTGCGCTTCGTTCTCTGCGCTCGGTCCCGGGGTCAGGCCTACGGAGCGACCTCGATCGAGGTGACCGGCGCCAAGGGAACGCGGCGCATCGCCGGACCACCGCCCCATAGCAGGCCGCCGCCGGAGCAGAGCGGTTTCTGGCGGGCGGCGTATCTCTCTCCGGACGGCCGGACCGTACTTGCACAGTGGTCGGCCGACTGCGAGACGCCGACGGCATTCTTCGCGGAGCGCGGAGGCGGCCTGCGGACGGTCACGGGCGACCGGGACTGGCGGAAGGCACCGGAGTCGGTCGCCCTGGGCTGGTCTTCAGGAGGCCGGGCCGTCGTCCAGCTCCTCGAGGGAGCGTGCGGCTACGGCTATGACAAGCCCGGCGTCTACCTGATCGACCCTCACAGCGGTTCGCACAGGCTCGTCTACGAGACACGCCGCTCGTTCGCTGTGATGTGGAGCGACTAGTCGAGCTCAGAGGCCCGGCGGGGCACGGCCGCCTCGTGCACGGATCGGCCGGCCCCGCCGAGGTGGGAGGTTCAGGGCTGAACCTGGATATCCCCGCCGTCGATGGCGAACGGGAAGCGGTAGGGCGGATGGTTGTCGCAGAACGCCTGCGTGTCCGCGAGCGAGCCAACGCCCAGGAAGGTGGTGACGTCCGGAGGGCTGCCTGCGCCCGAGCCGTTGTCGGTGACGTGCCACCAGGCACCGAGGCCGACGACCGTGGGGTCGTTCGAGCTTCGGATCACGGCGCCGATCCAGGCGTCGTTGCCGATCACCGTCAGGCACGTGACCGGGCCGTTGGCGGAGAAAGGCGAACCGTCCTCGATGTCGCGGTAGTCGAACCAGCCGTCGGCGGTCCCGTCGTGCTGGATCTTCGCGTTGAAGCCGAAGTGCTGTAGCTCGAGCGTCTGCAGGCCGAACACGTCGTGCGCGATCAGATGGCTGCCGCCGGTGGCGGAGGGCCCGTTGGTGCTGCCTGCGGCGCTTCCCGCAACCAGCAGGGTTCCCAGCACGGCGAGCAAGGCGACTCGTTTCATCTCTCCTCCCAGTCGGGCAACCGACTGTAGGGAGGGAAGCGAACGCGGTCTTGTACGCGGCCGGCGCGCTTGGAATCAGCGTTGCATGGCCCTGAAGCGGGCGGGCGTGACGCCGTAGAGCTTCCGAAAGGCACGGGTGAAGTGGCTCTGGTCGCAGAACCCGGCCTCGACGGCGAGCACCGCCAGCGGCGTCTCGGTCGAGGCGAGCTCGGCCGCCGCCCACTGGAGGCGAAGCCGCCGGACGTACTCGCCCAGGCTCTCGCCGTAACGCGCTCGGAAAACACGTGCCAGGTGTGCGCGATGGATGCCGACTGCCTCGGCGAGCTCACTGGGGCTGGGGGGCTCGCGGAAGCGGTCGCGGAGGATTGCCCGGGCATGCTCGGCCCGGCCATCGGCGCTGCCCGGGGCGCCACGGCGTCTCGCGATGGCGGTCAGCTCGAGCGCGAGACCCTCGACCGCGAGCGGCGTGAAGGCGTCGGGCCAGGTCAGTTCGCGTCGGATGCGCCGAGCGACCAAGGTCGCCTCCGCATCGGAGCTGCAGGAGACGTCGCCCGCAACGTCTTCTGCCTCGACCACGACGATCGACGCTCCGGTCCGGCCGAAGCGGTCCTCGTGGGGCTCCTCAGGCGGCATCGTCACGACCACTCCGGCCTCGGCGTCTGCGTCGAAGCGCCGGAAACGCTTGCCCACGGCGCCCTCCACGACGACCGCGATGCAACCGAGCGGGTGGGCGTGCCACGGCAGACGGCGCGCGGGCGGGAAGACCAGGTTGCTGACGCGGAAACCCCCGACGCCGAGCGAAGAGATCTGGCTCGTTCCCGCGGACACCGCGAGCCCGCTCACGCTCGGAGTATAGGTCGGGCCGCGCGCCTCAGAGGTCGCGGCGACTGAAGCCGATCGCCGCGACCGTGCCGCTAGCGGCAGACGAAAGCCGCGGCCGCGGTGCGCGTGTGGACGCCGAGTTTGGCGTAGAGGTTGTCGAGGTGCTTGCGCACGGTCCCGCGCGATATCCAGAGGCGCTCGGCGATCTCGGCGTTCGTCTTGCCTTCTGCGACGAGCTCGAGGATCTCGCGCTCACGCGCCGTCAGCCGAGGCATCGCGCGCCGTTCGTGGAGTAGGAGCGCGCTGTCGACGAGCTCGATCTCCAGCCGGCGCTCGCCGGCCTCGATGCGCAAGGGTTCACCGTCCGCGGCGCGCCGCTCCCGCACCCAGGACGACACAGGCTCGGGGAGCACCGCGCCGTTCCGGCCCAGATACCGCTGCAGCAGCTCGCGCGCGGCCGAGCTCTCGAAGGCGATCCGGCCGTCGGGCTCCAGGAGCACCACCGCCGCGTCGGCCGCTTCGTAGACCGCGAGCGCGTCGCGCAGGCGCCGCCGGTTCTCGCTCGCGCGGTACATGCGCACGAAGTGCGGGCTCAGAACCTCGAGCACGGCCCTGTCACGGGCCGCGAAGTTCCGCCCGAAGCGATCGAAGCTGAACCTCTTCGTCCATTTGCGAGGGCCGACGGGCAACCGCAGCGAGAGGGAGTCCTGCAGGTCCCACTGCGCGAAGAGGTCGAAGAGCCGGGTGCGCCGAAACTCGCGCCGGCTGAGGAAGTCGGAGATCTTGATTGCGCCGAACCTGCCCGAGTAGAACTGCCGCCAGACGGGATCCTCCGCGTTGACGAACGCATCCGACGACCAGTCGAAGTCTCCGTAGACGTCCTCGTCACAGGGGCGCTGCGTGTGGGTGTCCGGGGCATCGCTACAAGACGTGATCGACTCGTCGTACCCGATCCAGTCCGCCGGCACGAGCCTGCCGAGGTGCGTCAGCAGGTCGCCCCCGAACGGGTGGTCGCCGCCGTAGCTCTCGGCCTCCGCGATGAAGCGGAGGACCCGCCCTTCGTCCCCACGCGCGAGCGTCGGCATGTGTCGAAAGATACGTCGTACGACGTATCGATTCCAGAGGCCGCGCGGCTGATGCTCTTGGCTCTACGAGCGAGGAGGGAGAGATGAAGTCGAAAGCGTTCCTGGGGGTTCTGGTCGCCCTCGTTGGAGTCGGCGTCTACGTCGGCACCGTGCTGGCCACGCCACCGTCCGGCCTCACGACGTCAACGGTCGCGCGAGCGTCCTTCGAGCCGCTGCGCCTGAGGGCCCAGTCGGATCCTCCGCACGCGTGGCGGGTCCGGATGAAGACGCACGGCACGTCGGACTTCTACGTCATCCACAACACCCTTGCGCCCGGCGGTACCACCGGCTGGCACTCGCATCCCGGCCCGAGCCTGATCTTCGTCGTCTCCGGCGAGGTGACGAACTACCTTGGCGACGACCCGAACTGCACGCCGCACGTCTACACGGCGGGCCAAGGGTTCATCGATGCCGGCGGCACCGATGTGCACATGCTCCGCAACAACGGCAGCGTCTCGGCGGAGACGGTCGCAGTGCAGTTTCTCCAAGCAGGTGCCGTCAGGCGAATCGACGAGCCCGATCCTGGCAACTGCCACTTCTGAGTCAGAGGTCGCGTCGGGAGAAGCCGAGGGCGGCGAGCGTGCCGATGATCAGCAGGTACGCCGCCGCCCAGAGGCGGACGGCGAAACCGCCGGTGTAGCCGCCGCCGAACGGGCCGAGGGTCAGCAGGAAGCCCGTGAGCCCGCTCGTCTTCGAGGTGAGCTGGCGGAGCGCGTCCTGATAGAGCGCCTCGAAAGGCAGCAGCCAGGCAGCGATCTTCGCGGCCCGCTCGAGCTGGTGCGAGTTGAGCCCGTGCCCGATCGTCCCGAGCAGCCCTGCCACCAGCCCGGCGCCGAAGATCATGAAGATCGCGATCCCGTTGGCCGTCGAGGTCAGGAAGACCGAGCCGAGCAGTGAGAGCGCCGCGACGACCGCAACCCCTGCCGCGAGCTCCACCCCCGGCGTGACGAGGTTGTCGGGCCACCAGTGGCCCGTCAGCCCGGTGATCAGCATCGTCCCCAGGTAGACGAGACCGACGTACGGCGCGCAGACGGCGACGGCTCCGAGCCAGCGCGCCAGGAGGAGCGTCACGCGCCCCACCGGACGGACGATCAACGGCTGCAGCAGCCCGCGCTCCGCATCGCCGCTGACGACTCCGAGCGTGAGGAAGACCGCGAGCACGACGCCGAGGAAGAGCGTCCCGAACATCGCGAGCCCGAAGATCGTCGCGCCCGCGAAGGCCCGTGCGTCGATGCCCGGCGGCGGCCCGATGTTGTCGATGTGCTCGAACAGGAAGTGGTTCGCGAGCCAGAACAGCCCGAGGAACGCAACGGTCAGGAGCAGCACGACCACGAAGACCTTTCGGCGCAGGGCCTCGCGGAGGCCGTAGCCGGCGATCGTCAGCACCGCGCTCACGAGCTCTCGCCTCCGACCGCCTCGAGGTAGGTCTCCTCGAGGGTCGACGTGAGGACGCGGACGCCGTAGACCTTCCTCCCCGCCGTGACGAGCTCGGCGACGAGGCGCGGCGCATCGTCGCGCGTCGTCCCCTCGAAGAGCCGGGTGCCGTCGTCGGTCTCGATCTCGACCCCGCGCGAGCGGGCGAGCTCGGCCGGCGAGCCCTCGGCGACGAGCTTCCCGTGGAGCAGGATCGCGACCCGGTCGCAGACGAGCTCGATCTCGCTCAGCAGATGCGAGTTGAGGAGCACCGAGGTTCCGCGCAAGCGAAGCTCTTCGAGGAGCTCGCGCACGGTGCGCCGCCCGACCGGGTCGAGCGCGCTCGTCGGCTCGTCGAGGAGGAGCAGCGGCGGCGAGCCGACCAGTGCCTGCGCGACGCCGAGGCGCTGTTGCATGCCCTTCGACATCTCCTCGACCCGCCGGTGGCGCGCGTCGGCGAGCCCCACCAGCTCCAGCAGCTCGGCCCGCTCGCGCTCTCCGCCCTCTGAGCTGCTGAGCCGCTGGTGGAGCTCGAGCACCTCGTCGGCCGAGTACCACCCAGGAAACCGGAAGAGCTCCGCGAGGTAGCCCATCTTCCGGCGCGCCTCGCGTGAGTCGGCAGGCTCGCCGCAGATCTCCGCCGTCCCGCGCGACGCGCGCACGAGGCCGCACGCGATCTTGACGAGCGTGGACTTGCCCGCTCCGTTCGGCCCGAGCAGCCCGACGAGCTCCCCTTCGCGGACCTCGAGGTCGACCCCGGCAAGCGCTTCCACGGCCCCGTAGCGCTTCGCGAGGCCGCGAACAGCAAGAGCAGCAGCCACGACGGAAAGCTACGTGTGCGGCGCGATGAACTTGACGAAGTACCCGAGCTCGTCGAAGCCGAGCCGGCGGTAGAGCTCCTTGGGCCAGTCCTCGAGGTCGGCGACGAGGAAGACGAACTCCGCGCCCTCGGCCCGCGCCACCTCGATCGCCCCGAGCACGACCGCGCTCGCGTAGCCGCGCTCACGGTGCTCGTGCCGGGTGCCCACGTCCTCGATCTGCGCATCCGGGCCGTCCTGGTAGAGGTCGGTGTAGCTGACGACCTCGCCGTCGACCAGGATCGCGAAGTAGCGGGCTCGCACCCGGCGGCCGATCAGCTCCTTGCCGGCGAAGAGCTGGGCCATGATCTCCGGCGCGGCCCAGGGCTGCCCCGTCACGACCTCGTGTCGGGCGGGCCGCAGCGACGGCTCGTCGACCTCCGTGACGAGACTCAGGTCGGCCCCGCGCTCCGGCTCGCGCAGCTGCACCATCAAGACGTGGCGGCGGATCACCCAGCCCTCCTGGGCCTGGAAGTGCGGGACGAGCCGCTCTCCGAGCTCCGAGTCGGGCACGTGGATCATCCGCCTGCCGAGCCGCTCCGCCTCGGCCTGCACGAGCACGGGATCGGCCTCTCGCTCGACCCGAAGGAAGTTCGAGTCGAGCCGCCTCGGGATCCGATCGTCGAAGACGGCCGTGCCGACCTCGGACGGCTCCTGCCGCTCGCCGGCCATGTCGGCGCGGTCGATGAACGCGTGGGCCCGCGCCAGGTGGTCATTCATCGCCGAGCCTCTGCGGGTGGCCGAGCGTCCCGAGCTCGGAGATGTCGCGGCGGAAGAACAGCGAGACCGTCCAGTCGACGACCACGCGCAGCTTCCTCGACACGAGGGGCAGCTGGTACAGGTGGTACGTCCGCGTGATGAACCAGCCCACGAACCCCGTGAAGCGCAGGCCGAGCACGTCGGCGATCCCCTTGTAGCGCCCGAGCGTCGCGACCTGGCCGAGCATGCGGTAACGGTAGGGCTGCGGGTCGCCGCGGAGGTTCTTCGCGAGGCGCCGCGCCTGGCGCAGGGCGTGCTGCGAGGTGGGCGGGTCCGGCTCCGGGCTCGCCCGGTTCGGGACGCGGGCGCAGTCTCCGAGGGCCCAGACGTGCTCGAGGCCCTCCACGCGCAGGGTCTCGCCCGTCTGCACCCGCCCGCGGTCGTCGAGTGGAAGCCCGAGCTTCGCGAGCACGGGGTTCGCCCTCACGCCGGCCGTCCAGACGACGGTGTGGGTCAGGATCCGCTCGCCGTTCGAGAGCCGGGCGACGTTGGCCTCGACGGACTCCAGAGTCGTCTCGACGAAGATCTCGATCCCGCGTCCGGACAGCTTGCGTGCGGCGTATTCGCCCAGGCGGCTCGGGATCTCCGGGAGGATCTTCGGTGCCGCGTCGACGAGCACCCAGCGTTGTTGCGCGTCGCGGAGGCCGGGGTAGAACCGCAAGGCGTCGCGGACGAGATCCGAGAGCTCGGCGAGCGCCTCGACGCCCGCGTAGCCCGCCCCGACGAAGACGAAGGTCAGCTCGCGGCGGCGATGGGTCTCGTTGGGTGCGGCATCGGCGGCCTCGAGCCTCTGCAGGACGTGGTTGCGCAGCTGGATCGCGTCGGCGAGGTCCTTGAAGCCCATCGCATGCTCGCTGAGACCCGGGATCGGAAGCGCGCGCGAGATCGAGCCCAGCGCGATGACCAGGTCGCGGTAGTGGACGCTCGTGAGGCCCTCCAGCGTCTGGACCTGGACGAGCTGCCGCTCGAAGTCGATCGTCGTCGCCCGGCCGAGGATGAGCTCTGCGCGCCGGCACATGACCCGAAGCGGAACGACGGTGTGCCGCGGCTCGAGCGTCCCGGATGCCGCCTCCGGGAGCAGGGGCGTGAAGAGCATGAAGTTCTCCGGGCTGACGATCGTCGCGCCGCGCTTGCCGAGCAGGCGCGCCACGGTCGAGCCTGCGAAGCCTCCGCCCACGACCAGCGTTCCGCCCTGTGCCTCCCGAGTCGCCACGGCTCTACTATCGCGCGGTGGCGGCGATTCAGGTCGCGGTGATCGGCAGCGGGCGGGAGCACGAGGCCCGCGCCGAGGAGGTCGGACGGCTCCTGGCGGAGCGCGGCTGCACCGTCGTGACCGGTGGGCTCGGTGAGGTGATGGCGGCCGCGTGCCGTGGCGCCAAGGCTGCGGGCGGCACGACGATCGGCATCCTCCCGGGCGAGCGCCGCGAGGACGCGAACGAGTGGGTCGACCATGTCGTGGTGACCGGGATCGGCCATGCCCGGAACTTCGCGGTGGCGGCGTCCGGGGATGCCGTGATCGCCGTCGGCGGCAGCTGGGGCACGCTGGCGGAGATCGCCTTCGCGTCGCGTCTCGGCCGGAGGGTGGTCATCCTCGAGCCCGGCCATGCGGTGGATGGGATCCCGCGAGTCTCCTCACCCGACGAGGCCGTCGAGCTGGCCCTACAGCTCGATGAGCGCCCTTAACCCGCTCTTACGAAGCTGCTCTTCAATCGAATCGTGCGGATCGCGCTCGCGATCGCGGTGGCCGGCTTAACGGCGTGCGCGTCGCATCCGTCCGCGGCGCCGGCGCAGAAAGGCCGGCTCGGCGCTGTCGCAACCGCGCTGACCCGCATGGCCGACGCGGGCCGGTTGTCGGGAACGGTCCTGGTCGCGAAGGACGGACGGCCGGTCCTGACCCGCGCGTACGGGCTCGCGAACCGCCGCTCGGGGGAGCTCAACCGAACGGGAACGCGGTTCAACCTCGCGTCGGTCGGCAAGACGTTCACGGCGGTCGCCGTCGCCCGGCTCGTCCAGGAGGAGAAGCTTCGCTTCGACGATCCAGTCGGCCGCTACGTACCGGAGCTACCTCGCCGGTTGGGCGACCGGATCACCGTCGCCGAGCTTCTCGACCACACCTCGGGTCTCGGCGACTTCTTCGCAAGCCCCGATTACGAGCGCCTTCGCTCCAGCCTGACATCGCTCGACCGCTACCTGCCGCTGATCGTCGGAGAGCCGACCGTGGCTCCTCCCGGAGGCGGTTTCCACTACAGCAACTCGGGTTACCTCCTGCTCGGCCTGGTCGTCGAGCGAGTCAGCGGGCGCGCCTACTACGACTTCCTGCGCCGCGAGGTGTTCGACCGTGCCGGGATGACGCGTACCGGCTGTACCCGCAGCGACAAGCTCGGGCGTGGCACTGCGATCGGATATGCGCGGGACGCCGGCGGCTTCCAGGCCATGACCTCCACGCTTCCTCCCCGCGGGACTTCTGCCGGAGGCTGCTACTCGACGACAGGCGACCTGCTCGCATTCGCGAACGCGCTGCTCGATCACCGTCTGCTCAATCCCCGTCTGACGAAGATCGTGACGACCCCGAAGGTGGCCGTCGGCCCCTCCGAGAAGTACGGCTACGGCTTCGGGCTCCGCTACGGCCGGCCCGGCGAGCCGCCGACGATCTGGCACAACGGGGGCTCCCCTGGCGCGGGAGCGGAGATCGACCTCAACCCCGCGCTCGGCTACACGGTCGTCGTGCTCTCGAACTTCAGCTACCCGGCGATCCGTCCCGCCATCGACCTGATCCTCAGCCGCCTACGGATCCCGTAGGAGCGGGCGGGTCAAGCACGTTGGGCCGCCGTCGCCCTTCGACAGCTCCGTGCCCTCGTAGACGAGCACCTCCACGCCTGCCGCTTCCAGGCGACGCCTCGTCGCCGGGTTGCCGTGCACCGCGAGGCCGACCCGGGGCGCGAGCGCCAGCACGTTCGTCCCCATCGAGTCGAGCTCCTCGTCCCGAACGGGCACGATCTGAATCCCGCGGCGCTCGAGCAGCTCCGCCAGCCGGACCGGGAGGAGCGGCGGGTACGCGACCACGAGGTCGTCGTCGAGCGGGCTCAGCAGCGAGAGCAGGTGCATCACCTCGCCGCGGCCGTGCCAGTGCGGGAGATCGAATACCACGATCTCGACCTCCGGCAGAAGCCGGCGCAGTGCTTCGATGCCTTCGTCGTTCGTCCGGTAACCGCGGCCGACGAGCAGCGTGCGCTCGCCGAGCCAGCAGCAGTCGCCGCCCTCGGCCCACTCGGAGCCGGCCAGGCGACCCGCGACCGGGATCCCGGCTCGCTCGAGGTCCTCGCCCAGCGCGGCCGGCTCCGCACGCCTGATCTCCTTACCGGGGTTGAGCAGGAGCGCACCCTGGTCGGTCACCAGGGCCGGGTCGTAGGCGTAGATCGCGTCCGGGTTGCCCTCCGCCGCGGACTCCGCAAGCACCACCTGGGCTCCGGCTTCTTCGAGCAGCGCGCAGAACGCCTCGTGCTCTCGGGCGATCCCGGCTGCGTCGGGCTCGGCCCGCCAGCCGCAGGCCTGCCACCCGGGAAGATCCTCGGCGCGGGGCGCTCGTACCAGCACGCGCCGCAGCGGCGCCGTCATCGACTGCACGCTCACGAAGCGAGCGTAACCTCGGCGAGCCTCCTTTCGAGGAACGCGCGCTCGGCAGGCTGGGCCGCGAGCTCGAGTGCGCGGCGGTACTCGTCGGCCGCTTCGTCCTCGCGGCCGAGCCGCCGCAGGAGGTCGGCGCGCGCGGAGTGCAGGTGGCGGTACTCGTCGAGCCCTTCGATCCGGTCGATCAGCTGCAGGCCCCGCTCCGGCCCGGCGGCCATCGCGACCGCGACCGCGCGGTTCAGCTCGACGACGGGTGACGGGGCGATCTGGCCGAGCCGCGCGTAGAGCGCCTCGATCTCGACCCAGTCGGTCTCCTCCTCGAAGTGGAGCGACGCGATCGCGGCCTGGAGCTGGTACGGCCCCGGACGCCGCAGCCGGAGCGCGCGGCCCAGCACGCGCCGCCCTTCGTCGATGCGCCCGTGCTCCCACAGCGACCGGTCCTGGTCGGCGAGGAGCACGAGCCCGCCCTCAGCGTCGATCCGGGCCTCCCTTCGCGCGTCGTGCAACAGCATCAGGGCGAGGAGTCCGTGGGCTTCCGGCTCGTCGGGCATCAGCACCGCGAGCACCTTCCCCAACCGGATCGCCTCCTCGCAGAGCTCCGCGCGCGGCGGCGGCCCGTAGCCCTCGTTGAAGATCAGGTAGACGATCGCGAGCACCGCACGCAAGCGCTCGGGCAGCAGGTGGTCGGGCGGCACGCGGAAGGGGATCCCGGCGTCGCGAATCTTCCGCTTCGCCCGCACCAGGCGCTGCGCCATCGTCGGCTCCGGGACGAGGAACGCGCGCGCGATCTCCTCGGTCGTCAGCCCGCCGAGCGACCGCAGCGTCAGCGCGACCTGCGCATCCGTGGCGAGCGCCGGGTGGCAGCACGCGAAGATCAGGCTCAATCGCTCGTCTGGGATCACTTCGTCTTCTTCCGGCTTGCCTGGCACTGCGAGCAGCTCGGTCTTCCGGGCGAGGGTCCGGTCGCGCCGGATCCGGTCGATCGCCCGGTTCCTGGCCGTCGTCGTCAGCCAGGCGCCCGGCCGGTCTGGGACTCCCTCGCGCGGCCAGCGCTCGAGCGCGACCGCCACGGCGTCCTGGAGGGCGTCCTCGGCGAGGTCGAAGTCGCCGAGGACGCCGATCAGGCTTGCGAGGACGCGCCCCCACTCCTCGCGGAAGACGCGCTCCAGCTCGGTCAGTGCTCGATCACCGGCCTGACCTCGATCGACCCGCCGTTGCGGGCCGCGGGGATCTTCGACGCGAACTCGATCGCGTCGTCGATGTTGTCGGCCTCGATGAGATAGAAGCCGCCGAGGTACTCCTTCGTCTCGGCGAAGGGGCCGTCGGTCGTGACCGCCTCGCCGTCCGCGACGCGAACGGTTGTCGCGCTGGAGAGCTCGCCGAGGTCGGCGCCCCCGCGGGTCGACGGATGCTCGCCCAGCTCCATGTACTCGCGCATCTGCGTCTGGCGCTCCTCCTCGCTGAGCTGCCCCCAGCCCTCGCCGTTTCCGTAGATCAGGAGTGCGTACTGCACGTCTCCTCCTTCCGGTCGCTTACGAGGGTACGACGAACGGGACCGCCGCGAATCGACACCCATTGACACGCGCGGCCGGCGGTGGAAGGGTCGCCATAAGGCAACCACCGAGGAGCGCATGCTGCTCGTCCCCAGAAAGGTTGCTGCGGCCACGACCGAGGCTCCACGCCCTCCTCCGTACTCCCCTGCAATCGAGGCAGGACCGGGAAAGGAGGGAACCGACCATGGCAACCATCGAGACGAACGACGTCGAGGCCGTCGGGACGGCCACACGTGAGGAGATCATCGAAGAACTGATCCCGATGATCCGGGCACGGCCGGCGTCGATCACCGAGGAGGGCGAGCCGATCGGCATGGGCTGGCTGCGCGACCTCCCGGACTTCCGTGACTACACCTCGGACCACGAGACGGTGAAGCCGCACCTGGAGGCGATCGGTGCGGTCATCAAGACGGGGGCATCGCTGCCCGCGAGCGTCGACCTGCGGCAGTACTGCTCTCCCGTCGAGAACCAGGGCTCGCTGGGCTCGTGCACGGCGAATGCGGCCGCCGGCCTCGTCGAGTACTTCGAGCAGCGCGCGAACGGCCGCTTCATCGACGCGTCTCGGCTCTTCATCTACAAGGCGACGCGCGACCTGCTCCACTGGACGGGCGACACCGGCGCCTACCTGCGGTCGACGATGGGCGCGCTGGCGCTCTTCGGGATTCCGCCCGAGGAGTACTGGCCGTACAACCCCGCCTCGTTCGACGTCGAGCCGTCTTCGTTCCTGTACTCGTTCGCGGGGAACTACCGGGCGATCAAGTACTTCCGGCTCGATCCGACCGGCACGTCTCCGGCGGCGTTGCTCACGAGCATCAAGACGAATCTGGCCAAGGGCCTGCCGCCGATCTACGGGTTCACCGTCTACAACTCGATCTCGCAGGCGGCGACGACCGGGAAGATCCCGTACCCGGCCACCGGTGACCGGGTGATCGGCGGGCACGCGAACCTCGTCGTCGGCTACGACGACCACATGACGATCACGAACGCGAACGGCGGAGCGACCACGACGGGTGCGCTGATCACGCGCAACTCGTGGGGAGCGAGCTGGGGCGACCACGGGTACGGCTACCTCCCGTACGACTACGTCACGCACCGGCTCGCGGTCGACTTCTGGTCGCTCGTGAAGGAAGGCTGGACCGACACCGGCCCGTTCAAGGCGTAAGGGCTACGGATTCGCGGGAGGGCTGCCGCACCTGCGGCGGCTCTCTCCTGCGGTCATCTGCGCCTTCATCCGTGCGCTGCACTTCACACGGTGCGGCGTGTAGCGCTGCGGCGCGCTGCCTGCGCCGGTGGAGCCCGAGCCCGAGCCGAACGTGAAGAAGCCGAACCCGAGGAGCGCGATCAGGATCAGCAGCAGTGCCATATCGGAATCCTAGGCGAGCATCCGCCCGAGGAGCGTGAGCGCCCCGGCCTTGTCGAGCGGCTCGTTCAGGTTGCCGCACTTCGGGCTCTGGACGCAGGACGGACAGCCGTGGTCGCACGGGCACCCGTCGAGGAGCTTCGCCGTGTCCTCGACCCAGCCCTCGAAGGAGTCGAAGCCGCGCTCGGTGATCCCGACGCCGCCCGCGTGGCCGTCGTAGACGAAGATCGTCGGCGCGCCGGTCTGGAAGTGGAGGTTCGTCGAGAGGCCGCCGATGTCCCAGCGGTCGCACATCGCCCAGAGCGGCAGCAGCGCGATCAGCGAGTGCTCGGCGGCGTGGAGCGACCCCAGTAGGCGGGGCTCCCGCTCGAGCCCTTCCAGCATCCACGGCTCGGGGACGAACCAGATCGCCTCGGTCTCGAACGCCGTCTGCGGCAGCTCGAGCGCGACGAGCTCGATGCTCTCCTGCGTCTGGATCGACTTCTTCTGGTAGCCGACGACCTGCTCGGTCACGACGACGCGTCCGAAGCTCAGGTCGAGGCCCAGGCGCCGTCCGCCGCGGGTCGCCTCGACGATCGCGGTCGACGTCTCCTTCTTCGCCTGCGTGTAGTAGTCGCCGCGGAAAGGCTCGACGACGGCGGTGCGCGACTCGAGGTCGAGCTCGCGGACGCGGTAGCTCTCGCCGAGGTGCAGGTAGATCGCGCCTTCGTGGACAGTGGAGTAGGCGCGCTCCTGCTCGACGATCCCGAGCATCGTGCCGGTCGATCCCTCGACGATCGTGAACGCCTCGGGCCCGGTCGAGCGGAGCGAGACGCGCGCCGCCGGGTAGTCGCGGCCGGCCCAGACGTAGCCGGCCTTCGTCTGCTGCAGCTCCGGAAGCGCGGCCGCCCGTTCGAGCGCTGCGTCGCCGAGGACCTCGCGGTCGGATTCGTCGAGCGGGGCCTCGAACGCGGCCGCCAGGACGTGGCCGTCCAGGACCCGCGGGTTCTCGTGGTCGAGGATCGCCGCCTCGACCCGCCGCTCGAGCAGCGTCTCCGGCTCACGCATGAAGTACTGGTCGAGCGCGTCCTCGCTCGCCACGAGCACGGCGAGTCCGTGCCCGCGCCGGCCCGCACGGCCCCATTGCTGGCGCAGCGAGGCGACCGTGCCCGGGAAGCCGACCGAGAGCACGCAGTCGAGGAGCCCGATGTCGATCCCGAGCTCGAGCGCGTTCGTCGCCGAGACGCCCAGCAGCTCGCCTTCCAGCAGCCGCCGCTCGATCTCGCGCCGCTGGGCGGGCGTGTACCCGGCGCGGTAGGGCGAGAGGCGCGAGTCGTCGCCGAGCCGGTCAGCGGTGAAGCGGTGGATCAGCTCCGCCGCGCGGCGGCTCTTCGCGAAGCAGAGCGTGCGCAGGCCCTGCGTCACGAGGTCGGCCATCAGCCGCGATGCCTCGCCGAGCGGGCTGGCCCGCAGACCCAGTTCCTCGTCGGTCAGCGGAGGGTTCCAGAGCGCGACCGTGCGCTCGGCCCGCGGCGCGCCGTCGTCGCCGATGACGGTGATCTCCGCGCCGGTCAGCATGTGCGCGAGGTCGCCGGGGTTCGCGATGGTGGCCGAGGCGAGCAGGAACTGCGGCTCGGCGCCGTAGACACGGGCGAGGCGGCGCAGGCGGCGCAAGACGTTCGCGACGTGCGAGCCGAAGACGCCGCGGTAGACGTGCGCCTCGTCCACGATCACGTACGCGAGGTTCGTGAGAACGTCGCCCCAGCGGTCGTGATGCGGCAGCACGCCGACGTGGAGCATGTCCGGGTTGGAGAGGATCACGTTCGCCCACTTGCGCACCTGCCAGCGACGCTCGGAAGCGGTGTCGCCGTCGTAGATCGCCGCGCGCAGGCGCGGGAGGCGGAACGAGCCGAGCGAGCGGAGCTGGTCCTGCGCGAGCGCCTTCGTCGGGTAGAGGTAGAGCGCTCGCCGCTTGGGCTCGCGCGCGAGGGCGTCGAGGACGGGCAGGTTGAACGCGAGGGTCTTGCCGCTCGCCGTCCCGGTCGTGACGATCAGGTGGCCGCCGCGCTGCGCAGCCTCCCAGGCCTCGGCCTGGTGGGTGTAGAGCTCGTCGATCCCCTGTGCCGCCAGCGCCTCGCGCACGCGGGGGTGGAGCTCCTCCGGCAGCGGTGCGCCCTGCGCCTCGCGTGCCGGCTCGGTGCCGAGGTAGGCGAGCTCCTCGCCCTGGAGCAGATCCGCGGCGATGCTCACTTCCGGGCTCGGAGCGCGACGATGTGTGGGTAATCGCGAGCGCTGATTTCCTCGAACCGCTCGACCCAAAGGCCGGAGTCCGTGAACGCGGCGAACAAATCCTGAAGCATCAGGTGCACAGCCCCGACGCGAATCCGCACGCCGTCGGGATTCTCCACTCCGAACGCCGAGCCGTCGTATCGACCCGTGCGCCGGTACCCCGGTGCGAGCTGCGGCACACCCTGTGCCTCGAGGAACAGCGAGTGCGGTCCGACAAAGCATGGATGGACGCCGATGTAGACGAATGGCGCCGCGGGTTTCAGCACGCGGGCGACTTCGGCGATCGCCGTTGCGAAGCCGTCGATGTCGGTGTGTGTCAGGACCGAGACCGCCGCGTCAAAGCTCTCGTCCTCGAACGGCAGATCGTCCGCGGGCGCCTGCACGACCTCGAGCCCGCGTGCCCTTGCGTGCTCGAGCACGTCGGCCGAGACATCGACGCCTACGACTGACCAGCCGAGCTCGGCGACGGCCGCTGTCGGAATCCCGGTCCCGCAGCCGAGGTCGAGGCAGCGTCCCGTGCCGCTGCCGAGCAACCGGGCGACCGCTTCACCCTCCTCTTCGCTGAGCGCGGGCCGGAACTCCTCGTACCACTCGGCGATGCCGTCGTAGCGTGCTCCCACTCTTGCGATGCTAGCCCTACACCTGGAGCAGGCTCGTGGTGCGCACGGCCACCGGCACGAAGCCGAGCGCACGGTTGAGCTCGAGCATGGCGCGGTTCTCCTCCGCGTTCGAGGTGGTGGCGAGACGCACGTCCGGTCGATCCTGTTGGAGACGCAGCAGGGACTCGACCTTGACCCACCGTGCAAGCCCGCGGCGACGGTGCTCCGGCATGACCGCGGTGTCTTCCGTGCTGGCGGTCGCACCGGGTGTCCGCGTGACGCGGAGTTCGGTGAACGCGGCCACCTCACCTCGCTCGTCGAGCGCCACGGTGATCCTCATCTCCCGGTCGCGCCGGGCGACGACCGTCTCGAGGTCTCGCACGAAGGCGGGAGTCCAGACGGCCGGATCCTCGTCGAAGCCGGGCGCGTCGTTGATGGCGTTCCTCGCGGCTGCGTACGAATCGAGCAAGGTGTCCGGCGCGGGGCCGGCCCAGCTCTGCAGGCGATAGCCGGGGACGGCCTCGGAGGTCGCCGTCAAAGGTAGGCGCAGCAGCGAGCGCACCACACGCTGCAGCTCGCTCGCGCCCGCATCCGCGGCGAAGCGCGCGCCGGCCTCGATCGCATGGTCGCCGAAGAGCTTTGCGGCCCCGCGCGCTTGCGCCTGCTCTCGCACGGCTGCCAAGAGCGCCGTTCCGGAGCCGCGGCGGCGCGCATCCGGGTGTACCAGGATCGCCACGTAGCCGGCCTGACTCCCCTCGAGCACGCCGAGCTGGGCGAAGCCGACGCAGTGGCCGTTCGCCTCGTCAATCCAATAGTCGCGGGCCTCCGCTCCCGGCGGATGCCGAAGGTACCCCTCGGCCTCGGCTCTCGAGCGGTGGGGCTCTCCGGGGCTCGCTTCGTCGTGGCAGCGCGCCATGACCTCGTAGACGCCTCCCATGACGTCGGCGGAGAGGTCAGAGGCGCGAAGCGAGCGAACGGGCATCGTTCGCTAAGGTTGGCGCACCGGGGTGCCCTGCGGGGCTGAGATCACACCCGTAGAACCTGATCCGGTTCGCACCGGCGAAGGGAGGAGCTTGATTCCACGTTGTTTGACCATTGCCGGGTCGGACTCCGGCGGAGGCGCCGGGATCCAGGCCGATCTGAAGGCGTTCGCGGCTGCCGGCTGCCACGGCATGACCGCGATCGTCGCGCTGACGGCGCAGAACACCACCGGCGTCACGGCGGTACACGAGGTGCCGCCGGACTTCGTGCGCGCGGAGCTCGACGCGGTCTTCGACG
Source organism: Gaiellaceae bacterium (assembly GCA_036518855.1). Lineage (GTDB taxonomy): Bacteria > Actinomycetota > Thermoleophilia > Gaiellales > Gaiellaceae > AC-32. The sequence continues at coordinate 11,241 of DATDMJ010000039.1, read as the reverse complement.
ACATCGGCGTCGACGCGGCCAAGACCGGGATGCTCTTCTCCGCTCAGTTGATCGAGTCCGTCGCGGACTTCCTCGCCGAGCACCCGGTTCTGCTGGTGGTCGATCCGGTGATGGTCGCGAGCTCGGGCGCGCGGCTGCTCCGAGAGGACGCGGTCGCGACGATGGTCGAACGGCTCTTCCCGCTGGCCACGGTGATCACGCCGAACCTCCTCGAGGCGCAGGCGCTGATCCCAAGTAACAGCCTGTTACAAGGTCGGTGGGAGCTCAGCGAGAAGCTGCACGACCTGGGAGCGGCGGCGGTGATCGTCACCGGCGGGCACGGCGACGAGGCGGTCGACCACCTCTTCGACGGGGAGGAACACATCGAGATCCCGGTCGAGCGGCACCCCATCCGCGCGACCCATGGGGCCGGGTGCACGCATTCCGCGACGCTGGCCGCGCTGCTCGCCTGCGGCGAGAGCCTCGAGGCTGCGGCCCGCGGCGCCGCACGCGCCGCCTCGCGTGCCGTCGCCCAGGGGTTCGTGGAGCTCGGCGCCGGAGAAGGGCCGGTCGACGTGCTGGGGGTGAGCGCGTGACCCTCCAGACAGGTGTCGACCTGCGAGCGATTCGCGAGCGCAAGCCGCTCGTCCACCAGATCACGAACTACGTCGTCATGAACGAGACCGCGAACGCGACCCTTGCGCTCGGCGCGCTGCCCGTGATGGCGCACGCGCGGCAGGAGGTCGAGGAGATGGCCTCCGCGTCCGGGGCGCTCGTGCTGAACATCGGCACGCTCTCCGAGCCGTGGGTCGAGGCGATGCTGCTCGCCGGCCGCGCCGCCAACCGGGCCGGAGTCCCCGTGGTTCTCGACCCGGTCGGCGCGGGTGCGACCCGCTACCGGACCGCGACCGCGAGGCGGCTGCTCGAGGACGTCGAGATCGCCGTCGTCCGCGGAAACGCGGCGGAAGTGGCCACCCTCGCCGGCCAGGAAGCCGAGATCCGCGGCGTCGAGTCGGTGGGGGCAGGAGCTACGGTCGAGCTGGCTCAGGCGGCGGCGCGCGCGCTCGGATGCGTCGCGGCCGTCACCGGCCCCGTCGATCACGTCTCCGACGGGGAGCGCGACGTCTCCGTCGCCAACGGGCACGAGCTGCTCGGGACGGTCACCGGCACCGGCTGCATGGCGACGGCGATGACGGGCTGCTTCCTCGCCGTGCAGCCCGACCCGCTCCAGGCTGCGGCGGAAGCGCTGGTCGCGTTCGGGGTCGCGGCGGAAGAGGCGGCGGCCGGCGCGAAGGGGCCGGGAAGCTTCCACGTCGCCCTCTACGACGAGCTCGCTGCGCTCGACCCCGTCACGCTGGACGCCCGCGCGCGGATCGAGTGAGGCTCCACGCGATCGTCGAGGATCTCGAGACGGCCGAGGCCGCGGTCGCGGGCGGCGCCACGGTCGTGCAGCTGCGGCGCAAGGGCGCGAGCACGGAGCAGCTCGTCGAGGCCGGGCGGTCATTCCGCGAGCTCGGCGCGACCTTCGTGGTGAACGACGACGTCGAGGCGGCGATCGAGCTTCGCGCGGACGGCGTCCACCTCGGCCGCGACGATCCGGGCGCCGACCGGGCGCTCGAGGCCGGTCTGCTCCTGGGGCTCTCCGCGTCGAGCCTCGCGGAGGCCGGCGCAGCCGAGCGAAGCGGTGCCGCCTACATCGGCACAGGCCCCGTCTGGGCGACGCCCTCGAAGGCCGACGCCGACCCGCCGATCGGCCTTCAGGGTCTGGCTGAGATTTGCGGAGCGGTCAGCACGCCGGTCGTCGCGATCGGCGGAATCGATGCCACGAATGCCGCCGACTGCATCCGCGCCGGCGCCGCGGGGGTCGCGGTCATCCGCGCTGCCCGCGATGCCGCCGCGCTGAGGGCCGAGATCGATGCGGCTCTCTGAGCTCGGCGAGCAGGGGCTCCTCGACGAGCTCGAGCGGCGCGGCCTCGCGAGCGGGATCGAGCACGACGCAGCGAAGCTCGAGGGCGGGCTCGTCGTCACGCAGGACGCACTGGTCGAGGACGTGCACTTCCGGCTCGACTGGACGACGCACGAGGAGCTTGGCTTCAAGGCCGCCGCCGTCAACCTGAGCGACCTCGCCGCTTCGGGCGCGGAGCCGTTGGCGCTGCTCGTGACGCTCGGGGCTCCCGGCGAGACCCGGCTCGAGGACGTGCTCGACCTTTACGAGGGCCTGAACCAGCCGGGTGTGCCCGTCGTCGGCGGTGACACCACGAGTGCGGAGCGGCTGTACCTGTCCGTCACCGCTCTCGGGCGCTCGCCGCGGGTTCCGGGCCGGGATGGGGCGAGGCCCGGCGACCTCGTCGTCGTGACCGGGCCGCTCGGCGCGGCAGGCGCGGCGTTCCGCGAGCATCGCCATGCGCGGCCGCCGCTCCGGCTCGACGAGGGCCGCCGGCTCGCCGAGGTCGCCCGCGCGCTGACGGACATCTCAGACGGCCTGGCTGTCGACGCGGGCCGCGTCGCGAAGCGGTCTCGCTGCAGGATCGCGATCGAGCTGGAAGACGTTCCGCTCGCCGAGGGCGCGAGACCGGAAGATCTCGCCTTCGGCGAGGACTACGAGTTGCTGGCCGCCACTCCCGACGCCCTGGGGTTCCCGGTCGTCGGCCGCTGCGAGTCCGGTGAGGGCGTCGAGATCCGCCTGAACGGGCAACCCGTACCGCTCACAGGGTGGGATCACTTCCGCGAGGGGAAACCCGACTTGCGCTGACAGGCGCCAGCAACAAGGCTACGGGGCAGTGCTGCTCTACATAGCCAAGCGGCTCGTCTGGGCGGTTCTGATGGTCGCGATCGTCTCGCTGATCACGTTCGTGATCTTCCTCGGGATCCCCGACCGGACGATCAACTCGCGGCAGGGCCTGGTCACGCCGAACCTCCAGGCGCAGTGGCACCTCGACGGCCATTCCTTCCCGGCCAAGTACGGGCTCTTCCTCGAGCACATCTTCCTGCATGGAGACTTCGGCCATTCGACGCGCCAGCCGCTCAGCGTGCGGCAGATCCTGAAGACGTCGCTCCCGGTGACCGCGTCGCTCGTGATCGGCGGCACCGTGCTGTTCATCATGCTGGCGTTCCCGATCGGGCTGCTCTCGGCGCTGCGGCCGAGGTCGCTACTCGACAAGGGCCTGATGACCTTCTTGTTGGTCGGCGTCTCGGCGCACCCGGTGTTCCTCGGCCTGACGCTGTCCTATTTCCTCGGCTTCAAGTGGCACGTGACCCCGATCGCCGGGTACTGCAACCTGCACTACCACGTGAACGACCTCTGCGGCGGGCCGAGGTACTGGGCCTACCACATGATCCTGCCCTGGATCACGTTCGCCTTCCTGTTCGCGGCGCTCTACGCGCGGATGATCAGGGCGAGCGTGGTCGAGGCGCTCGAGGAAGACTACGTGCGGACAGCCGTCGCCAAGGGGGCGAGCAGCGCGCGGATCCTCCGGCGGCACGTGGCGCGCAACGCGATGCTGCCGGTCGTCGCGATGCTGGGCATGGACGTGGGCATCGCGTTCGGCGGCGCGATCTTCATCGAGACGGTCTTCAACCTTCCGGGCATGGGCCAGTCGCTGTACCAGGCGCTCGGCAGCGCGGACGAGCCGGTCATCCTCGGCGTCGCGATGGTCGTCAGCGTCGCGGTCGTGCTGACGAACCTGATCGCCGATGTCCTCTACTGCGTGATCGACCCGCGCATCGGCCTGCGCACGGGGCGGCGCCAGAGCGAATCGGTTCCGGTGCGCCGCCGCCGACGGGCGAGCACACGCGGCTTGACCGAGCCGGTCAGCTGAGCCAGTCGGCCCAGGCTTCTTCGTAGAAGCGGCGGGGCCGGGCGCCGATCACCGCTTCCTTCGGCTCGCCGTCCTCGAAGAGAATCGCCGTCGGGATCGAGAGGACCTCGTACCGAGAGGCGGTGCTGATGTTCTGGTCGACGTCGAGCTTGGCGAACTTGACGTTGCCGTGAGCCTCCTCGAGTTGGCGGAGGATCGGCTCGACGGCGTGGCACGGGCCGCACCAGGGAGCCCAGAAGTCGACGACGACCGGGCCGTCGGCATCCAGCACCTCGGCCTGGAAGTTGTCGTCCTTGAGCTCGAGCATGCGCGGAAGACTACAACCGCCGCGCCATGGCCTTCAGCCGAAGCGCCGGGACCTTCCAGATTGCCTCGAGCACGATCGTCCTGCTCATCTTCGAGCCGCCCTCCTCGCGGTCGACGAATCTGATCGGGACCTCGACGACGCGGAAGCCGGCGCACAGCGCGCGGTAGGTCGTCTCGATCTGGAACGCGTAGCCCTTCGACGAGATCGCGTCGAGGTCGATCGCCTCCAGCACGGCGCGGCGGTAGCACTTGAAGCCGCCGGTGAGGTCGCGCACGGCGACGCCGAGGACGATCCGCGCGTAGAGCGAGCCGCCCGAGGAGACCGCGCGCCGGAGCAGGCCCCAGTTGCCCACCGAACCGCCTTCGACGTACCGCGAGCCGAGCGCGAGGTCGGCGTCGCCGGTGGCTTCGACCAGGCGGGAGACGTCCACGGGGTCGTGCGAGAAGTCGCAGTCCATCTCCAGGATCAGCTCCGCGCCGTCGGCGAGCGCGCGCCTGAACCCGGCGAGGTAGGCGGGCCCGAGACCTTCCTTGCGCGAGCGATGCAGCACCTCGACGCCGTCGAGCTCTGCGGCCAGTCGGTCGGCCAGCTGCCCGGTCCCGTCCGGGGAGTTGTCGTCGATCACGAGCACCGAGACGCCGAGCCCGTGCAGCGTGCGGACCATCCGCTCGAGGTTCTCTCGCTCGTTGTAGGTGGGCAGGCAGACCGTTGCGCGCACGTCCGTATGATCGCGGGAGTGGCGACGACGCTCCCACGGAACCAGGACGTGGCCGAGCAGCTCGAGCTCCTCGCCGACCTGCTGGAGATCGAGGGCGAGGCGGCTTTTCGCGTGCTCGCGTACCGGCGGGCCGCCCAGCGGGTGCGGGACACCGGCGGCCCGGTGGCGCAGCTCGCGCTAGACGGAAAGGCGAAGGAGCTGCCCGGGATCGGCGCGACGATCCAGGACAAGATCGTCCAGATCGTCGACACCGGCGAGATCGAGGCGCTCGCCAAGCGGCGCAAGACGATCCCGCCCGAGGTCGTCGACTTCCTCCGGATTCCGGGTCTCGGCCCGAAGACGGTCCGCAAGATCTGGCAGGACCTGGGCGTCACGACGCTCGCGGAGCTGAAGGAGGCCGCGCGCGAGCAGCGCCTGCGCACGCTTCCGGGGCTGGGCGCGAAGGTCGAGGAGAACATCCTCAAGTCGGTCGGCCGCAAGAAGAAGGCAACCGGCCCGCCGCGGACGCTGCTCGGCCAGGCGCTGCCGGCGCTGCTCGCCGTCGTCGACGTGCTCCGGGAGCATCCCGCCGCGGAGCGCGTCTCCGAGGCCGGGAGCGCGCGCCGGCGGAGAGAGACCGTGCGCGACCTGGACATCATCGCGACGGCCAGCGACCCGGCCGCGCTGACGGACTACTTCACGAAGCTCACCTGGGTCTCCGAGGTCGCCGCGAAGGGGCCGACGAAGGCGACCGTCGTCTCGCACGAGGGCTTCCGTTTCGACCTGCGGGTCGTGCCGCCGGAGTGCTACGGCAACCTGCTGCAGCACTTCACGGGTTCGAAGGAGCACAACATCGCATTGAGGGAGGAGGCGCAGCGCCGCGGGTTGTCCGTTTCCGAGTACGGCGTGACCGCGGTCGAGACCGGCGAGGTGCTCACCGCCGAGACCGAGGAGGAGCTCTACGCGCGGCTCGGCTACGAGTTCATCCCGCCGGAGCTGCGCGAGAACGGCGGCGAGCTCGAGGCGGCTCGAAAGAGCGAGCTGCCGAAGCTGGTCGGGCCGGGACAGCTGCGGGGCGACATGCACACGCACTCGCACTGGTCGGCGGACGGGAAGAACACGCTCGTCGAGATGGTCGAGGCCGCGAAGGCGCGCTGCTACGCCTACTACGCGATCACCGACCACTCGCACTACCTCCGCGAGAACCGGCTCGAGGCGCAGGCGAAGGAGATCGACCGGGTCGCCGAGCGGGTCGCGCCGCTGAAGCTGCTGAAGGGCATCGAGGTCAACATCAAGGCGGACGGGACGCTGGACGTCGCCGACGAGCTGCTGGCGGAGCGCGACTGGGTGGTCGCGTCCGTCCACACCGCGTTCCAGCGCGAGCCGACCGAGCGGGTCATGGCCGCGATGGAGAACCCGCACGTCGACGTGATCGGGCACCTGACCGGCCGCAAGCTGAACCGGCGCGAGCCGATGGAGATCGACATCGAGCGCATCGTCGAGAAGGCGCTGGAGACCGGGACGTTCCTCGAGATCAACTCGCAGCCCGACCGGCTCGACCTCTCGGACGTGAACGCGCGGCTGGCGGGCGAGGCGGACGTGAAGATCGTCGTCTCGAGCGACGCGCATCAGTTGAAGGCGCTCGACTACGTCGACTTCGGGATCGCCCAGGCGCGGCGGGCCTGGCTGACCGCCGACCAGATCGCGAACACGCGCACGTGGGCCCAGCTGCAGAAGCTGATGAAGAAGTGAGCCTGCGCGCGGACGGGCCGGCGGCGCTCGACTGGGTCGCGGGCTACCTCGAGCGCGTGCGGGAGCTGCCGGTGCTCGCGCAGGTCTCGCCCGGAGACGTGCGCGCGTCGCTTCCTGCCTCGCCGCCGGAGCGGGGCGAGCCGTTCGCCGACGTGCTGGGCGACGTCGACCGCCTCCTGCTACCCGGGGTGACGCACTGGCAGAGCCCGCGCTTCTTCGCCTACTTCTCGACCACCGGCTCCGAGCCCGCGGTTCTGGCCGAGCTCGTCGCTGCGGGCCTGAATCAGGTCGGGATTCTCTGGCGCACCTCGCCGGCCCTGCAGGAGCTCGAGGAGGTGACGACGGCGTGGCTCGCGGAGCTGCTGGGTCTCCCTGCCGGCTGCCACGGGCAGCTGGAGCAGGGCGCTTCGCAGGCGACGCTCGCGGCGCTGGCTGCCGCCAGGGAGCTTCGGCCGGGGTTCGTGCTCGCGTCCGAGCAGGCGCACTCGTCCGTCGACCGGGCCTGCAAGCTGCTGGGGCTCGAGCTACGGAAGGTGCCGGTGGACGACGAGTTCCGGCTGCGGCCCGATGCGCTCGAGCTGGACGGCGCCTGCGCGGCCGTCGCGACCGTGGGCACGACTTCGACGACCTCGGTCGATCCCGTGGCGGAGATCGCACGCGCTTGCGCCGAAGCAGGCGTCTGGCTGCACGTGGATGCGGCGTATGCGGGCTGCGCCATGGTCTGCCCCGAGCTCCGCTGGGCCTTCGAGGGCATCGAGGGCGCCGACTCGGTCGTGGTCAATCCGCACAAGTGGCTGCTCGCGACGCAGGGCTGCTCCGCCTTCTGGACACGGCGCCCCGACGACTTGCGCGCCGCGTTCAGCGTCGCCCCGGAGTACCTGCGCACGACCGACGAGGTCGTGAGCCACAGCGAGTACGGCATCGAGCTCGGACGCGGGTTCCGTGCGCTCAAGCTCTGGACGGTGCTGCGCTGCCACGGACGCGAGGGGCTCCAGGAGGTGATCCGCCGCGGGATCCGGCTCGCGGAGCTCTTCGAGGGCTGGGTACACGGGGAGCCCGGCTGGGAGCTGTGCGCGCCGAGGCCGTTCTCGGTCGTCTGCTTCCGCCGGGAGGGGTCGAACGAAGAGAACGAGGCGCTGCTCGAACGGGTGAACGCGAGCGGCGAGGTCTTCCTCTCGGGCACGCGGCTCGAAGGTCGCTTCGTCCTGCGGTTGGCCGTGGGCAACGCGCGCACCGAGGAGGCAGACGTGCAGCTGGCGTGGGATGTCCTACGAAGGGAGGCTCGATGCTGATCACGACGGCCAACGACCTGCCGGGGTACGAGATCACGGAGACGCTCGGGGAGGTGTTCGGGCTCACGGTTCGTTCGCGCAACGTCGGCTCGCAGATCGGGGCGGGCTTCAAGTCGCTCGTCGGCGGCGAGCTCAAGGGCATGACGAAGGCCCTCGTCGACAGCCGCCTGCAGGTGATCGAGCGGATGGTGGAGGAGGCGCAGGCGAAGGACGGCGACGCGATCGTCGCCATGCGCTTCGACACCTCGGACATGGGCAACAACTGGACGGAGATCTGCGCCTACGGCACCGCTGTCAGAACGCGGAGGGCCTGACCGGCTGCAGGCGGTCGTCTTCGATCTCTGGAACACCCTGGCCGAGTGGCCGGTCGAGGTCTGGGCCGAAGTGCGGCCGAGCGTTGCCGAGCGCCTCGGCCTGACACCGGCGGAGTTCGACCGGCGCTGGTGGGGTGACCTCGCGCACATGCGGGAGATCGGGCCGATGGCCGAAGCGCTGCGCGCCCTCGGGGCGTCGCCGGAGGTCGCCGAGGAGATCGCCGGAATGCGGCGCGCGGTGACGGAGCAGGGCCTCGTGCCCGTGCCGGGAGCCGTCGAGACGATCTCGGAGCTGCGCCGGCGCGGGCTGCTGATCGGGCTGATCACGGTCTGCACCGACGACGTCCCTGCGCTCTGGCCCGAGACGCCGTTCCACGGGCTCTTCGACGTCGAGGTCTTCTCGTGTTCGGTCGGGCTGCGGAAGCCGGATCCGCGGATCTACCGGCTCGCCTGCGACCAGCTCGGGATCGAGCCCGGCGAGGCGATGTTCGTCGGCGACGGCGCGAACGACGAGCTCGCGGGCGCCGAGCGCGTGGGCATGACCGCGGTGCTGATCGAGCGCGACGGCGAGGACCAGCAGTGGGAAGGCCGGCGCATCCGGTCGCTACCCGAGTTGCTCGAGCTGCTCTAGCGCCGCGTCGTGGAGGGCGACGCGGTAGCGCCAGAACGCCCGGTCGGTCTCCAGCAGCCGCGCTCGCAGCGGGCCCGCCAGCTCCTCGAGCGTGCCCCAGCGGGCGGCCGCGATCTCCTCGTGGTCCCGTGGGGCGACCTGCTCGTCCTCGGTCGTGGCGAGGAAGACGTGCGTCCGCCAAGGCACGTCGTGCGGCTCGTAGAGGAACTCCGCCTCGGCGGCCACCAGGTAGCGCTGCAGCTCGACTCGTAGTCCCGTCTCCTCCAGCGCCTCCCGCTGCACGCCGGCCACGAAGTCCTCGCCCTCCTTGACCCCTCCGCCGGGCGGCCGCCAGACCCCGGGCTCGAACTGCGGCTTGCGGATCAGCGCCAGCCGCTCGCCGTTGAGGATGAAGAGCGTCACGTCGTGCATCCGCTTCGGGTTGTAGGTCGCCATCGCATGCTCGCGCTCGCTGATCTCGCCCGTCCACTCGAGCAGCGCAGGCCGGCCGTACCGCTTTCGGAGCGGCTCGAGTACGGCTTCCGTCACGTGCATGGGATTAGCTTGCCGGATGCCTGCCGATGCGCTTGCGCTTGCCCTCGCGGCCGCGGTGCTGCATGCGCTCTGGAACCTGCTGCTCGCCCGCGAGTCCGACATCGAGGCGGCGACTGCGGTGGCGGTCGTCTCGCTCGTCGTCGTCCTCGTGCTCCCGGCGGTGCTCACGTGGCGCGTCGAAGGCGCTGCGCTGCCGTTCATCCTGGGATCGGCGGCGCTCGAGCTCGCGTACATCGGGCTCCTCGCCGCCGCCTACCGTCGCTTCGAGCTGAGCGTCGTCTACCCGGTGGCGCGCGGGCTCGCGCCGGTTCTGGCCCTCGTGCTGACGGTGCTCGTGACGCTGAGCCGGCCTTCGGGAGGAGAGATCGCCGGCGTTCTGGCGGTCGCGGCGGGCGTGCTGCTCGTGCGCGGCGGCTTTCGCGCGAGCGTCGGCGGGCTCGGCTTCGGCGCCGTCATCGCCGCGGCGATCGCGGGCTACACCGTCGTCGACCGTTACGGCATCCGCCATGCGAACGTGACGCCCTATCTGCTCCTCGTGATGATCGGGCCCGCCGTCGCGTACACGCTCGCGGTCGGACCCGGCCGCGTCCGCCGCGCCGTCTCGCCGGCGACCGTGCTCATCGGGGCGGCGTCGGCGGGCGCCTACCTGCTCGTCCTGCTGGCCCTGCGGCTCGCGAGCGCGCCGGCGGTCGCCGCCGTGCGCGAAACGAGCGTCGTGATCGCGACCGCGCTGGCGGCGGTCGTGCTCAGGGAGCGGGTCGGGCCGGTTCGCCTCGCCGGGGCGGTGCTGGTCGCGGGCGGGGTCGCGTTGCTGGCGCTGTCCTAGAGCGCGACCAGAGGCTCGAGCGAGTCGATCTCCAAGAGCGGTCGATCGTGCTCCCCGAGGGACAGCCGCCGGCGGTTGTGCCACCACACGTCCATCCCGACGGCGAGCGCGCCGTCGATGTCGCTCGGCGAGCCGGCCACGAACCGCGCGCGCGACGGGTGGGCACCCAGACGCTCGAGGGCAAGGCGGTACGGCTCGGGTCGTGGCTTGTACGCCCCCGCCGCTTCGGCCGTCACGACCGTGTCGAAGCGGACGCCGACCTGGGCGGCGGCGAGCTTCCCCAGCGCCTCGGAGCAGTTCGTCACGACGCCGATCCGCGCACGCTCGCCCAGCCGTCTGAGAACGTCCGGTGCCTCGGGCCAGGGCTCGAGCCGCCTTCCCATTCCAGCAAGCAGATCCGCGGCTCGCGCCGGTGGCAATCCGGCGAGCTGAGCCGCTCGCGCAACCGTGTCGTCGAACGGCCGGTACGGACCGGCAGAGTAGGCAATGCGACTGCTTTCCGCCCTCCATCGTGCGCCAGCCTCCGCACTACCGGCGATCTCGCACCACAACGGCTCGGAATCCAGGAGCGCCGTGAAGAGATCGAAGAGGACCGCGTCAGGCACTAGAGCAGCCGTAGCACCTCGAGCAGTTCGGCAGGAGAGGCCACGACGAGATTCGCCGCTTCTCGCAATCCAGGGGGCGCCTCCGCCGAGGCGACCGCGATGCGCACGGCAACCTCTAGGCCATCGAGCCCGCGGAAGGCGTCGAGGTCCGTCGTGTCGTCGCCCGCGAACAGCGCACGCCGCAGTCCGCGCTCGAAGAGCAGCGCGCGCACCGCGGTGCCCTTGTCCGCATCGACCGGCGGGCGGAGCTCAAGCACCTTGCGTCCCCAGCGCGCCTCGAGCCCCGCCGCCTCGGCCCGTGAGGCGATCGCCTCGAGCTCCTTCCGCGCCGGCTCTTCGTCCGGTGCCTCGCGCCAGTGGTACGCGACGGTCAGCCCCTTGTCCTCGATCCACGGCCAGTCGACGGCCGCGAACTCCCGCAGCGGCGCGCGCCACGCGTCCGCCTCGGGTGCGAGCTCCAGCCCGTGGACGCCGACGTAGACGATC
>DATDMJ010000038.1:0-6069 GCA_036518855.1 Gaiellaceae bacterium | reverse complement strand
GCGGGTGATTCCCGCCGGCTTACCGGAGAGGAGCTTGGTCGCGAAGTTCCCGAGCGTGGCCACGAGCTTCGGCTCGATGAGCTCGATCTGCCGGAAGAGGTGCGGCTCGCAGGCGGCGATCTCGTCCGGGAGCGGGTCGCGGTTCCCGGGCGGGCGGCAGTTGTGGACGACCCCACCCGCTGTGACGAAGTTGTGCGTCTCCTCGACGTCGATGCAGAAGTACGTCCTGTCAGGACCCTCGTGCCGAACGATCTCCTCTATCTCGACCTCGTCGTAGAGGACCTCGGTCTCGCCCCGGCGCAGGCGATCGGGATCGTACGGAACCCGCTGCTCGACTTCGGGATGAAGCTTGTACCGCATGGAGGCCGGTACGTACGGAGCGATGAGCTCCGACAATGCGGCGGTCGCGGAGACGTCGAAGTAGATGCGACCTCGCATCGCCTTCGCGGGAAGGCCGAGGCATTCCAGACCCCGAAGCAGCACTTGGAGGTCGCGATCCTCGAATCCGACGGTGGCGATCTCGGCCAGCGGCTGGCGGCCTCCCGATCGGATCCGGGTGTAGCCGTCGTCCATGAACCAGATCGCGAGCATCCGGTCGTTGAGCTCCTCCCCCAGCCATGCCGGTACGTGCTTCTTAGGCCTGTAGAAGTCGCGTCTCAACACCCCAAGCGCCCGGTGCGCAAGCGTCCGCACGTGGACGGCTCCGTAGGTTCGCGCTCCGCCCGCGACCGCTGCGACAGCCAGAGTTTGCAGACGTGGCTCCAACTCTTCGAGGAGACTCGCCTTGAACGCCGCGTACTCGGATTGTGAATCCGAGTGGGCGAAGAAGAGATGGTTGCTCGCAGCATTCAGATGACCGTCGCCGAGCACCGTGCCGCAGACCACGTCGTGGGCCAGCCTGCTCAGGCCCTGCCCGGTGGCGATCCGATCCGTGGGCCGAAGCTCCTCCGCTGGCACGTAACCCCGCATCGTGAGAACCGGATGATCGCCCGTCAGCTCGACGCCGACTCGGGCGAGCCCCGCGCTCTTCGCGGACCGGTACGAGAGCTTGAAGATCCGGCGACCGGCCCGGGGCGTCGCGTGCCAGCCGATGACGCGCCTGGGAACGAGACGACCGTTGTCGTCGACGGACATGACCGTTCCGTCATACCGCGACCGAACAAGCCGTCCGATTCGCTCCCATGAGCCATCGCCGAGTTGCACCTGGGCGGTGTATCTCAAGCACTTCAAGACGTTCGCAACAAAGACGTCGGCTCGGGTCAGCCCGATCCCCGCGAGCAGCTTGTCGAGGAGCTTCCCCGCTTGCCCGACGAAGGGGACACCCTGCTGGTCCTCGTGGAACCCGGGCGCCTCGCCGACGAACATCAGGTCGGCGTTCGGGCTCCCGGAGCCGAACACGACCTGCGTGCGCCCCTTGGAGAGCGCGCACCTCGTGCACCCCGCCGTGTGCTCCGCGTACTCCCTGAGCGCTGCCGCGCGCTCGACGGCGTCCTCCATGGGACCGCCAGTGTACGTCTCGTCCCGGATGCGTCAGTGACCGCAGCCGCACGCGCCGCCGCAGCATCCGCCGCCGCCGCCCGTCGGGCCGCTGAACACCGGCTTTGCCGCGGTGCCGTGCACGGCGAACGTCGAGAGCTGCTTCAGGACGTTCCCCGCCCCGCACTCGGGGCAGGCGACCGCCTGGTCGGCGCTCCGCACGAGCTCGTCGAAGTGCGACTCGCACTCCATGCATGCGTACTCGTAGATCGGCATGCCCCGAGTGTACTGTCGCGCCCGATGGAGCAGCCGAAGGAACGGTGGACCGCGTCCGTGCTCGAGGGCACGCGGGTCCGGCTCGAGCCGCTCTCGACCGAGCACGAGGACGGCCTGTGGGAGGCCTCCCGCGACCCACGGACCTGGCGCTGGCTGTCGATCGTGCAGCCGCAGACTCGGACGGAGTGGCACGCGTGGATGACGAGCGCGCTCGCCGCCGAAGCGGCCGGTACCGAGATCCCGTTCGCGACGGTCGACCGCGGGACGGGCGCGACGATCGGTTCGACACGGTTCCTCGCGCTGCGGCCGGAGCACGGCTCGGTCGAGATCGGCTGGACGTGGCTCCACCCCTCCGCCTGGGGAACGGGTGCGAACGTCGAGGCGAAGCTCCTCCAGCTCCGGCATGCCTTCGACACCTGGGGCTGCCGCCGCGTCGAGCTGAAGACGGACGCCCTCAACGAGCGCTCTCGTGGAGCCCTCGAGGCGCTCGGGCTGACGTTCGAGGGCATCCACCGGAAGCACATGCTCGTGCGCAGGGGCGAGAACCGAGACAGCGCCTGGTACAGCGTGGTCGACGACGACTGGCCGGCAGTGCGCGCCCAGCTGGAGACACGCCTGGCCTCGGCGTAGAGGCACCGCGCTACACTTGCCGCTGCCCGGTATCCGAGAGGAACTGGAGCAAGCGAGATGATCGAGAGCATCCGAGTCGTGGGCGCGGGCGGCCGCGTCGGGTCGGCAGTGAGCGCGAGGCTCGCCACGCACGGCATCCCCCTCGACGCCGACGATCCCGAGCTGATCCTCCTCTGCATCCCGGACCGCGCGATCCAGGCGGTCGCGCCGGAGATCCGCAGCGGCCCCTGGATCGCCCACGTGAGCGGCGCGACGCCGCTCGCCGCCCTCGACCCGCACGAGCGCCGGTTCTCCATGCACCCTCTGCAGACGTTCACGAAGGCGCGCGGCCCCGAGCAGCTCGACGGCGCCTGGGCAGCAGTCGCCGCAGAGACGAACGACGCGCTCCGCGTGGGCTTCTGGCTCGCAGAGACGCTCGGTCTCCGACCGTTCGAGCTCGCGGACGAGAGCCGGGCGGCGTACCACGCCGGGGCGGCGATCGCGTCGAACTACCTCGTCACGCTGCGGGAGGCCGCCGGCTCGCTGCTCGAGGCGGCGGGCGCCCCGCCGGAGGCGCTCGATCCGCTGATGCGCCGCGTGATCGAGAACCACTTCGAGCTCACAGGACCCATCGCGCGCGGCGACTGGGAGACGCTCGACCGCCATCTCGAGGCGATCCGCCGCGAACGACCCGAGCTCGAGCAGCTGTACCTCGTCCTCGCCGAGGCGACCGCGTCGATGGTCGGAAGCGAGCTTCCCACCGAGGTCGGGTCGATCGGGGTGAGGCGCGCACGATGAAGACGTGCCGGACGATCGTCGACGCACGTGCCGAGCTCGCAGCGAAGCGCCGTGGCACGATCGGGCTCGTCCCGACCATGGGCGCCCTCCACGGCGGGCATCTCTCCCTCCTGCGCGCTGCCCGCGGCGAGTGCGACACCGTCGTGATGAGCCTCTTCGTCAACCCTGCGCAGTTCGGCGAGAAGGCGGATCTCGCGGCGTATCCCCGCGACGAGGAGCGCGATCTCGCGGCCGCAGAGAAGGCTGGGGTTGACCTCGTCTTTGCGCCCGCGACGGAGGAGATGTACGCACCCGGGTTCCAGACCTGGGTGGAGCCGGTCGAGCTCGGCGCGGTGCTCGAGGGCGCCTTCCGGCCGGGCCACTTCCGAGCCGTCGCGACGGTCGTCCTCAAGCTGTACGAGATCGTCCGCCCGGACCGCGTCTATTTCGGGCAGAAGGACGCGCAGCAGGCAGAGGCGATCCGGACGATGATCCGCGACCTCGCGCTCGACGTCGAGCTCCGCGTCCTCCCCACCGTCCGCGACGCCGACGGGCTCGCGCTCTCGTCGCGCAACGTCCTGCTCTCGCCCGCCGAGCGGGAGCGCGCAGCCGTGCTGCCCCGCGCGCTGGCCACAAAGGATCCTGCGGCCGCGCGCGAGCTCCTGACCCGCTCCAACGGGCTCGAGATCGACTACGTGGAGATCGCCGATTTCCACCCTCGCGTCCTCGCAGCCGCGATTCGCGTCGGCTCGACCCGCCTCATCGACAACGTTCCACTGGAAGGAGACCGAGAGTGAGCATTCGACCCCAGCAACCGGCACCCGCCACACCCGCTCCGGGGAAGCTCCCGCTGACCGAGCTCGCGGAGATGAAGTCGCGGCACCAGCCGATCGTCATGGTCACGGCCTACGACGCGCCGGGCGGGCGCCTGGCCGACTCCGCCGGCGTCGACCTCGTGCTCGTCGGCGACTCCGCGGCGATGACCATGCTCGGGCACGCCTCGACGGTGCCGGCATCGATGGAGGAGATGCTGATGCTGACACGCGCGGTCACGCGCGGGGCGCAGCGGCCGCTCGTCGTCGCGGACATGCCGTTCGGCTCGTTCCAGGTGTCCGACGAGGATGCCGTCCGGAACGCCATCCGCTTCGTCAAGGAGGCCGGGGCAGACGCCGTCAAGCTCGAGGGGGCCGGCCCGATGCTCGACCGAGTGCGAGCAATCGTCGGCGCCGGGATCCCGGTGATGGGACACCTCGGGCTGACACCGCAGACGGCGACCATGCTCGGCGGCTTCAAGGCGCAGGGTCGGAGCGCCGAGAAGGCGCTCCAGCTGCTCGCCGACTCGCGGGCGCTCGAAGCGGCCGGCTGCTTCTCGCTCGTGCTCGAGGCCGTTCCCGCCCCCGTCGCCGAGCGGGTGACGACGGAGCTCTCGATCCCCACGATCGGGATCGGCGCCGGCGCCGGCTGCGACGGACAGGTCCTCGTGTGGCACGACATCCTCGGCCTGTACGAGGGCCGGACGGCGCGCTTCGTGAAGCAGTACGCCGACGTCGCCTCCGCCATCCGCACCGCCCTCTCCGAGTACGCGTCGGACGTGCGCGAAGGCCGCTTCCCCGAGGAGCGGCACACGTACGCGATGCCCGAGGACGAGCTGGCGCTCTTCGAGCGCGCGGCAATGCGTGCGCTACACGAACACGAATAGGCCGATCACGGCGGCGAGGAGCGCCGCGGCCGCGCCGAACGCAGCGAGTGAGCGGAGCCAGCTCCAGCCGTGGACGACGCGGACGCCGACGAGCAGGAGCGCGAGCGACCACGCGGCGAACGCGAGCTCGAGGACGACCATGACGGTGTCGCCGGTTCCCTGATCCGCTCCCCCGGAACGGAAGGTGTCCCCGCCGTACAGCGCGAGGCGCAGCGGAAGCAGGACGAGCAGCGAGAGCGCGAGCGGCGCGGCCGCGAAGGCGACGATCTGGCGCTCGCGGCGGAAGTCGCCGAGGCTTCCGAGGAGTCGTGCCCCGAACCAGAGGGCGAAGCCAACCACGAAGTAGCCGACGGCGCCGTAGAGCCCGCCCGCGATGAACGTCCAGATCGCGACGAGGACAGCGTCGTAGTCCGAGTCGTCGAGCAGGTGCATCGCCGTCGGTGTCGCCAGCACGCCCGCTGCCCCCGCGAGCCAGACGAGGAGGAGCACGGGCTCCGAGCGGGCAGAGACGTCGTCCGGATCATCCTCGCGGATGGCGTAGAACACCGAGCGCGGCGTGAGGAGCACGGCGGGCACCCGGAGCCACCAGGCCCGCTCGGGTGCAAGATCTGCAGCGGGGTCGACAGGCTTCGTGGCCACGCGCTGAGACTAGCCGCCTGTCTCTGTTCAGCGCTCTGCGCGGGGAATAAAGTGCGCACGTGTCGGGCGAGCTTCTGTGCCCTTCCTGCGGGGCCGCGAACGAGGCAGGCCGCAAGTTCTGCGGCGAGTGCGGAACCTCGCTGGCACTGACCTGCGCCGCCTGCGGAACTGCGAATCCGCCGTCGGTGAAATTCTGCGGCGAGTGTGGCGCCCCCCTCGAGACCGGCCAGATCGACACAGCGGCCACGGCCGCGTCCGAGCCGCCCACCGCCGAGCGGCGTCTCGTCTCGGTCCTCTTCGCCGACCTCGTCGGCTTCACCACGCTCTCCGAGAGTCGCGACGCGGAGGAGGTCCGCGAGCTCCTCTCCCGCTACTTCGAGACATGCAACCGGCTGATCGGCCTGTACGGCGGCACGGTCGAGAAGTTCATCGGCGACGCGGTGATGGCGGTATGGGGGACGCCGACCGCGACCGAGGACGACGCCGAGCGCGCGGTGCGGGCGGCGCTGGAGATCGTCGCGGCCGTGCAGGCGCTCGGCGAGGAGATCGACGCTCCCGACCTGCGTGCCCGGGCGGCGGTTATGACGGGCGAG
>DATDMJ010000037.1:0-16273 GCA_036518855.1 Gaiellaceae bacterium | reverse complement strand
AGCAGGACGAGTTGCGCGCCGCCTCGGCCCCGTACCGGGTGCCCGTGATCCCGGGCACGCGCGACCTCAAGGATCAACCGGAGCTGGCGGCCTTCGGCGGCCTGATCGCGGCGCTCGCGGGGATCGGGCTCGGCCGGCCCTGGCTGATCGGCGCCGGGCTTGCGATCGTCGCGGTCGGTGCCTTCATGCGCGCGACGATCCGCCTCCGGGCGACCCGGCTGCGCTCTTCGATCGCCGCCGCCCTCGCAGCGGGATCACGCGCGGACGTCTTCGACCGGCTCGCCTCGGTGCTGGAACACTCGGTGGACTGTCGCTGGGTCGGGCTCGTGGCCTGGGAAGAAGGCGCTGTCGACGGTGCGCTCGAGCGATCGCGCGGCGACGGTCCCGCCGTGCACGCGCTGATGAGCTGGCTCGTGCGCGAGGCCGAGTCCCGCGAGGAGCTGCCGGCCGCCCCCGCGCACGAGCTCGCGTGGCCGGAAGACGGGGTCTTCGTCGCCCTGCCTCTGCGCCGCGAGAACAGCGCGCTCGTAGGGTTCGTGGTGCTGCTAGTGCCGCGGGTGCTGCCGCGGCACGCACGGTCGGCGCTGACCGGCTCGCTCGATGCGATCGGCCTCGCGCTTGCCGAGAGGCCGGTCACCGTTGCCGAGGCGCCGGAACGCCGGCTGGCCGCGCTCTAGACGTTCGCCGGGTGCAGCAGCTTCAACCGCTCGAGGCAGGAGCGGATCTGCGCCTTCTGGACGTCGCTCGCCTCGACGAGCGGCAGACGGAGGCCCCCGACCTCGTGGCCGAGCATGTTCAGCGCGGCCTTCATCTGGATCGGGCCCGTGACGACGCCGATGAGCTCGATCGCCGGCCTGAGCTCCTCGTCGATGCGGCGGGCGCCCTCGAGGTCGCCCTCACGCGCGAGGCGGATCATCTCCTTGACCTGCGAGCCGACGATGTGCGTGTGGACGCAGACGCCGCCCTTGCCGCCCAGCTCGACGAACGGCAGGACGAGGTCGTCGTCGCCCGCGTAGAGGTCGAGGCCGAGATCGACGATGTGGCGGGCCTGGTCGAGGTCGGCATTCGACTGCTTGACCCCGGTCACGTTCGGGATCTCGGCGAGCTCGGTCATCGTCTCCGGCTCGACGTTGATCACGACGCGGCCGGGGATGTTGTAGACGATCACCGGGCGGTCGGTTGCCGCCGCGACCGCCTTGAAATGCTCGACGACGCCACGCGGCGGCGGCTTGTTGTAGTACGGCGTGACGACGAGGACCGCGTGGGCGCCGGCTTCCTGCGCCTGCTCGGTGAGGCGGATCGAGTGTGCGGTGGAGTTCGTCCCCGTGCCGGCCACCACGCTCGCGCGATCGCCGATCGCCTCGACGGCGGCGCGGATGAGACCGGTCCGTTCCTCTTCCGAGAGCGTCGAGGCCTCGCCGGTGGTGCCGTTGACGACGACGCCGTCCGAGCCGTTGTCGACCAGGAACGCGCAGAGCTCGCGGTAGCGGTCGTAGTCGACGGCGCCGTCGGCGTCGAAGGGCGTCACCGTGGCGGTCAGCACCTCGCCGAGCACGGAAGCATTCTACGACGCAGCCGCCCGAAGGCCTTCCGCCTGCCGCCTGCCGCTCCCCAACCACCCCCAAGGGGTCCCCCGTGACCCCTGGTTGGGACGCTACCGGGGAAAGCTTCACGCGTGTGTGACCGGAATGTGACGAACGCGTGTCTTCGCAGGCGCCCGTCAGGCCAGGAGCGCGTCGAGGCCCACCGTGAGCCCGGGCGGCAGCGAGTGCAGCTTTTCGAGCGCGAGCAGCACCCCCGGCACGTACGCCTCGCGCGAATACGCGTCGTGCCGAATCGTCAACAGCTGGCCGTCGCCGCCGAAGAGGACCTCCTGGTGCGCCACGAGCCCCGGCAGGCGGACCGAGTGGATCGGGACGTCCCCGCCGAGCAGCTCCGCCGTCGCCTTGGCCGTCCCCGACGGCGCGTCCTTCTTCGCCTCGCCGTGCAGCTCGACGATCTCCGCCCGATGCAAGTACTGCGAGGCCTCCGCGGCCAGCCGCATCATCACCACCGCGCCGAGCGCGAAGTTCGGCGCGTAGAAGACGGGAAGCCCCGCGTCTTCGGCCATCCGCGCCACGTCCGACGTCTCCCACCCGCTCGTGCCCACGACGCAAGGCACGCCGGCATGCAGCGCAAGGGCGACGTGGTTGACGACCGCGGTCGGCGCCGTGAAGTCGACCATCGCCTCGGCGTCGCCAAGCTCGACGAGCTCGTGCCCCGCCTCTCCCAGTGCAGGCGCCAGAACAGACCCGACCTTCCCGCCGCGCCCGTAGAGGCAGACCCTCACGCGGCTTTGGCGAGACCGGGGTTCACATGCTCGACCGCCGCCAGGAACCGCCCTTCGTCCGGCCCGATCCCCGCCGCCGACAGCTTCTCCGGCGCGAGCAGCACCCCCGCGAGCTCAGCGAGCGCATCCGCCTCGACCGCCTCGACCTCGGCCATGATCCGCTCGATCGAGAGCAGCTCCGTGTCGGTGATGAGCGACTTGCCGAGGCGGCTCATCCGGTTCGCGGTCGACTCCATCGAGAGCATGATCCGCCCCTTCAGGTTCTCTTTCGCCCGCGCGAGCTCCTCGGGCCGCACGTTCCCGGCCGCGATCTCGCCGATCTGCTCGCTCGCGATCTCGAGGCACGCGGAGAGGTTGTCCTCGCGCGTCCCGATGTAGATCCCGAGCTGCCCGGTATCGGTGTACTGCGACGCGAAGCTGTAGACCGCGTACGCCATCCCGCGCTTCTCGCGGATCTCCTGAAAGAGGCGCGACGAGGCCGAGCCGCCGAGGATGCTGTCGAGCAGCGAGGCCGCGAACCGGCGCTTGTCCGAGCGCGAGATTCCGGGCGCGGCGACGCAGACGTGGTACTGCTCGGTGTCCTTGCGCTGGAAGCGCAGGCTCGGCGCAGGGGCCTTCACGAGCGCCGGCCGCACGCGGGGGCCCTTGCGCACCGACTCGACCGCCTTGCGCTGGGCCTGCACCAGCAGCCGCTGTACCTCCTCGTGCTTCAGGTTCCCGGCCGCGGCGACGACCACGTTGCCCGGCACGTACATCGAGCGATGGTAGGAAGCGAGCGTCCGCCGCGAGACGGACGAGATCACCTCGGCGCGGCCGATCACCGGGCGGCCGAGCGGGTGGCTCCCGAAAGTCGCCTCGGAGATCAGGTCGTGCACGAGCTCCTGCGGCTGGTCCTCGTACATCGCGATCTCCTCGAGCACGACTTCGCGCTCGGCGTCGAGCTCGGCGAAGGACGGCGCGAAGACCATCTCGCCCATCACGTCGAGCGCGGTCTCGAGCCGGTCGTCCGGAACGCGCGCGTACACGACGGTGTGCTCGCGCGACGTGGCCGCGTTCAGCTCGCCGCCGAGCGCGTCGAAGATCTCGGCGATCTCCTGCGCGGTGTGCGAGGCCGTGCCCTTGAAGAGCAGGTGCTCGAGAAAGTGGGAGACGCCGGCCTTCGCGTCGGTCTCGTCGCGCGAGCCGGCGCCGATCCAGAAGCCGATCGCCACCGAACGCACGTGCGAGAGGCGCTCGGAGATCACGCGCTCGCCGGAATCGAGCTCGGTGAGGACGTAGCGTTGCACGGTCGGATCGTACTCGGGCGGCTAGGCTCGGCTCGTGGACGAGGCCGAGTTCGAGGAGGTCGTGGACGCAGCGGTCGCCGATCTTCCGGACGACCTGCACGAGGCGATGTCCAACGTCGAGCTCGTCGTCGAGGACGAGCCGCCGGCCGGGATGCCGCTGTTCGGGCTCTACCAGGGCGTGCCGCTGACCCGGCGGACGAGCGCGTACGCCGCGCTGCCGGACAAGATCTCGATCTACCGCAGCCCGCTCGTGCGGCGCTACGGCAACGATCCGGAGGCGTTACGCCAGATGATCAGGCGGGTCGTCCTGCACGAGATCGCGCACCACTTCGGGATCAGCGACGAGCGCCTACGCGAGCTCGACCGCTACTAGAGCGTGCCGCAGTCCGACGCCGAGTTGAAATTCTCGATCGCGGTTTCGAGCGTCGTAGCTGCGCCGTTCGAGAGCGATGACGAAAGCTGGATCCGACCGCCGGAGAGCTTCACGGTGACCGCTGAGGTCGCCGAAGTGATCGCGGACTGTACGCCGGAGGAGGCGCTGGAGCCTCGGGCCACGTTCAGCTCCGCCGTGATCAACTGCTGGACGAGGTTGAGGAGCAGATTGCTCGTAAAGGTGAGGTTGCCGGCCTGCCCGGGCGTGGCGTTCAGCACCGCCTGAGCCTGCGCTGCGGTCAGGTTCGTCGAGCCGACCGGAACGGAGCCGCCGAGGCCGGCGATCAGCGAGGCCGTCACGTCCGCATGGTTCCGATAGAAGCCCTTTGTGTAGGTGCACACGGCAGGCGGCGGTGGCGCGCACGTCAAGGTCACGATCCCCGGCATCCCGTAGATCGTCGAGTCGTTCGTGATCCAGTACGAGTTCGCCACGATCTCGTGCGGCGCGCCATCGTTCGGCATCGAGAACGAGAGCGTGTCCGTCCCCGACGGGCCCGTGAAGTCGAAGATCTTCTCGGCGGCGAGCACCCCGTCGACCCAGACCGTCTCGTGCATGCTCTGCGTGCCACTCGGGAAGGTCGTGTAGGTGTAAGTCGCGCTGGTGCAGCTGATGTCGACCGCGCCGGGGCCGTTGGCCTTCGCAACTCCCATGAACACCGTTGCACCGACCGCTGCGACGACGCACGCAGCAACAACCATATGCCTGATGGCTCGGGTCATTCGTTCCCGCCTCCCCAGCTAGATTCGACCAGCTTCCGATCAGACTAGTGCCGTTTTCTCAGCTGGCACCTAGCCTTCCCGGTGAGGAAGCCCACCCGTGCGGCCGGTCCGGTGGCTAGTGGCCCGCGAGGGCCGCCTGGATCGCGGCGCTGAGACCCGCGACGTCCGGCGAGGTGACCTCGGTCGTTTTCCCGCCGCTCCTGCCGACGAGGATCGTCGGCGTTCCGCGCACGTTGTCGTTGTTCGCCTGCGCGGCGTACTGGTCGGCCAGTTGCGACACCGCCGACCCGTTCCGCGCCTTCTCGGCGGCCGCGGCATCCAGGCCGGGAATGCTCGCGTAGGCGGAGCGGATGAAGTTGTCGTCGAGCCAGCCCGAGTTCTCGCTGCCCTGGTTGAGGTAGAGGAGCTGCGTGAAGTTGAAGAGGCGGTTCTGCTTTCCCGCCGCGATCGCAGCGGCCCGCCCACGAACCGAATCCGGTCCGATGAACGCGATCGGGCGCGAGACCAGGCGCACCTTTCCCGACCTGATGTAGCGCTGCACGATGGTCGGCAGCACCGTCGTCTCGAACCGCTGGCAGATGGGGCACTGAAGGTCGATGTACTGAACCATCGTCACCGGCGCATTCGGCTTGCCGAGGACGTTGCCGTGCTGAGGGATGCCCTTTAAGAGCGCTTGTGCGGTGCCGGCATCCGGCAGCGTGCTGGCCGTCGTCCCCGTGTTGCTGGAGCCTGAGGACGAGCCGCCCGTGAGCGCGAACGCGAGCACCACCGCCACCGCCGCAAGCGCGATCACGCCGGCGCCGATGGCAAGCACCTTCGGCGAGGCGCGCCTGCCGCCCCCACCCTTGCTCCGGACCGGCGGCGGCGCCGGCGTTCTTCGCTGCTTGCGGGCCTTCTTGCCGCTCGTCATGTCCGCTCCACGGTAGCGGCCGGAAGGGCCGCCAGCAGGAGGAAGGCGAAGCAGAGCGCGAAGCCCGTCAGTGCCAGCGTCGGGATCGTCATGTACCCGAACTCGTTGATCCATTTGACGGCGCAGCCGCCCGGCGCCGAGATCAGGCAGGCCTGCGTTTGCCCGACGACGTTGTTCTCGACCAGCAGGTGGTACACCGAGACCCCAGCCCCCACGAGCGGCAGCGGCAACAGGTAGCGCGCCGCGCGGCGGTCGTTCGCGAGGGCGGCCAGCAGCGTCGTGATCGAGAGCGGATACATGCAGATCCGTTGGTACCAGCACAGCTCGCACGGAACGAAGTGCGCGATCTCGGAGAAGAAGAGGCTCCCTGCCGTCGCGATCGACGACACGAGGAACGCGAGCCACAGCTCGTAGCCTTCGAGCGCGCTGCGCAGCCCGTCCCGCCAGACGAGCGCCAGCACCACGAGGACGACGAACAGCGCCTGACCGACGACGCCCAGGACGGCGAGCAGAACGATGGTGTCGTGCGTCACCGCGGCGCCTCGAAGACGCGGCCGCCGCGGCCCGGCTCCGCGAGCACCCGTGCGCCTCGCTGCCGCTCCCAGGCCGAGAGCTGCGCCGCGAAGCCGAGCGCGGCGGCGCCGAGGCCGGCCAGGATTCCGGCGAGCAGGGCTGCGAGTGCGGGCGCGAGGAACAGGGACATCGCGATCAGCACGGTCAGCCCGATCGTGCTGGGGTAGGCGGCCCTCGCGACGATCAACCTCCGTGGCTCGAGCTTCGGCTCGGACTCGAGCGGCTCCGCCTCGACGAGCCGTGTCCAGACGACCCGGCGCCGCCTGCTGCTCATGACCGCGACGAGCAGGATCACCGCGCCCGCCGCGAAGAGCGCGGCCGCCGCGCCCGCTCGTTCTCCGGCTGCGATCGCCGCGGCAAGGCCCGCCACGGCGAGCACCAGCCTCAACATCCCGATCAGGAGGAGCTGCGCCCGCGCCTCGACGAGCGCGGGCGCCGTGCTCCGATCCTCGGCCTCAGTCGCGGTCGCGGCCGCCCCGGCCCCGGCCCCCGCGACGACCGCCCCCACGCTCGCCGTCGCGTCGAGGCGGGCGCTCCTCACGCTCGCGAGGCGGGGCGTTCTTGGCGCGCTCGATCAGCTCCTCGGGTTGGACGAGCGTCCCGTTCTCGTGCTTGGCGATCAACTTGAGGCCGATCCGACCGCGCTCCTTGTCGACCTCCTGGACGATCACGTCGAGCACATCGCCGCGACCGATCACGTCCTCGATGTGGCCGACGCGTCCCGGGCCGACGTTCGAGACGTGGAGCAGGCCGTCGGTGCCCTTCTTGAGCTCGACGAACGCGCCGAACTGGGTCGTCTTCACGACCTTGCCGGTGTAGGTGTCGCCGACCTCGGGCTCCTTCGTGATCGACTCGATCGCGGCGATCGCGGCCTCGGCCTTCTCGCCCTCGGTCGCGTAGATCAGGATCGTGCCGTCCTCCTCGATGTCGATCTGGACCTCGTGGTCGGCCTCGAGCGCGCGGATCGTCTCGCCGCCTTTGCCGATCACCATGCCGATCTTCTCCGGGTCGATCTTCACCGTCGAGATCCGCGGCGCGTGCGAGGGGAGCTCCGTGCGGCTCTCCGGCAGGACCTCGGCCATCTTGTCGAGGATGAACTCGCGCGCCCGCTTCGCCTGTGCGAGCGCGTTGCTCATGATCTCCTGCGTGACGCCGGTGATCTTGATGTCCATCTGCAGCGCGGTGATCCCGTCGCGCGTGCCGGCGACCTTGAAGTCCATGTCGCCGAGGTGGTCCTCGGCGCCCTGGATGTCGGTCAGGATCACGTAGTCGTCGCCCTCCTTGACGAGGCCCATCGCGATCCCGCCGACGGGCGCCTTGATCGGCACGCCGGCATCCTGGAGCGCGAGGGTCGAGCCGCAGACCGAGCCCATCGAGGACGAGCCGTTCGACTCGAGCGTCTCCGAGACGAGGCGGATCGTGTACGGAAACGCCTCGAGGCCCGGGATCACGGGCTCGAGCGCCCGCTGTGCGAGCGCGCCGTGACCGATGTCACGCCGCTTCGGACCTCGCATGAAGCCGGTCTCCCCGACCGAGTAGGGCGGGAAGTTGTAGTGGTGCATGTAGCGGCGCTCGGACTCGAGCGAGAGGTCGTCGATCCGCTGGCCCTCCTTGGCGGTGCCGAGTGTGAGGAGGGTCATGATCTGCGTCTGGCCGCGCGTGAACAGCGCGGAGCCGTGCGTGCGAGGGCTGACGGAGACCTCGCACGAGACCGCGCGGATCTCCTCCGCGCCGCGCCCATCGGGACGGCGCTTGTCGATCGCGATCTTCCGGCGGACGAGCTCCTTGTAGATCGCCTCGGCGGCGCGCTTGATGAACTGGCGGGTCATCGAGTCCTTGACCGCGGGCGCGTCCTCGTCGGCCGGCGTCGGCCCGACCGGAAACGGCAGCTGGATTTCCTCCTCGATGCGCTCGAAGAGCAGGTTCCGCTTCGCCGACCTGAGCTCCTTCGAGTCCTGCTCGGCGTCGGTCAGGGCGCGCAGGTCGTCCTCGAACTGCTCGCGCACCGGGCCGATCGTCGCTTCGAGCCGCTGCCGCTCGAGGATCATCACGAGGCTCGAACGCACCTGGATCTGCCTACGGATGTCGTCCTCGGTGGAGTCCATCGTGATCGGCGGGCAAAGCTCGGAGAGGAGCTCCTCGACGACCGAACTGCCCTCGCGGAGGCCGTCGTTCCGGATCCGCTCCTGGAAGCTCGGGCCGTGCTCCGTTTCGAGCTGCTCGGTGAGCTCGGCGTCGAGCCAGCGCTCCTTGCCGGCCTGGCGGCGCAGGTCCTCCTGCGCGTCGCAGATCCGGACGATCTCGTCGTGGGCGAGCTCGAAGGCCTCGAGGATCGTCTCCTCGGGGACCTCCGCGGCGCCCGCCTCGACCATCGTCAGCGCGTCCCGCGTGCCGACGACAACGAGATCCAGGGCACTGTCGTCGGCCTCGGTCTCCGCGAGCGTCGGGTTGACGACGAGCTCGCCGTCGATCTGGCCTATGCGGACGGCGCCGACCGGCCCGAGGAAGGGCAGCGGCGAGACCATCAGCGCGGCAGATGCGCCATTGATGCAGAGAATGTCGTGCGCGGTCACGAGGTCGGCCGAGAGCGTCGTGCAGACGACGTGGACCTCGTTGCGGAAGCCCTTGGGCCAGAGCGGCCGGATCGGGCGGTCGATCATGCGAGCGGTGAGGATCGCCCGCTCGGTCGGGCGTCCTTCGCGCTTGAAGAAACCGCCGGGGATCTTCCCGGCGGCGTACATCCGCTCCTCGACGTCGACGGTGAGCGGGAAGAAATCGGCGCCCTCGCGGGCCTCCATCTTGCCTTGCGCCGTAGCGAGCACCATCGTCTCGCCGGCGCGGACGAGCACGGCGCCGTCCGCCTGCTTGGCGAGCTTGCCGGTCTCGAAGGTCAGCTCCTGGTCGCCGACGGTGACGGACACCGTCGCGATCCTGGGCTCAGTCGTTACTGCCATGTTGTTCCTCCACTTCTTGTGGAGAGTGGAGGTTTGAGTCAGCTTCGATCCGCCCGAAGCTCGCTCAAACTTCCACCCTCCGCGGGATAGTTGTCGGGGCCGGCCTACCTCCTGAGGCCGAGCTCCTGGATCAGGTTGCGGTAGCCCTCGAGGTCGCGCTTCTGCAGGTACTGCAGGAAGCGCCGGCGGCGGCCGACGAGCTTGAGCAGGCCGCGCCTCGAGTGGTGGTCCTTCGGATGCTGTCGGAGATGCTCGGTGAGCTCGTTGATCCGCGCGGTCAAGAGCGCGATCTGCACGTGGGCCGAGCCGGTGTCCTGCTCGCTGCGGCCGTGCTTGCCGACGATGTCCTGCTTCGCTTCCTTGGTGAGGGTCAAACTGCCTCCTTCTAAGGCGCTCGCCTGCGACGCCGACCACGAAGACCGTGCCGGCCTTGTCGGTGCGGTCGCCTTACACGACTCCGCAGTCCAAGCGCGCCGCGAGGAAGCACCCGCGTGCGGCCGAGACTGCGGTCTGCCGGGAAGGGTAGCAACTCGCGGCCTTTGTCTCCCTTCAGGCCCGATGGCCACCAACCTCCTCCCCACTGCGAGCGTAACGAGCAAATGCGCACGGGTGTGTGACGCGAGTGCGCCCGAAGCGTCACGATCTCCCCACGGTGCAGGCAGCGGTCGCAGCAGGGCATCCGGCCACGGTCGAGGCCGGGATCGAGGTGCTCGCAGACGGGGGCTCCGCCGCGGACGCTGCCGTGGCCGCGTCGCTCGCGTCATGCGTCGCCGAGACCGTCATGACCGGCCTTCTCGGCGGCGGGCACGCGATCTACTTCGACTCGCCGAGCGGCCGCGCGCGGAACCTCGACTGCTTCGTCGCGATTCCGGGCCTGGGCGGCGAACGACGCGATGTCGAGCTGGTGGGGCTCGAGATCCCGTTCGGGACGGAGCTCGTGCACTACGCGATCGGGATCGCCTCGTGTGGCGTGCCCGGGCTCCCGGCCGGGCTCGGCGCCCTGCACGCGGCCTACGGGCGACTCCCATGGCCGCGGCTCGTCGAGCCGGCGATTCGGCTCGCGCGCGAGGGCGTCGATTTTCCTCCGGCGCATGCCTCGTGCCTGGCGATGCTCGCACCCGTGATGACGATGAACGAGGGCGCGGCGATCTACGCACCCGGCGGCGAGTTGCTCCAGGCCGGCGCGCGGCTCGAACAACCCGGGCTGGTCACCGCGCTCGAGCACCTCGCCGACGAGGGGCCGCGCAGCCAGTACGACGGGTCGCTGGCGCGCTCACTCCTCGGCTTGATGGACGAGCGCGGCGGCCTCGTCACCGCCGAGGACCTCCGGCGCTACGACGCCGCGTGGTCCGAGCCGGTCGAGGTGCAATACGCCGAGACACGCTTCCTGACGCGGGAAGGGCTCTCGGGCGTCCCTGCGGCGCTCGAGGCGCTGCCTTCGCTTCGAGGCCTCACGTCGGCCGACCGCGCGCTCACGCTCGCGCGCGTGCTCGACGGGGGTGGAACGGAGAGCCACACGACGAATCTGACCGTCGTCGACGCCGAAGGCAGCGCCTGCGCGCTGACGAGCAGCCTCGGGCTCGGCTCCGGCGACTTCCTCCCGGGTCTCGACACGCACTTGAACAGCATGCTCGGGGAGACCGACCTCGTTCGCGGCCGGCTCGAGCCGGGCGAGCGAATGGGGAGCATGATGGCGCCGAGCATCGTCCTCGACGACGCCGGGGTCGTGCTCTCAGGCGGAGCTGCAGGCGGCACACGGCTACGCGGAGCGCTGCTGCAGGTCGTTGCCGGGGTCCTCGACGAAGGGCTGGATCCGCAGGCCGCGGTCGACCGGCCACGGTTACACCCTTCGGCGGGCATGGTCCAGCTCGAGCCGGGCTTCGAGCCGGAGGTCTCGTCAGCCCTGGAGAGGGCAGGCTGGGAGGTACGCCAGTGGCCCTCGCGGCACCACTATTTCGGCGGCGTCAGCGTCGTGGGGCGGGGTGGGTCTGCCGGGGATCCGCGTAGAAGTGGTGCGGCGCTGACTCTTGAACGGGATTGAGCGATGACCAGCCGAGATACCCGCACTTCGGGCAGCCGGGGTTCGTCGCCGCCGTACCGCCGAGGCTCGGCTTTGCATAGACGGCGCCACACGCCAGGCACCCCACCGTTTCGATCACGCGGAGCAGCGGACTCGATCGCGTCCTCTCTGCCATACCCAGCAGATTCCGCAGATTGCGGAAACTTGCGCTGTCCGAATCTGCCGAATCACGACGCTTTCGCGCGCTAGGCCGGCGGCTCCGCGATTCGCGTCTCCTCGACGTCCCGGCCGATCTGCGCGACGAGCTCGCCTTCGCTCGAGAACGATTGCTCATCGCGCAGGCGCCGCCACAGCTCGACCACGAGACGCCGGCCGTAGAGATCGCCCTCGAAGTCGAGCAGATGGGCCTCGAAGCGCCGCTCGGCGCCGCCGTAATGGGGGTTCGTTCCGATCGAGATCGCTGCCCTGTGGCCGTCCGCGGCCCCCGCGTAGATCCCGTGCGCAGGGACGAGAAGGTCGCGCGCGACGCGCAGGTTCGCAGTCGGGAAGCCGAGCGTCCCTCCGCGCGCATCGCCCGCGACGACGGTTCCCTCGACCTCCGGCGGCCTGCCGAGCAGCTTCGCCGCACGCTCGACTTCTCCGGCGCGGAGCAGATCGCGGATCCTGCTCGAGGAGACGTTCTCGACCAGCGGAACCGTGCGCGCATCGATGCCGAGCCGTCGGAGCAGCTCGAGATCGCCGGTGCGCCCGTGGCCGAATCGGAAGTCCGCCCCGGCCACCACGACCTCGGTCCCGACCGAGCGCAGGACTCGCTCGACGAACTCTTCCGGCTCGAGCCGTGCCAGGTCGAGATCGAACTCGACGACAAGCGCGTCTTCGATGCCTGCGTCGGCGATCAGCTCGAGGCGGCGGCGAAGCGTCGTGAGAAGCTCGACCTCGTGGCCGAACGCGATCCGTGGATGCGGGTCGAAGGTGACCGCGGTCGGCGTCAGGCGGGCAGCAACTGCAGCCTCCAGAACTCGCCGGTGTCCGAGATGGACTCCGTCGAAGGTTCCGATCGCCACCGCCCGCGGCTCCTGCCGAAGCTCGGCCACCGAGCGCACGACCTTCAAGGCGCCTCCCGCGAGCCCGCGCCGACACCGATCCGCTCCAGCGCCTCCTCGGGCGAGATGAACCGGTCCGGATCGGCCTCCTCGACCAGGAAGGGGCCCACCTCGGTGCGCCGCAGCGCTACACAGTGCCCGCCGAGCGCCGCAGCGATCGCCCGGACGTAGGTGCCGGAGCTCACCCGCAGGTCGAGCCGCGCGACCCCGTGGTTATAGGAAATGACATCGAGCGCGTCGACCCGGGAGCGCCGCAGCGGCATCTCGACCTCGACGCCGCGACGATGCAGCCGGTACGCGCGCTCGCCGCCGATCTTCACCGCCGAAGCGGCGGGGACCGGCAGCTCGATCTCGCCGCGGAGGTCCGCGAGCCGCTGTTCGAGCTCTGTCGGGGTCGGCGCGTCGTGCCGCTCCAGCAGCCGCCCCTCCGGGTCGCCGGTGTCGGTGATCGCGCCGAGGTCGACGTCTGTCAAGTAGCGCTTGTCCAGCCCAACGAAGCACGAGGCCAGCTTAGTTGTCGCACCGGACAACACCAGGAGGAGCCCGCTCGCGAACGGATCGAGCGTCCCCGCGTGCCCGGTCCGCGCGCCGGTGCGGCGCCGCACGTCCGCAACGACGCGGAACGACGACGGCCCCTCGGGCTTGTCGACGAGCAGGATGCCGCTCGGGCTAAGCGCGCGCGGCGGCACGCGTCGCCTGGAGGAACTCGCTGCGGACGAACTCGACGATCTCGTCGATCGACTCCTCGCTCGAGAATCCGGCAGCCTGGCGATGCCCCCCTCCGCCCCGCTTACGCGCGATCGCGGAGACGTCGATCTCGTCGTGCGAGGCTCGAAGCGAGACCCGCCGGGCCGCGTCCGGCGGCTCGGGTGGCTCGCGGATCATCGCGGTCATCTCGGTCCCGTCGACCTGACGCAACGGGTCGATGACCCCTTCAGCGTATTCCTCCCCCACCCCGAACTCCTCGAAGTCGCCGCGCAGCAGATACGACACGATCAACCGGCCCCCCTCGTAGACGGCCGCGCGCTCCAGGGCGCGGCCGACGAGCTTCAGGTGCGCGAGGGCTACGTGCTCGTAGATCTGCTGGAAGACGTGGCGCGGGTCGACGCCCGCCCGGAGCAGACGGGCAGCGAGCTCGTGCGCTTCCGGAGTCGTATTCGTGTATCCGAACGCCCCCGTGTCCGTCACCAGCGCCACGTAGGTCGGCTCCGCGATCTCTCGGTCGAGCTCGATTCCGAGCTCGTCGAGGATCCCGGCGACGATCTCACCGGTCGACGAGGCTCGGTCGAGCACGAGGTTGATCGCCCCGAAGCGGGTGTTGTCGTGGTGGTGGTCGACATCGATCGAGAGCGGCACCCGGTCCAGGAGCTCCGCGGCGGCGCCCATCCGGGCGGCGTTGGCGCAGTCCAGGGCGAGCAGCACTCGCTCCGCCGCATCGGCCGGCAATTCGCGCTGCAGGCCCTGGAGATCGAGCAGCGCGAGGTCACGCGGGATGCCGCTCTCGCCCGGAAGGAACGTCACGATGTCCTTGCCGAGTCGTTCGAGCCCGAGCCTCATCGCGACCAGCGAGCCCAACGCGTCGCCGTCCGCGTTCTCGTGCGTGACGATCAAGAACCGGTCGTGCGAGCGGAGGGCTTCCGCGACCGCCCTCAGATCGTCATTGGTCTCTTGGCGCGAGCTCATCGATGAGTTGAGTCATACGGACTCCGCGCTCGACCGTCGGATCGTACTCGAAGCTCAGCTGGGGGGTCCGCTTCAGCCGGAGCTCGCGTGCAAGACGAGCCTGGAGCACGCCGTGGGCCGCGGCCAGCCCCGCGAGCGTCTTCTTGCGCTTGGCCTCGCTGCCCAGCACGCTGACGAAGACGGTCGCATGGCGCAGGTCGGCCGATGTCTCGACGCCGGTGATGGTGACGAAGCCGACGCGCGGGTCCTTCAGCTCGCCGACCCCTTCCGAGATCACCTCCCGGACAGCCTCGTTCACGCGTCGCATCCGGTCGCTCATGCCGGTATTCAAGCGGGGTCAGTCGTCGAGGGTGACGATCTCGCGCTCGACGAGCCCGAGCTCGAACGCCTGGCCCGCGAGGTAGCGCTCCGCACCGTCGAGCAGTTCCTCAAGCTCGTGGTGGCCGCGCGCCACGCACGACAGCGTCAGCCGCGACCGCTGCCAGAGCTCGTGGTGGTCGACCTCGGCAACGGAAGCGCCGAACCGGCGCTGCAGCTGCGCCTTCACGGACAGGAGCTCCTTGCGCTTGCCCTTCAGCGAGCCGTTCTCGGGGAAGTGAAGCTCGGCGGAGAGGATGCCGACGTAGCCGGCGCCCAAGCGTTAAGTGGCGGCCGGAGCCGGCGTCTCGAGGTCGGTGCGCTCGACCTCGCGCGTCTCGTACACCTCGAGCACGTCGCCTTCCTTCACGTCGTTGAAGCCGTCCAGGAGGATGCCGCACTCGAAGCCCTCCTCGACCTCGCGGACGTCGTCCTTGAACCGCTTGAGCTGCGCGATGCGGGTCTCGTAGATGACCGTGCCGTCGCGCACGACGCGGACGCTCGCGCCGCGGCGCACCTGGCCGTTGGTGACGTACGAGCCGGCGATCGTGCCGAGCCGCGAGACGCGGAACAGCGCCCGCACCTCGACCTCGCCGATCGTCTCCTCGGTGCGGACCGGCTTGAGCATCCCGACGAGGGCCTGCTCGATGTCCTCGGTGAGCTGGTAGATGACCCGGTAGGTCCGGATCTCCACGCCCTCGCGGTCGGCCAGCGCGCGCGCCTCGGCGTTGGGCCGCACGTTGAAGCCGACGACCATCGCGTTCGAGGCCGAGGCGAGCATGATGTCGTTCTCCGTGATCCCGCCGACACCCTGGTGGATCGGGTTGACGCGCACCTCGGGGTGCTGGATCTTCTGGAGCTCGGAAAGCGCGGCCTCGACCGAGCCGTCCACGTCGGCCTTGAGGACGAGGTTGAGGTCCTGGACAGCGCCCTCCTGGATCTGCTCGAAGAGCGACTCGAGCGAGACGCCTGTGCGGCGCTGTGCGAGCTGCTCGCGGCGCAACCGCTCCCCGCGCACCTGCGCGTAATGGCGCGCCTGCCGCTCGTTCTCGACGACGCGGGCCTGCTCGCCGGCGGGCGGCGGATGGTCGAAGCCGAGAATCTCGACCGGCTCGCCGGGCTTCGCGTTCTTGACCTTCTCGCCGCGGAAGTTGTAGAGCGCGCGCACCTTGCCCCACGCGTCCCCGGCGACGATCGCGTCGCCGACGTCGAGCGTGCCGCGGTGGACGAGCATCGTCGCGACCGGGCCACGGCCCACGTCGAGGCGCGACTCGATGATCGGCCCCGAGGCATCGGCCTTCGGGTTCGCCGTCAGCTCGAGCTCGGCATCCGCGACGAGGAGCACCTTCTCGAGCAGGTCGTCGAGGCCCTGGCCCTGCTTGGCCGAGACCTCGGAGAACTGCGTCGTGCCGCCCCACTCCTCCGGTTGGAGGCCCTCGGCAGCGAGCTCGTTGCGCACGCGGTCCGCGTTGGCATCGGGCAGGTCGACCTTGTTCACGGCGACCACGATCGGCACCTCGGCCGCGCGCGCGTGCGAGATGGACTCGCGCGTCTGCGGCATCACGCCGTCGTCGGCTGCCACGACCAGCACCGCGATGTCGGTCACCTTCGCGCCGCGGGCGCGCATGGCGGTGAATGCCTCGTGGCCCGGAGTGTCGAGGAACGTCAGCTTGCGTCCGTCGTGCTGCACCTGGTAGGCGCCGATGTGCTGCGTGATCCCGCCGGCCTCGGTCTCGACGACCGCGCTCTCGCGGATCGCGTCGAGGAGCGTCGTCTTGCCGTGGTCGACATGGCCCATGATCGTGACGACCGGCGGCCGCGCTTCGAGGTCCGCCTCGTCGTCCTCGTAGACCTCTTCCTCGAGCTCCTCGTCGGCGGCGTGCTTGATGGTGATCTCGCGGTCGAT
>DATDMJ010000036.1:0-42783 GCA_036518855.1 Gaiellaceae bacterium | reverse complement strand
GGATACGTGATCGGCCGGCCCTGAATCAGCTCCTGGAGCTTGGCGAAGGCGACCATCGAGCCGGCGAACGAGATCGCGCCGATCAACGCGGAGAGCGCGATCGCAGTGGCGATGTCGATCTTCGGGCGGCCCGGCTCGGGGAGGATTCTGTGCAGTTCCGCAAGCGCGATCAACGCCGCCGCGCCGCCCCCGACGCCGTTGAACAGCGCCACCATCTGCGGCATCGCGGTCATCTTCACGCGGCGCGCGGCGACCGCTCCGAAGCCTCCGCCGATCAGCATCCCCAGCGCGATCGCCCACCAGCTCGTCGTCCCCGTCTTGATCCAGGTGACGACGACCGCGACGATCATCCCGAACGCGCCGATCTGGTTGCCGCGCCGCGCATGCGCCGGGTTGGAAAGGAAGCGCAGCGCGAGGATGAAGCAGACGATCGGAATCAGGTAGAGCAGGTTCGCGAGGTTCGTGCTCATTCAGCGCTCTTGCCGTCCCGCGAAGCGTCCGTCGGCTTCGCAGGCTCGCGCTTCTTGAACATCTCGAGCATCCGGTCGGTAACGACGAAGCCACCGACGACGTTCGCCGAGCCGAGGACGACCGCGAGGACGCCGATCACCCAGTCGAAGGCGTCCTTGTGTGGTGAGCCGAGGACGACCATAGCGCCGACGACGACGATCCCGTGGATCGCGTTCGTGCCGGACATCAGCGGCGTGTGGAGGAGGGTCGGGACCTTTGAGATCACCTCGAAGCCGAGGAAGATCGCGAGCACGAGAATCGTCAGCTCGAAGACGAGCAGGGTGTTGTGGCTCACGAGGACACGCCGCCCGTAGCCGCGCCAGCGCGGAAACCGACCCCGTACCCCCCACCCAGGGTGGGGCTTGTTGTCCCGCCGCCCTCGCGGATGACGATACCGGCCGGCTTCGCGCGTGTCTGTGCCGGGGCTCTGCCGAAAACGTGCCGATTCGTCGCCGGCCTGTGCCGATTCGTCCCCGGTCGGCCCGGCCGCCGCCTCGACGGGCTCACGCCGGAACCTCGTCCTTCCTCGTCACGCAGGCGCCCGCGGTGATCTCGTCCTCGAAGTCGAGCACCAGGTCGCCCTCGGGCGCGAGGTGCTGCAGCAGCGCCGCCACGTTCCGCGCGTAGAGCTGGCTGGCGTGGTACGGCATCGTGCTCGGCAGGTTCGTCAGCCCGACGATCGTGACGGCCTCACGTTCGACGATCTCACCCGGCGAGGTCAGCTCGCAGTTCCCGCCGGTCTCAGCGGCGAGATCCACGATCACCGATCCGGGGCGCATCGCGGCCACGGCCGAAGCCGGAATCAGCCGCGGCGCCGGCCTCCCGGGGATCAGCGCGGTCGTGATCACGACGTCGAACTCGGGCAGCCGCGCCTCGAGCTCCTCCTGCTGCTGCCGCTGCTGCTCCTCGGAAAGCTCCTGCGCGTACCCGCCCGCGGTCTCCTCGCCGACGACGCCGAGATCGAGCCAGTTCGCACCGAGGCTCTCGATCTGCTCGCGCACGACCGGACGCACGTCGAAGCCCGTCACGACCGCCCCGAGACGCCGCGCCGTCGCGATTGCCTGCAGCCCCGCGACGCCGGCCCCGAGCACCAGAACCTTCGCCGGGGCGACGGTCCCGGCCGCCGTCATCAGCATCGGGAAGAACTTGGGCAGCCGCTCCGCGGCGAGAAGCGTCGCCTTGTACCCCGACACCGTCGCCTGCGAGGAGAGCGCGTCCATCGGCTGCGCCCGCGTGATGCGCGGGATCGACTCCATGGCGAATGCCGTCACGCCGCGCCCCGCCAGCCGCTCGATCCCCTCGCGGTCCGTGAGCGGCTGCAGGAACCCGATCAGCACCTGCCCCTGGCGGAGCCGACCGGCCTCCTCTACCGAAGGCGCCTGCACCTTCACGACGGCGTCCGCGTCCCACGGATCCGACTCGATGCGAGCGCCGGCCT
Source organism: Gaiellaceae bacterium (assembly GCA_036518855.1). GTDB lineage: Bacteria > Actinomycetota > Thermoleophilia > Gaiellales > Gaiellaceae > AC-32. Next base: position 40,835 of record DATDMJ010000036.1, on the reverse strand, counting down.
CCTCGTAGGCAGCATCCGGGAAGGAGGCAGCCGTCCCGGCGCCGCGCTCCACGACGACCTCGAAGCCGCCTGGGACGAGCCGGGCCACGACCTCGGGAACGAGCGCCACCCGCTGCTCGCCGGGCGTGCTCTCTGCCGGAACTCCGACCCGCATTCCGCGCGAATGCTATTGACACGCGTGGCCGGACAGCGCAGGATCGGCCGGGCCACACCGAGGGGAGGGGAGAGATGCTCGCGAAAGCCGTCGCGTTCCTGGCCGCAGGCGCCGTCATGGTGCTCGTCCCGCTCGGCGCTGCCCAGACGACCGACCGCGGAACCCTCCCCCTCTTGACGGAGGCCAGTCACGACATGTGCACCGGTCCGCTCTCCTACCACTCGAGCGAGGTCGAGCCGATGACTGCGGCGCACGGTCAGATGCTCGTCTCGACCTTCCAGGTCGGCCGCGTCTACGACGGCGGCTCCTGTGACATCGGCTGGTCGACCAGCACGGACGGCGGCCGCACCTGGCAGACCGGCTTGCTCCCGCTGACGGTCTTCGGCGGCCAGGCAACGACCGGCGCGGGCCCGCTTTCCCGTGCGAGTGACCCGGCAGTGGCCTACGACGCGCAGGACGGCGTCTGGCTGATCGACTCGCTGGGCCTCGCCGGCGACGCCAACACCGTCGGCCTGTTCGTCAACCGCTCGACGGACGGCATCAACTGGGATCCACCGATCACGACGGAAGTCGGCAGCTTCCCGGACAAGAACTGGATCACCTGCGACAACTGGCCGGACAGCGCCGGTTACGGCAACTGTTACCAGGAGTGGGACAACGGCAGCGAGACGATCAAGATGCAGACCTCCACGGACGGCGGCCTGACCTGGTCGCCGCCGGCGAACACCGCCGACAACGCCCAGGGGATCGGCGGGGTTCCGCTCGTCCAGCCGCCGCCACCGAACGCGCCGCCCGGCAGCGCCTGCGGCCGCGTCGTCGTGCCGATCGCCACCTCCGGCGTGAGCTGGTTCACCTCGAGCGACTGCGGCGCGACGTGGTCGGCGACCACGCTGATCCTTCCGAACATGACGGCCGAGCATCTCGTCGCCGGCGGCTTCCGCACCTCGCTGCTGCCGGGCTCGGCGATGGACGGCGCGGGCGCGATCTACGTCGCCTGGCAGACGCGCAGCTTCCGCACCCAGAACACGACCCTCGCCGCGGCCGCGGCCGCGGGCGCCAGCTGCGTCCGGCTCGCGAACATCAGCGGGCTCGCCGCGGGCCAGACGCTTCGGATCGACCCGAACGGAGCGCACCCAGAGGTCGTCACGATCGGCACCGTTGGCGCCACGGTGTGCAACAGCGGACAGGGCGCGACGATCACCCCCGTGCTGGCCTACGCGCACGCCGCCGGCGCATTCGTGACGAAGAACAACGTCGCGAACAACTCGAGCTCGGACCCGAACGACATCGCGATGAGCGTGATGCCGGCGCCGACGGCCGCGAACCCGACGCCGATCTTCGGCGGCCCGGTTCGCATCCCGATCGAGGCCGATTCCGGGGGCCAATCGAACACGAACGACCACTTCATCCCCGGGATCGCCGCCGACCGGAACACCTCCGGCAGCTCGGCCCATCTCGGGCTCTTCTACTACTCGTATCCGGTCGCCAACTGCCAGGCGTACAACTACGACAGCCTCTGTCACGCGAGGGTCGGATACGTCTCGTCCCCCGATGCCGGAGCGCACTGGACCGCGCCGCTGTACCTGGCGTCGATGACGCTGGCGGAGATCGCGCTCAGCAGCCAGGGGCCGATGGTCGGGGACTACACCGGCGCCGACGTCGTCCCCGAGGGCGCCTGCCGCGGACGCGCGATCGAGGCCTTCGCGGTGGGCCTGGAGCCGCAGGCCGACGACAACGCGCTCTCCGAGCCGATGTACGCGCCCACCTGCGGCCTCCGGATCGGTATCGGCAACGCCGTCCGCCCGGCGACCAAGCCGCCGGAAGGCCGCGCGCCCGCGCCGGCGTTGAGCCTGCACCGGACCGCGCACTGACCGTTCCCCAGATCCCGCTCCGAGAGACGAAGTTCGGTCTCGTCGCCGACGGCGACGGCTGGTTCGTGATCAACGCGCGCGAAAGCCGCTGGCGCGACGCGGGGCATTTCGGGCGCTTCTGCAACTTCGAGGGCAAGCGACGCTTCCGGCAGCTCGGGATCAACCTCAACGTCCTCGAGCCGGGCCAGCCGATCGGGCTGTACCACCGCGAGCGCAAGCAGGAGGACTTCCTCGTGCTCGCGGGGGAGTGCCTGCTGCTCGTCGAAGGCGAGGAGCGGACGCTGCGCGCTTGGGACTTCGTGCACTGCCCGCCGGAGACGAACCACATGATCGTTGGCGCCGGAAGCGGGCCGTCCGTCGTCCTGGCGGTGGGAGCCAGGGGCGGCCGCGTGGGCCTCGTCTACCCCGTGGAGCCCCGCGCCATCGCCCACGGAGCCGGCGTCACCGAGGAGAAGACGAAGCCCACAGAGGCCTACGGCGGCTTCTCAGACTGGTCCCGCTGTCAGTACCAAGAGGGCTCGCTGCCGGACCTATAGGGTCTCTCAAGTGGCGCGGCTCGCGGACATTGCGGACAGCTTCTTCACGCCTGCGGTCAACGACCTCGTCCCGTACGAGCCGGGCAAGCCCGTCGAGGAGGTGCAGCGCGAGCTCGGTCTCGAGCGCGTGGTCAAGCTCGCCTCCAACGAAGGGCCGTTCGGGCCGTTCCTCGCGGCGCGCGAGGCGATCGAGCGCTGCGTCCCCGAGTTGAACCGCTACCCGGACGGCGGCGCGTACCGGCTGCGCGCGGCTCTGGCGGAGCGATTCGATCTCCGCTTCGAGGAGGTCGCTCCCGGTGCGGGCTCGGACGGGATCGTCGACTGCCTCAGCCAGGCGATGCTCGAGCCCGGCGACGAGATCGTCTGCGGTTGGCCGTCGTTCCCGAGCTACGTGATCGACGCGCGCAAGCTCGGGGCCGTCCCGCGCACGATTCCGCTCCAGGACGGCCGCTACGACCTCGAGGCGATGCTCGACGCGATCGGGCCGCGCACGAAGATCGCCTACCTCTGCCTGCCGAACAACCCGACCGGGACGACGAACACCCGAGCGGAGCTCGACGCCTGGTTCGACCGTGTCCCGGATCACGTGCTGACGGTGCTCGACCAGGCGTACTTCGAGTACATCGACGACCCGGACTACCCGAACGGCCTCGACGACCTGAGGGCCGGCCGCCGCGTCGCGGTCCTGCGCACGTTCTCGAAGATCTACGGGCTCGCCGGGGTCCGCGTCGGCTACGCGCTCGCGCCCGAGGCCGTCGTGACCGCGATCGGGAAGGTTCGCCGCGCCTTCGACATCACGACGCCCGCGCAGGAGGCCGCGCTCGCGAGCCTCGACTCGCCGGAGGAGCTCGAGCGGCGGCGCCGCGCCAACGAGGAGGCACGGCCGCAGCTCGACTCGATTCTGCGCGAGCACGGGCTCGATCCGGTCGGGCCGGCGGTCGCGAACTTCCTCTTCGCAGCCGTTGGCGAGGACTCGCGGACGTTCTTCGAGACGCTGCTCCGCGAGGGCGTGATCGTCCGCCCGACGCACGGCTTCGGAGCACCCGGAGCGATCCGCGTGACCGTCGGCACCGACGACGAGCACCGCTTCCTGGCCGAGGCGCTCGGCCGCGTCTCGGCGTTCTCGAAATAGGCTTCGAAACCCTCGTTCGAGGGCTGACCGCGGTGTTACGGTGCGCTTGGAATGGACAGCCAGGGTCCGTCCGAGCCGCAGAGCCGCGTAGGCCTGCTCCGGCACGAGGCGAGCTACCGGCGGCTCTTCCTCGCGACGATCGGCTCCGGGCTCGGGACGTGGCTCGCGCTCGTCGCGCTGGAGGTCGACGTCTACGAGCGCACCGGCTCGTCCGCGTGGATCGCGGCGTTGCTGATCGCGGACCTCCTGCCGATGTTCGCGATCGGCCTGCTCGTCGGCCCGCTCGTCGACCGCCTCTCGCGGCGCAGCCTGATGATCAACGCGGACCTCGTCCGCTTCGGCGTCTTCGCGGTGCTGCCGTTCACGACGAGCGCGACGCAGGTCGTCGTCCTCGCCGCGGTCGTGGGCGTCGCGACCGGGTTCTTCCGGCCGGCGGTCTACGCGGGCCTCCCGAACCTCGTCCGGGACGAGGACCTGCCGACCGCGAACTCGCTCCTGCAGGCGGCCGACAACCTCACCTGGGCGATCGGCTCGCTCGCGGGCGGCGCGTTGTGCGCGGCCGCAGGGGTCGACGCCGCGTACTGGATCAACGCCGTGACCTTCCTGCTCTCGGCCGCGCTGCTGATCGGCATCCCGCAGCGCCTGCTGCAGGCCGCCGCCGCAGCGAGCCGCGGCCACTGGCAGGACCTGAAGGACGGCTTCGCGCTCTCCGTCCAGTCGCGCCCGATCCTGACCGTCCTGGTCTCGTGGAACGTCGCGATGTTCGCGATCGCGGCGCTGAATGTCGCCGAGCCGCACCTCGCGCTGACCACGCTCAGCGCGGGCCGGTTCGGGCTCGGGCTGATGATGGGCTCCGCGGGGGTCGGGCTCACGGTCGGCGCGCTCCTCGCCTCGGCCTGGATCGAGAAGCGCGGCCTGCCGAACGTCTACGGGATCTCGCTCTTCCTGATCGCGCTCGGGATCGTCGGAGCCGCGCTCTCGCCGAACGTCTGGGTCGCGTCCGCGTGCGTGGTCGTCGCAGGCTGCGGCAACGGCTCGGCGATCGTCTGCAACGCGCTGCTCGTGCAGCGCGGGGCGCCGGATGCGCTTCGCGGCCGGGCCTTCGCGGTGCTGATGAGCACCAACGTCGCGTTCGTCACCGCCGGGATGGTGCTCGCCGGCTGGCTGACGGACGTGTACGGCGCACGCTGGATCCTGGCGATTGCCGGCGCGTTCGCCGGCCTGGCCGGGATCGTCGGCTTCGCGCTCGCGAGACGGGCCTCCGCGGAACCGGCCGTCGAGGCGGTGCCGGTCTCCGGCCCGGTGTAGCACTAGCATCCGCTGCGTGGCAGCGCGCCGCGAGTTCACGCGGGAATCGCTCGCCGCCGGGGTTCGCGCCGGCGACAAGCGTGCGCTCGCCCGCGCGATCACGCTGGTCGAGAACTCCGATCCGCTCGCGTACGACGTGGTCAAGGAGCTCTACGCCGAGACCGGGAACGCCTATGCCCTCGGCATCACCGGTCCGCCCGGAGTCGGCAAGTCGACGCTGATCGGCGCGCTCGTCCGCCACGTCCGCGCCGAGGAGCAGACGGTCGGCGTGATCTCCGTCGACCCGTCGAGCCCGTTCTCGAAGGGCGCGCTCCTCGGCGACCGGATCCGGCTCGCAGACCACTTCCTCGACCCGGAGGTCTTCATCCGCTCGATGGGCACGCGCGGCCACCAGGGCGGGCTCTCCGAGGCGACGCTGCAGGCGATGCTCGTGCTCGACGCGGCCGGGAAGGACCTCGTCTTCCTCGAGACCGTGGGCGCCGGTCAGAGCGAGGTGGAGGTGATCACGATCGCCGATACGGTGGTGCTCGTACTGATGCCCGGCTCGGGGGACTCGATTCAGGCGCTCAAGGCTGGGATCATGGAGATTCCGGATGTGATCGCGATCAACAAGATGGACCACCCAGCGGCGAAGACGATGCTGAACGAGGTTCGCTCGGTGCTCTCGCTCGACAAGGAGAGCGCCTGGCGGCCGCCGATCGTGCTGACCGAGGCCGCGCGTGGCGAGAACGTCGCGGAGCTGTGGGCGAAGATCGAGGAGCACCGGGCGTTCCTGCAGGAGGAGGGGCGGCTGGAGGAGCAGCGGCGCCGCAACCTCGCGGGCGAGGTCTTCGCCGTGGCGTCGGCCCGCGCCAAGACGCACCTCGAGGAAGCGGTCGCCGAGGATCCCGAGCTGCGGCGGCTCCTCGACGAGGTTCAGCAGCGCCGGCTCGACCCATTGAGCGCCGTTCGGGAGATCATGAGCAAGGTGTTCAAGGTTGGCGATTGACACTGCACCCAAACTGAGCGAGATCCAGGAGGCGCGCGAGCGGCTCGCCGGAATCGCGCGCGTGACGCCGGTCTACGGTTCGGAGACGCTCTCGAGGATGGCCGGCCGCGACGTCTGCCTGAAGGCGGAGAACCTCCAACGCACCGGCTCGTTCAAGGTCCGCGGCGCCACGAACAAGATCGCAACGCTCTCGAAGGGCGAGCGGCGGGCCGGTGTCGTCGCGGCAAGCGCCGGGAATCATGGCCAGGCGGTCGCGTGGGCAGCCCGAGAGGCCGGCATCAAGGCGACGATCTTCATGCCGCAGGACGCGCCGATGGCGAAGGTCGAGCCGACGAAGAACTACGGCGCGAAGGCCGAGCTCCAGGGAGCGACCTTCGAGGAGGCACTCGAAGCAGCGCGCGCCCACGTCCAGTCGAGCGGCGCCACGTTCGTCCACCCGTACGAGGACGAGCGGGTGATCGCCGGCCAGGGGACGATCGGGCTCGAGATCGTGGACCAAGTTCCCGACGTCGAGACCGTCGTGATCCCGGTCGGCGGCGGCGGCCTTTGCTCCGGAATCGCGCTCGCGCTGCGCGCCGCGAAGCCGGGGGTGCGGATCGTGGGGGTGCAGGCCGGTCTGGAAGGTTTCACCCTGGCCGACGGCATTGCGGTCAAGTCCGTCGGGGACCTGACCGGCCGCATCCTCGAGGACAACCTCGACGACATGGTCAGCGTCACCGACGACGAGATCTGCTCCGCGATCGTGCTCCTGCTCGAGCGGTCGAAGCTCGTCGTCGAGGGCGCGGGCGCGGTCGGCGTGGCCGCGCTGCTCTCCGGGAAGGCGGGCGGCCAGGGACGCGCGCTCGCGGTGCTCTCGGGCGGGAACATCGACCCGACCATGCTGATCTCGGTGATGCGCCACGGGCTCACGGCTTCCGGGCGCTACCTCGTCCTGCGCACCCGGCTCCCGGACCGCCCGGGCGAGCTGATCAAGCTGCTCAAGTCGGTCGCGCACGAGCGCGCCAACGTCGTCTCGGTCGAGCATCACCGAGAGGGGATGGACGTGCCGGTGACGCAGAGCGAGGTCGAGCTGACGGTCGCGATGCGCGACGAGCACCACTGCTCCGTGCTGCTCGAATCGCTGCGCAGCCTCGGCTACCAGGTCGAACGAATCAGGTAGGCATGCAGCGAGAGCGCAAGGTCGTGACGGTGCTCTTCGCCGACCTCGTCGGCTTCACGTCGCGCGCGGAGTCGCTCGACCCCGAGGACGTGCACGCGATCCTGCGGCCCTACCACGAGCGCCTTCGCTCGGAGCTGGAGCGGCACGGAGGGACCGTCGAGAAGTTCATCGGCGACGCGGTGATGGCGCTCTTCGGCGCGCCGACCGCGCACGAGGACGATCCGGAGCGGGCCCTTCGAGCCGCGCTCGGAATCCGCGACTGGGCCCGCGAGGAAGGCGACCTCGAGGTCAGGATCGGGATAACGACCGGAGAGGCGCTCGTGTCGCTCGAAGCGCGGCCGTCAGAAGGCGAGGGCATGGCCGCGGGCGACGTCGTCAACACCGCTGCGCGGCTCCAGGCGGCGGCGCCGGTGAACGGGATCATCGTCGGCGAGCGGACCTACCGCGCTACCCGGCGGGCCATCGACTACCGGGAACTCGAGCCGGTCCACGCGAAAGGGAAGGAGGAGCCGCTGCGGGTCTGGGAGGCGCTGCAGGCCCACGCGCGGTTCGGCGTCGACGTTCCGCAGGAAGCACGAACCGCGCTCGTAGGCCGCGAGCGCGAGCTCGAGATCCTCCGCGCCGCGCTCGACCGGGCACGTGGCGAAGCCTCTGCCCAGCTCGTCACGCTCGTCGGCGTCCCCGGGATCGGCAAGTCCCGGCTGCTGTACGAGCTCTCGGGGATCGTCGAGGCCGATCCCGACCTGATCACGTGGCGGCAGGGGCGCTCGCTGCCGTACGCCGAAGGCCTGAGCTTCTGGGCGCTCGCGGAGATCGTGAAGGCGCAGGCCGGGATCCTCGAGACGGATGATGCCGAGGCCGCGGCGCTGAAGCTCGCGGAGACGGTGTCCGGCCTGATCGAGGAACCGTCCGACCAGGAGTGGGTCCGCCGGCACCTCGCCGCGCTCGCGGGACTTGGCGGCGAGGATGAACCGACGGGCGACGACCGGCGCGGGGAGGCCTTCGCCGCCTGGCGGCGCTTGCTCGAGGCCCTGGCCGAACAGCGTCCGCTCGTCCTCGTGTTCGAGGACCTGCACTGGGCGGACGACGGCCTGCTCGACTTCGTGGACCACCTCGTGGACTGGGTGAGCGGCGTGCCGTTGCTCGTCGTCGGGACGGCGCGACCCGAGCTGCTCGAGCGGCGGTCCGGCTGGGGCGGCGGCAAGACCAACGCCACGACGCTGTCGCTCGCGCCGCTCACCGCCGAGGACACCGCCCGGCTCCTCGGCTCCGCGCTCGGGCGTCCGGTGATCGAGGCCGGCGAGCAGGCGGAGCTGCTCGAGCGCGTCGGCGGGAACCCGCTCTATGCGGAGCAGTACGCCCAGATGCTCGAGGAGCGCGGGGTCGAAGGCGACCTGCCGCTGCCGGAGTCGGTTCAGGGGATCATCGGCGCCCGCCTCGACGCGCTGCCGCAGCCGGAGAAGCAGCTGCTGCAGGACGCGGCGGTGATCGGGAAGGTCTTCTGGCCAGGCGCAGTTGCAGCGCTGGGCGGCGAGGAGGACCGGTTTGCGCTTGAGGAGCTCCTGCACGCGCTGGAGCGGAAGCAGTTCGTGCGGCGAGACCGCCGCTCGTCGGTCGCCGACCAGACGCAGTACGCGTTCCAGCACCTGCTGCTGCGCGATGTCGCGTACGCGCAGATCCCGCGCACCATGCGGATCGAGAAGCACGTGCTGGCCGCCGGCTGGATCGAGGCGCTCGGGCGGCCCGAGGATCACGCAGAAACGCTGGCGCACCACTACCTGAGCGCCCTCGAGATCGCCCGCGCGGCGGGACAGGACGTCGCCGAGCTCGCACCTCGTGCGCGCGTCGCGCTGGCGGAGGCCGGCGACCGAGCGCGGCGGCTCAGCTCGTACGGGGCCTCGCTCACCTTCTACCGCGGCGCCCTCGAGCTCTGGCCGGAGTCGGCGAAGGAGGAGCGGGCGGACCTCCTCTACCGGCTGGCGTTCGCGAGCTTCGAGGCCGACGCCGAGGGACGTGACGCCTTGCTCGAGGAGGCGCGCGCCGCATTGCTCGAGGTCGGCGAGCGCGCGAAGGCCGCCGAGGCAGACACGTTGCTCGGCCAGTTCGCCTGGATGCGTGGTGACCGCGACCGGGCGTTCGAGCATCTGAACCGCGCCCAGGAGCAGGTCCAGGGCGCACCGCCTTCCCCGGCGAAGGCGCGCGTCCTGAGCCAGGTTGCCCGCTTTCGTGTGCTCGCCGGCGACCCCGACGACCGGCTCGTCTCCGAGGCGCTCGAGCTCGCGGAGCAATTCGAGCTGGACGAGATTCGCGCCCACGCATTGATCACGAGGGGCACCCAGCACACCCCGGAGGGCCGGACGCGCGAGGACCTCGAAGAGGGCCTGAGGATCGCGCTGGAAGGGAACATGCTGCCGGTCGCGATCCGCGCCTACACGGCGCTCGCCACAGAAGCGGACGAGCGAGGTGAGATCCGTGAGGCGCAGCGCATGATGTCCGAGGCGGAGCCGCTGGCGGAGCGGTTGGGCGATGCGTCGATTCGGTGGGTCAGAGGCAACCTGCTCATGGGCTTGTTCGAGCTCGGGGAGTGGGACCGCTTCTCCTCGGAGGCGGACGAGTTCCTCGCGAAGTCGGAGACGAGCCCGCACTATCACGACTCGTATGTGCTCATCGGCCGGGCGTTCGTTCGCTTCGCGCGCGGAGACGTCGAATCGGCGCTCGCCGACCAGGTGGAGGCGCTCGAGAAGGCCCGACGGATCATGGATCCGCAGGTGCTATTGCCGACGCTCGCGGCCTCCTCGTACCTTCTGACAGAGGCCGGCCGGATGGACGAAGCACGACCTCCGTTCGACGAGGCCCTGTCGGCAGACCCTGAGCTCTACAACTTCTGGATCGAGGCCCTGCCCTGGGCGGCGGACTCGCTCGACCGGAGGGACGAGGTGCTGCAGGCGCTGCAGGAAGCGGTCGACAACGCCCGCGTTGAAACCGCGCGGCTCTTGCTCGCGCAGGAGTTCTCCGAGGCCGCGGAGATCTTCCGCCGGCGCGAGGCGGTCCACTGGGAGGCGCAGGCGCGGCTGTGTGCCGCCGAGCGGCTCGTGGCGGAGGGCAGGCGCGCGGAAGCCGACGAGCAGCTTCAACGGGCGCTCGCCTTCTACCGCTCGGTCGGAGCGACCCTCTACATCCGCAAGGGCGAGGCGCTGCTCCCCGCTTCGGCATGAGCTCAGGTTTGCGTTGCCGGTACTCGCAGAGCTGGGCGACCGCCTGGCAATCCGAGGCGGAGTCTCGGCTCGCGGCCTCAGCCTGAGCCGCAGCGGCGGAACTCGGTGACGGGGTTGCCGCGCTGCTGCCAGTCCGGGATGCCGCCATCGAGGAGCGGGCGGGCCTCGACCCCGTGCGCGGCCAGGACGCTTGCGGCCACCGCGGCACGCGCGCCCGACTCGCAGACCGTCACGACCGGCTTGCCGTTCGAGAGCTCGTCCGCGAACTCACCGACGAGCCGGTACGGGATGTGCCGACTGTCGGGGATGTACCCCTCGTCGCGCTCGTCCTTCTCGCGGACGTCGACGACCTCGACCTCGTGCCGGGCCACCAGCCGCTCGAGCTCGGCGACGTCGATCGGCTCGAGACGTTCGTTCGCCTCGACCTCGATGAGGTAGCCGGCGAGGTCGAGGAGTCCGACCGCCCGCAGCCGCCTGGCGGCCTCGTCTGCATCTGCCTGCGAGGAGGCGTGGATCGCGATCGGCGCGTCCAGGTCGAGGAGGAAGCCCGCCTTCGTGCCGACGGACGAGCCCGAGACCGGGACGTTGATCGCCCCGTGTTGGTGCCCCGCCGCGAACTCGTGCGGCGAGCGCACGTCGAGGACCTGGCCGTCGAACCGCTCGAGCCGCTCGAGCGCTGCGGCCGCGCCGAGGAACGGACCCTTGTTCAGGCCCACGACGCGCTCGACAGTCGGCGGCCGCGGTGCCGAGATCGTCGCGTGCGCCGCGACGAACTCGTCCGCGTCGCCGAAGGCGAGCGCCCGGTTCGAGAGCCGCTCCATCCCGATCGTCGACGAACGGGCGGAGCTGATCCCGGTCGCGCACAGCGAGCCGGCGACGTGCCCGGGGTCGACCTCCGTGTCCTCGGGCAGGCCGGCCAGCCGCTGGAGCGACTCGAAGAGCGCGGCCGCACCCTCGGTCGCTTCCACGGCGAGGTCAGGCCGAGCCGCGTCGCCGATCAGCAGCGAGTCGCCCGTGAGGAGATGCCCGTCGACGAGGAAGCAGCAGTGCTCGGGGCGGTGGCCGGGCGTGTGGATGACGCGGATCGAGACGCTCCCGACCTGCACCTCGTCGCCGTCCTCGACCGGGTCGAACCGGTAGTCGGGCTCGGCGAGCGGGTGGATGCTCACCGGCACGCCGTGCTCGAGCGCGAACCGGCCGTGCCCGGAGAGATGGTCTGCGTGGGTGTGCGTCTCGAGGACGCGCACGATGCGGACGCCGCTGCGCTCCGCCCCGGCGAGGTACGGCTCGATCGCGTACGCCGGATCCACCACGACCGCCTCGCCGGCCGCCTCGTCGCCGATCAGGTAGGACGCGCAGCCGAGGTCGTCGTCCACGAGCTGCCGAAAAAGCACTTCGGGACGAACTTACCAACCGGCGCCGCTAGCTTTCTTGAAGTGAGGCATCCTGCGACTTTGCAGGGGAATCATCCTTGCATCGAGGTTGCGCTATTTCTTTCGGCTCAGTATCGTCCTCCGATTCCGAGGTGAGGACGATGAACGAGCGACCAGCCCAGGTCTCGGTACGTCCCTCCGGTCATCCATCCGGCCTTCGGCCGCGCGCGGCTCATCCTCCGTGACGCAGGCCATAGATCAGAAGCACCACCCTTGAGAAGTCTCGGCAGACGTCCGTTCTCGCCGAGGCTCAGCTTCGTCGAAAGGGGAGACAATGAAGCTCTTCAAAGGTGTGACAGCTCTGGCGTCGATCGGGCTGTTCGTCGCGCTTCTTCTTGTCGGCGGTACCGGCGCCGCGACGGCGCAAACGAATCACGCCAGCCTCGTGAGCAAGACCACTTCAGCGGCGGCCAGTCCCGCGGCGGGTCCCAGCGTAAAGCCCGAGTGCGACGACAACTCGCCCCTCTGCGCCGAGGTCTTTCACTCGGTCGGCTATGCGGGCGGGTACACCGGCCACGACGAGCCGGCGGTGCTCTTCTACTCCGATGCGGCGGGCTCGGGCAGCTCGATGACCTATCGGATGAAGCTGCCCACGGAGCCGCCCACGCCGCCGAGGCAGGACGGCAGCGGCGGCACGGACAACTTCCAGCTACGTCCCACGTTCTGGATCGGGATGGCGCTCTGCAATGACCAGTCCTCTCCGAATCCCGGTGGCAGCGCCGTCGGCGCTCAGGTGCCGTGCACGCCGAACAGCGACTCGAACATCTACAACAGCCCCGACCCGACCTCGCCCCAGTACATCGGGAGGCATCCGGGGACGGCGTTCCTCGAGCTGCAGTTCTACCCGCCGGGCTGGGCGCCCTTCCAGGCGGGCGGGATCAGCTGCGACGCGACCAAGTGGTGCGTCGCGATGGTGATCTGGAGTCTCGCCGAGAACGACAACACGGGCCAGGTGCTCAACACGACGTGCCAGAAGGTCGTGGGGCTCGAGTATCCGAACTTCGCCTTCCTCACCCACAACGGCGCGTCGCAGGCGCCGGCGAACCCGGTCGAGGCGACGGGCGCCACGTTCACGCCAGATGGGTCCCGCGACCTCTTCATGAACGGCGGTGACGTGCTCACAGTGAACATCCACGACACCGCGGACGGGCTCTTCACCGGCGTGAACGACCTCACCACGAACGAGTCCGGCTCGATGACCGCGAGTGTCGCGAACGACTTCGGCGAGGTGCAGTACATCCCGACCGGCAGGGCGTGCAACAACATTCCCTATGCCTTCCACCCGATGTACAGCACGTCGAGCCCCGACACCCGTGTCCCGTGGGCGGCGCATTCCTACAACGTCTCGTTCTCCGACGAGATCGGGCACTTCGAGTACTGCAACAGGGCGGCTGCCGGTTCAGGCAAGTGCTCGCAGGCCGGTGTGACGGACCCGAGCGGGAGCGACGGCGACGACAACTTCTGCTTTAACGCCTCGCAATCGCTGCTCGTGCCGATCACGGGCTGCACCGACACCGATTTCGATTTCGACGGTGTCTCCTACAAGCAGACCTGGCCCGGGTCGTTACCGAACGTGGCCCAGGACCAGTCCCTCCACACGAGCTCGGTGCTCTTCACGAGCCCGCTCACGAATGGTCAGAACTACAGTCGGGTCGCCTTCGAGGCGGACCTTCCGCGGATCGAGAACGCGACGTCGCCGCCTTGCCAACGGCACCTGGCCAATCCGGCTGACCCGAACCCCGGAGCGGGTTGTGTGAACCCACCCGTGGGAGCGGACTTCTACCCGATCTTCTCGACTGGCAGCTCGGGCGGAGGTTGCATCTGGCAGCTCGGCGGTCCCTTCATCCCGGGGACGACGAACACGTTCGGCGGGAGCTCCGCGACCGAGTACGGGACGAACCCGCTCGCACTGTTCTACCCGGCGGCGAACGGAGCGCCGCAGTACATCTACGAGGACTTCCGGAACATCCAATCCAGCAACCCCTGTCCGGCATAGGCAAGGGCCGATTGGATTCATCGGCGAGGGGCCCGGCACCGGGCCCCCCGCCGCAATCCGGGTCGACGCGATTGACCCAGCGGGGTCAGAACGAACGTGCACACGCGGTCGTCGTAATAAGCGATGCCACGCCACCGCGCACTTCGGGCTGCCGTGACAGCGGTCGCCATCGCGCTCGTCGCCGCTTGTGCGGGCTCGAGCCTCGGCACGCAGGCTGCGTCTGCACGGAGAAGCGAGCAGCCGAACATCGTCGTCGTCCTCACTGACGACCAGCGCTGGGACACGCTCTCGGCGATGCCGACGGTGGAGCGGGAGCTCGTCGCGCACGGCGTCACGTTCACGAACAGCTTCGTCGTCAACTCGCTCTGCTGCCCCAGTCGCTCGAGCCTTCTTACCGGGCAGTACTCGCACTCCACGGGGGTCTACGTGAACCTTCCGCCGCATGGTGGATTCGAGTCGTTCCGCGACTCGCGCACGATCGCCACGGTGCTCCACGACGCCGGGTACACGACCGGGCTGTTCGGCAAGTACCTGAACGGGTACGGCATGCGTGCGCGCGACGCGCGTTACGTCCCGCCCGGGTGGGACCACTGGACGCCGTTCCTCCGAAAGACGGCCTACTACGACTACCGGCTCGTCGACAAGGGGCGGGTGGAGCACTACGGCCGCGGAGCTTCCGCTTACTCGACCGACGTGCTCGCGCGTAAGGCCGCGACCTTCGTCGCGCACGCGCCGCGGCCGTTCTTCATGGAGTTCACGCCGTTCGCCCCGCACGAGCCCGCGACGCCTCCGCCGCGCTACAAGAACGCATTCGCCAGCACCGCCTGGAAGAAGCCGCCGAACTTCGACGAGGCAGACCTCTCGGACAAGCCCAGCTACGTCCGCCGCCTCGGTCCGCTCACGCAGAAGCAGCTCGAGACGGTGGACCGGATCCGCCAACACCAGCTCGCGTCCACCCTCGCCGTCGACGACGCCGTCGGATCGATCGTGAAGGCGCTCAAGGCCCGGCACGTGCTCCGGACGACGATGATCGTCTTCGCCTCCGACAACGGCGTGGTCTGGGGCGAGCACTCGCTGGCCGCGGCGCGCAAGCTCGTCCCCTACGAGGAGTCGATCCGCGTTCCGCTCGTGATCCGCTACGACCCGTTGACCGGCGGGCTGCAGCGGGAGGACCCGCACCTCGCGCTGAACATCGACCTCGCTCCGACCATGGCGGCGCTCGCCGGGAAGAAGATGCCCGGCGCCGAGGGGCGCAGCCTGCTGCCGCTCGTCTCCGGCCGTCACCCGGCCTGGCGGCACGACTTCCTGATCGAGCATCTCAACGGCCGGCCGCAGCGCGACGTGCCGACCTACTGCGCGGTGCGCACGAAGCGCTACAAGTACGTCCTCTACCAGACGCGGGAGGAGGAGCTCTACGACCTCCAGCTCGATCCGTTCGAGCTCGACAACCGCGCCTCGAGCCCCGCGCTGAGCGCCGTCAAGGAACGCTTGCACGCCCGGCTCGCAGTGCTCTGCAAGCCGCGGCCCCCCGGTTACACCGCGTTGTCGCCGGCTTCGTAGCTTTCGGCTCGCGGCCGTTTTCCGGTCCGCCGCCGGGGGTAGCGCGACTTCGTCAGGACTCGAAAGGGAGGAAGACCATGCAGTTGCGGACCGAGCCTACGAAGCAAGAGCTCTACGCGGAGGCGGCGCGCCTCGGAATCAAGGGCCGCTCGAAGATGAACAAGGGCGCGCTGAAGGCGGCGGTCGAGCGGAAGCAAGACAAGCTGCCGGTCATGGAGCCCCGCGTGTAGCCGCGGTCAGCAGTGCGTGCCGACCTCGCAGGTCTTCAGGATCTGCACGGTCGGGAGGTCCGCCGGGGTCGGCGGCGCGGACAAGCTGATCCGGAGCGACGCCGAGTTGTTCGCGTAGCTCGCCTCGCGGAAGAGCCGGCCGACGTTGACGCGGTGGACGAGGTCGTAGTCGCCCGCGGCGACGCCCGTGAGATCGAGCGACTGGCCCTCCTTCTGCGGGATGTAGATGTCGCCCCAACCGACGGCGATTCCCTCGATGACCGAGAGGGCGCCCGGGCGGTTCTTCGCGCAGTCGTCGCGCTTGACCGGGTGCGCCGCCGGCGGGCCGAGGGTCTGGAGCGGCGAGCGGTAGTCGTTGTTGAGGCAGAACCCGCTCTTGTGGTCACGGACGATGCGGGTGCCGTCCAGCGTTGTGAGCTCGTATTGCTCGAACGGCAGCAGGTGCCAGTGACTGTGCGTCGGGCTGACGTTGTAGCGGAGCCGGCCCACGCCGTCGACGAGCTTGGAACCGCCGCCGTTGAGCTCGATCAGCTGTTCGGCCTTCATCGTCTTCACGCGCCTGTTCGCGCGATGGCCCCTGACCAGGAGCGGCCCCCAGCCGACGTTCTCGACGGTCGACGTGAAAACGAGCAGCGGACGCGGGTCGCTCGCCGTGCCGCCCCAGCGGGCAGAGACGGCGAGCGGCGGCCGCTGGTCGAGGTCCGGCAGGAGGAGGCGGGGCACGCTTCCCCCGGCGGCGCTCCCGGAGCACGCCACGGCTGCGGCCAGCACCACGGCGATCCGCAGCGAAACCACCCCCATGCGTTCCAAGTACCCACTTGCAATGGATCCTGCGTCATCCAGGTACCGCTACCGTCACGCTGTGCCGAAGCCGCGGTCAATTCTCTGGGGCCTCGGCGCCTTGCTCGCGGGCGCCCTCATTGCCGGGATCGCGGTGCTCTTCACCTCCAGCTCGCACGGCGGCTCGGCGGTCGCGCCGACGCAGGTGCAGGCCGGCGCGGCGCCGTCGATGCGGTCTCCGCCGACCGGGGCGGTCGTACTCGGCGGCGAGGTCGGCTCGCGAGCGGTCGCGCTCGCCGTGAAGGGGAGAGCCCTCACCGCCACCGTGCTCTCGCCGACGACCGGCGACCCGGAATCGGGGCTGAAGCTCTCGTTCCGAACCGGAGGCAAGAGCGTGCCGGGCCGGCCGTGCGGCGTGGGGTGCTACCGGGCGGCGGTTGCGCATGCGCCCAGGCAGGTCGAGGTGGTGCTGCCGGAAGGCGCGGCGTCGTTCCGGATTCCCGCGGCGACTCGTCCGGGTACGGCCATCGTCGCGCGCGCCGGGCGGGTCTTCAACGGGCTGCGCAGCCTCGTCTACGTCGAGTCGCTGCGCTCGGGCCCGACGGGAGGGCTGCTCACCACCTGGCGGATGGCCGCGCCGGACCGGCTCTCGTACCAGATCCGCAACGGCGCGGCGGCCGTCGTGATCGGCTCGCGGCGCTGGGACCAGGCGCAGCCCGGAGCGAAGTGGGTCGAATCCCAGTCGACCCGTCTGAGCGTCCCCGGCCCGACCTGGGGAGGAGGCGTCACGAACGCGCGCGTGCTCGGCAGCGCCACGGTGAACGGCCATCCGGTGTGGCTCGTCTCGTTCGTGACGCCGTCGGTCCCGGCCTGGTTCACGGCCTGGATCGACAAGCGCGACTACCGGACGCTGCAGATGCGGATGACCGCGGCTTCGCACTTCATGTTCCACCGCTACACGCAGTTCAACGCGCCGCTGAAGATCGTCCCACCTAGGTAGCGATCCGGTCTACGACGCTCACGTCGAAGGCTCGCTCTCCCTTGGGCGCGACCTCGATGCGCAGTCTCCAGCGCCCCAACATCGTGAGCACCGGCCCTCGGTTCGCATAGCGCCCGTGTGCCACCTGGGGCAGGTGCCCTGTGAGCGCGCCCATAGCCATTTCCAGGCTCGTGAAGGACACGATGATCCGGGCTCGATCGACCGCTCGGCCTGCTTTCTCGAGCTCGATCGAGATCCGCTGCCGACTTCCCAGGCGGTTCGGACTCACGCTCAGCTCGAGCCGATAGCCCTGCTTCCGCAACACCGCCGTGACCGGCCCCGGCCCGACATCGAGACGAACCGGCATCGGGGGCGGGGTTGGCGCGAGGCTCGCCGCGCTCGCGACCGATCCCGGCTGAGCCCGCAGGCTGAGAGCTGCGATCGACGGCACCACCAGGAGCGAGAAGGCAAGGAGACCGAAGCCGAGTCGGCGCACACCCGTGTGTGTCGATGTGCGCTCTTCCGCGGAGGCGAGTCGGCCCACGACCGCTTGCCCTTCGGAAGCGAGATCGCTGGGAAGAGACTCGAACATTGCCAGGAGCGTATGGCGGTCGAGCGGCGCTGTCGTCCGTGGCTCCTTCGGAAGCCGGCTACGGACAAGTACTGAGGCTCGTGCCCTAGGGGTGGTGCAGGAGCTCCGGCTCTTCCTCGAAGTGCTCGAGCACGTCGAAGAAGACGACGAGGCCCAGGATCGACGCTGCGGCGCCCGCGCCGATCGCGATCGCGACCGCGAGCCGGGCGGGCTGGCCCGGGAGGGCAGAAAGCACGATTCCGTGCCGGAGCACCGGCAGCTTGGTCAGCCCGACGGACAGGGCAAGCAGCCCCAGGAATCCGCCGGCGAGTGCCCGTGCATCGTTCGAGCCCCAGATCATGACCGCCACCGCGACGAGGGCGACGACGGCCTCGTTTCCACCCTCGATCCAGGCCCCCTGCGACGCGGTCGACGCCGTCGCGAAGCCGCCCGCGCTCAGCAGCGCCGCCCCGGCGCCGACCGCGCCGAGCCACACCGTCGCCCGACGGATCAGGGCTCGCCGCCAGAGCGCAAACGCGGCTGCAAGCGCGAACGCGCCGCCCACGACGAGCCAGGGCCACCCTGCGGGCGCGGGGACGCGCTCGATGGTTCCCTCGAGGCGTGTGCGGCGGCCGTCGACCAGAAGCGGGATCCGCCAGGTCCCGTGCATCACCCCGTGGGGAAGCCCGCGAACGCGGGCGTCGTGCCAGATCACGCTCGGCCGCCGCGACCGCAGCTGCCAGACAGGCCGGCTCGACGAAGCGTGCGGACGAGTGAGCTTCGCCCCTGCTGCGGTCGGTGACGCCGCGTTGACGAACACGCCGTCCGGCTCCAGCCGCAGGAACGGCTCGCCGAGGTAGCCGAGCACCATGACGCGATGGGCACCGAGCAACGTGAAGCCGAGCGCGAGATCCGCGCGGTAGATGCGGACTCGAAGCGGCGCGTCGACCGGCCGTGCCGACGCGCGATAGTCGACCGCGTCCCGGCTCGTACGCAGATGCGCCGCGGCGGGCGCGGGCGCCGCGAGCGCCGCCACGGCGATCGCGAGGAGCGCCCACCGCATCAGACCGTGCGCCGGATGACCTCGATCAAGACGACCCATGCGACGGCCGCCGCGGCGAGGGCGACCAGTGCGAGCAGGAGTTGCGTTCTCGCGCTCATCCCGAGGCCTTGTCCAGGAGCGTGACGATGAAGGGCTGACCGCCCGGCGGGGTCACCTCGAATCCGAGCCCCCAATGCCCGACCATCACAAGCGCCGGCGCCGACTTGGAGAACGTGCCCGGGCTCGTCTCGCTGAGCCGGTAGCTGAGCTCGCTCATGTCCATGTCGAGCATGTCGAAGCGGCTGATGACCTGAGCGCCGCGAACGGGCTGGCCGTTCTTCGTGACCTTGACCGAGAACGTGTTCGGAATCGCGGCGCGGTTGGGACTGACCGTGATGTGCACCTTGTACGGCCCCTTCGAGACAACCTGTGAGACGGGGCCCGGACCGACGTGGGCCGCGATGTCCTTCACCTTCGCCAGCGCGCTGGCCGGGGGTGCAAGGCTCGTGAGGACGGCTGCCGCGAAGAGCGCTCCCACGACGAGGAGGATCTCGCCCGAGACGAGGCGCCGCAGGAGCACCGCCGCCCGCGGGCCGACCGAGGGCTGCACTCCAGCAGCCTGAAGCCGGGGCTTCGTCCTGGCGAGGTTCACCGCTGCGAGTAGGAGCGCTGCCGACAGCAACCCGATCTTCCACAGGAGCGCCTGGCCGTACGACGTCTGCCAGAGCGAGCCGAGCGTCGGAATCTCGAGCAGCGACTGCCCGATGCCGGACCCAATCAGCGCCAGCACCGAGACGAAGGCGACGTTGGAGAAGCGCGGGACGACCACGGCGAGCGCCGCCACACGGGCCTGGCGGCTGACGTTCAGCCAGAAGACGACGAGGCCGATCAGGCCGCCGATCCAAATCGCCGCCGCCGTGAGATGGAGCGCGTCCAACGGCAGCGCGAGGCCCCGTGGCGAGCGCTGGCCCGCGTGCCCGGCGAGCCCAGGGAGGGCCACCGTGGCCGCGGCGGCCGCGAGCGCCGCCCCGAGCGACAGCAGCTCGACGACCGAGCGCTGCGTTCGCTCCGGCCGGTCGAGCCAAACGGCGATGCCGGCTGCGACGGCGAACAGCGCGAACGCGAGCTCAAGGTCGAGCCAGTCGCGCCCGAAGTTCGAGGCCCGCGCCACGGGGACGATCGCGCCTAGATCGAACACGGATCGGAGCGAAAACTGCGCGGTTGCGAAGAGCACGTAGACGGGGATCGCGATCAGTGCGACGACGAGCGCTACCCCCATGGCGACGGAGACCGCGTGCAGCGAGACACCGCTGACTCTCCGTATCACCGGGCGTGCGATCAGCGTCCGCAGCACGAAGAGTCCGATTGCCGAGAGGAACGAGACGAACACGACCCAGCGCGAAATCAGCAGCTGGGTGGTCGTGGCCGTCTCGCTCAGCGAGGGGATCCGGAACTGCGGCGGAGGGCCGGGGCTCGGCCCGACCGCGAAGGTGAATGCGCCGCGGACCGGATGCCCATCGGCAGAGATCACCCGCCAGAAGACGAGGTACCAGCCCTCAGGTATGTGTCGCAGCGGAGCGACGAGCGTCTGCGGCGAGCCGGGCGCCCGCTGTGGCGGGCCGGACGTGACCTGCCGGCCCGCCGCGTCCGTGACCGAGACGATCGCAAAGCGTGGCTCGATCGGCTCGCTGTAGGTGAGCTGCACCGAAGGCGGGGCTTTGTTGACCGTCCGGCTCGCCACCGGCACCGTGCGGAGGAGCGCCGCATGCGCCCAGGCGGCGGCAGGCAGGGCCAACGCCGCCGCCGCAACGAGCGCGAGAACGCCGCTCCGTCTCATGCGAGCTGCCGTCCTCTCGTTGCCAGCGCCACGGCGCCGAGCACGACCCCGACGATGCCGACGATCAGCGCGATGATCGTGAGCGTCGACGTGCCGCCTCCGCCGATCGACGAGACGCCGTCGATGACCGGAGCGGGCGTGTCCGAGCTCTCGGAACCGGTCCAGTCGACGACCTTCCCGTCCGAGTACGTCTGGCGCACCTTGAAGGTGTACGTCTTGCTCGAGTCGAGGCTGGCGTTGAACCGGAAGACGGAGTCCTCGTCGGTCGGCACTTTGCCGCCGCTCCAGGTCACCTTCTGGATCACCGCCGACTCGCCCGACCCGGTCGCCTGCTCGGACCGCTTCCAGCCCGGCGACGGCTCGAACGAGTCGATCGCGAAGCCCTGGGGCACCGTCAGCTCGATCTGCGTCGTCGTCGAGTTCGCTTCCTCCGTGGGGACGGAAAGCGTGAACTGCTGCAGCACCTTCGCCTTCGCAACCGGCGGGCTCATCGTCGCGTGCCCGAACGCCGCGGGTGCGAGCGTGAGCGCACCCGTCGCCGCCGCGGCCATGACCACGGCCTTTCTCATCTGATCTCCTTTCTCGCGGTTTCCGGCTAGACCGGAAGCGGCGGCGCGCGAGGGCGGGCGCGTAGCGGCACGCGCGAGGAGTTCAGCCAGACGAGACGTGCGCCTGGTGCCGGACGCAGCGGCAGGACGAAGAGTCGGGGCCGGAGAAGCTCTCGCGCTGCGGCGCGCACCCAGGCTGCGAGGTGGAGAACGGCCTCGGCGAGAGCCGCCGCGACGAGCGCAAGCGCTGCGAGCAGCGGGATCGCGTTTCGGTGCACCGGGCCGACGAGGCAGGAAAGGCCGTGGAAGCCGATCCCCGCGCGCCAGTGCAGGTACGACTCGAACATGGCGAACGAGAACGCGCTGGCCGCATACAGGCCGACGGCATTGAGGGCGAGTCGGCGGAGGCGTAGCCGCGGCGGGATGCGGCGCGGCCGCAACCGCTGGCGCTCGCGAACGCCGACGGTCGCGAGCCAGAGCACCGTCACCGAAAGAGCCGCTGCCAGCGCGATCGTCACGATGGAGACGAGCACGAGTGACGGCCCGCCGGCGGAGGCTTGGAAGCGGTTCGCGAGCGGGCTCGGCTGCGCGAGCGCGTAGGCCAGCCAGCGCGCGACGAGGACCATCACTGCGACCGTGCCCAGCCAAGCGCTGGCTTTCGCCGATTTCATCTCACGCTTAGCGTAAATGGAGCGGTGATGATTCGCCCGCGGTCCTGGAACTGGAGGAAGAGCCGCCAGGTGCCGGCGACCGGCAGGAGCACGCCGACGTTCAGCTTTCCCGGCCCGGCGGGCCGCCCGGTGATCTTCGCGCCGCCGAAGATGCTCGTGCAGCCCGGCGTGTTCGGCCCGCAGACGTGCGTGTGAAAGTAGTCGAGGGTCTCGGCCCGGAAGAAGATCGCGTGCGCGAGCGCCCCGAACCACGGGTGGAAGACCACGGGCTTGCCGCTGGGATCCGTGATCGTCGCCCTCAGCGTCACGGGGTCGATCGGGTGGATGCGCTTCGGCACCTTGAGCGCGATCCGGTAGCCGTTCACGGTCTGCATCGCCCTGAACGGCGGCAAGGGCTTCGGGTGGTACGCGCCGGCGACCGTGAGGTTCTGATGGAGCTGGAAGTTCCGAGGCGCGCCCGGCACGGCCGGATAGATGTCGACGAGCACGTGGTAGGGCCCGGGCGTGGGAAGGTTGACGGTCTCCGCGATCTTTCCGTCGGCCGCGATCGGTGGGTGCCGGTGGATGATCAACCCGAGGTCTCGCCGGACGATGATCAGGTGGACGCCCGTGTGCGGGCCGGCGCCGCGGCGGTACGACGTGAGCGCTGCGCCTGACGGCTGTTTGACGGTGAACGCGATCTTCACGTTGCCTGGATGCGCGACGTGCGTGGGCGTGAAGCCCGACAGCCCGAACGTCCGGGCCGCTCCGATCGTCACGGTGGGGCGCGACGAGCTCCCGCAGCCGGTGAGCACCACCACGACGCCGCACAGCAGAAGGAAGCGGCCCATTCGTCGGGAGGCTACCCTGCCGGAGGCGCCGACTTGGCGGCGCCGTTTGGAGGCCCCGCGGGCTTTGCCCGTGCGGCCGTCTGACACCGTTCGTCGGAGAACGAGAGCGGGGTCCTGCCTCGGGGGCTAGCCTCTAGACGTGGTCTACGCGCACTTCTCCGCGACCTGGGAGACGCCGCCGCTCGTCCTGGTGGCCGCGCCGCTCGCGGCACTGCTGTTCGCGCAGGCGTTCGTGCGGCTCCGCCGCCGCCGGCCGGATCACGCGCCCTGGACGCGCGCCGTGCTCTTCGGGGCGGGCCTCGTGCTGCTCGTCCTGCCGGTGACCTCGCCGCTCGACGCGGCGGGAGACGACTACCTGCTCTCGGCACACATGCTCCAGCACGTCCTGATCGGGGACGCGGCGATCGCCCTGCTCGTCGTCGCGGTCCGCGGGCCGCTCGTCTTCTTCCTGCTGCCGCCGTCGATCCTGCGGCCGCTGGCGTCGTTCCGGCCGCTGCGCGCGGTGCTGGGGGTCCTGCTCCTGCCGCTCGTCAGCCTCGCGATCTGGGCGGCCTCGCTCTACATCTGGCACGTGCCCCGCTTCTACGACTTCGCCGCCGCGCATCCGCTCGTGCACCACCTGGAGCACGCGAGCTTCGTAGTCGGCGGGATTCTCGTCTGGACGCAGCTCGTCGATCCCGCGCGGCACGGCCGGCTCCGGCGGCCGCAGCGGATCCTCTATGCGCTCGCGATGCTGGTGCTGGCCCAGCCCGTCGTCTACTTCCTGCTCTTCAGCTCGAGCCCGCAGTACGAGCGATATGCGAGCCAGCCCGACCGGCTCTTCGGGCTCTCGCCCCTGACGGACCAGCGGCTCGCCGGAGCGGTGATGATGGTCGAGCAGCTGCTCACGCTCGGGATCTGCGTGGCGTTCCTCCTGCGGCCCTACCTGCGCGAGCGGCGGACGCGCGTGCCGGCGCTCTCGCACCGGTGAGCTACCCGGCCTCCTACTCCTTCAGCTTCGAGCCGCTGTTCCTCGCCGTGGCGATTGCGGCCGGCTACGGCTACCTCCGTCTCGCGCGAACCGTCGAGCGGCCGAGCCGAATGCGCACCGCAATCTTCGCGCTGGGACTGGTGCTGATCGCGGTCCCGCTGAACTCGCCGCTGGAGACGATCGCGATCCACTACCTGCTCGTGATCCACCTGCTCCAGAACGTGATGATCGCGGACTGGGCACCGCCTCTCCTGATCCTGGGGCTGACCCCGGCGATGCGCGACGCAGTGGCCGCGCGTGGAGGCCGGCCGCTCGCCCTCGTCACCAGGCCAGCGTTCGCGCTGCCGTTCTGGCTCCTCGTCTGGTACGGCGTCCATCTCCCGGCCTTCTACGACTGGGCGCTGCGGCGCCAGTGGCCGCTCAACATCGAGCATGCCCTGCTGCTGCTGGCAGGCTTCGTCTTCTGGTGGCCGGTCTTCGCGCGTGAGCCGCATCGGGTCTCGACGGCGATCCGCCTCGCCTACCTCGGGGCCGCCTACATCGGCTCCGCGTTCCTCTCGCTGGCGTTCATCTTCTCGAGCCGCGCGTTCTACGCCTTCTACGAGCACGCACCGCGTCTGTGGGGCATGTCCGCGTCGAAGGATCAGAATCTCGGCGGGATCTTGATGAACGCCGAGCAGATGATCGTCTTCTTCGCCGCGCTGACGTACTTCCTGCTCCGGCTGCTCAGCGAGGAAGAGGAGTCGCAGCGGGCGCTGGAGGGCCGATGAAGAAGCTCGCCGTCCTGGGAGCGCTCGTCGCGCTGCTGCTACCCGCTGCCGCCCACGCGAACGGCGACCCGGCGAGCGACGTGCTGCTGACGCAACAGGTCTTCCTGCCGTTCGAGGCGCCGATCGCGAAGTCGTCGGCGGACGACCTGACCAAGACCGTCGCCGATGCGAACAAGCAGGGCGTCAAGCTCCGTGTCGCGCTGATCGCCTTCACGAGCGACCTCGGTACCGCCGTCAGCCTCTGGAAGCACCCGCAGCAGTACGCGGAGTTCCTCGGCAAGGAGATCGCGTTCGTCTACACGGGGCCGCTGCTCGTCTCGATGCCGTCCGGCTTCGGCTACTACGACCAGGGCAAGCCGGTGACGAGGGAGCAGCAGGTCCTCGCGAAGATCAAGCCCGGGACGGTGCCGACGGCGCTGGCCGATTCCACCACCGAGGCCGTGCGCGCCCTGGCGGCCTCCAAAGGCGTCACCCTGAAGAAGCCGTCCTCGGGCAGCTCGGCGACCCACGACCGCCTGATCCTCGGCGCCGCGGTCCTCGCCCTCGTCCTCGTCCTCCTGGTTCCGGCCAGGTTCGTCAGGAAACGAGGCCGAGGTGGCGGGCAATCACCATCCTCTGAACCTCGTTAGTCCCCTCGCCGATCTCCAGAATCTTCTGGTCGCGGTAGAGCCGCGAGATCGCCGACTCCTCCATGAAGCCGTAGCCGCCGTGGATCTGCAGCGCGGCGTTCGCGACCCGGTGTGAGAGCTCGCCGGTGTAGAGCTTCGCCATCGCCGCCTCCTTCGCGAACGGGCGGCCCTCGTCCTTGAGCCACGCCGCCTTGTAGGTGAGCGCACGGCCGGCCTCGATCTCGACGGCCATGTCGGCGAGCGCGAACTGCACCGCCTGGAACTGCGCGATCGGCCGCCCGAACTGCTCGCGCTCCTTCGCGTAGGCGAACGCGAGGTCGTAGGCGCCTTGCGCGAGGCCGACGCCCATCGCGGCGACGGAGATCCTGCCGCCGTCGAGGATCTCGAGGAACTGGCGGAAGCCCATGCCGCGCTCGCCGAGCAGGTTCTCCTCCGGGACGGCGCAGTCCTTGAACGCGAGCTCGCGCGTGTCGGAGGCGCGCCAGCCGAGCTTCTCCATCTGCGCGGAGATCTCGTAGCCAGAGGCGCCGTTCGGCACGATCAGGTTCGAGATCTCGTCCTCGCCCGTGCGCGCGGTGATCGTCACGCAGGCCGAGATGTCGGTGCCGGCGTTCGTGATGAAGATCTTCGAGCCGTTGACGATCCATTGCCCGTCCCGGAGCTCGGCGGTCGTGCGCGTGGCCGCGGCATCCGAGCCCGCGCCCGGCTCGGTCAGCCCGAAGGCGGCGAGCTTCTTGCCGGAAGCCAGGTCGGGCAGCCACTGCCGCTTCTGCTCCTCGGAGCCGAAGAGCAGGATCGGCATCATCCCGAGCGAGGTGTGCGCCGCGAGCGTGATCGCGACCGACGAGTCGATGCGCGTCAGCTCCTCGACGACGATCGCGTACGACAACGTGTCGGCTCCGGCGCCGCCGTACTCCTCGGGGATCGGCATCCCCATCAGGCCGAGCTCGGCGAGCTCCGCGACCAGGTCGTAGGGGAAGCGGTGCTCGCGGTCGAGCTCCGCGGCTACCGGTGCGACCTTGGACTCCGCAAAGTCGCGAACGGTGCGGCGGACGAGCTCGTGCTCGGGCGAGAGGTCGAAGTTCAAGCGGCTAGGCGCGAGGCGAGCTCGACGATCAGCCTGACCCCGTACCCCGTCCCGCCACGCTGGCTGAGGTAGTCGCCGCGCGGGCGCTCGAGGAACGCGGGGCCGGCGATGTCGGCGTGCGCCCAGGGGCCCTCGCCCGCGAACTCCTCGAGGAACGCGGCCGCGAGGGCGGGAGAGGCCTGGCGCAGGTCGGACGAGTTCTTCAGGTCGGCGAAGGCGGAGTCGACGTAGCGGCGGTAGCGCGGATGGAGCGGAAACTCCCAGGCATGGTCGCCGCTCGCCTCGCCCGCGGCCACGACCTGCTCGCGCCAGTCGTCGTCGTTCGAGAACACCCCGGCGTAGAGGTCGCCGAGCGCGAGCTCCATCGCGCCCGTCAGCGTGGCGAGGTCGAGGATGTGGGTCGCGCCCTGCTCGCGCGCGTACCAGAGCGCGTCGGCGAGGACGAGGCGGCCCTCGGCGTCGGTGTTCGTGATCTCGATGGTCTTGCCGTTCGCGGCGGTGAGGATGTCGCCTGGCCGGTAAGCATTGCCCCCGGGCATGTTCTCGCAGGCCGCGACGACGGTGATGACGCGGATCGGCAGGCCGAGGTCGGCGATCGCGCCCGTCGCCTCGATGCACGCGGCGCCGCCGGCCATGTCGCCCTTCATGTCCTGCATGTGCAGCGAGGGCTTGAGCGAGATGCCGCCCGTGTCGAAGGTGATCGCCTTGCCGACGAGGCCGAGGACGAGATCGGACCTCGCCGGGCTCGGCGGCTCGTAGCGGAGGACGACCAGTCGCGGCTCCACGTCGCTGCCCTGCGCGACCGCGGCGAAGGCGCCCATGCCGTGCTCCTTGATCTGGGCCGGGCCGAGCGCGTCGGCCTCGACGTTCTCGACCTCCGAGGCGATCTCGGCGGCGCGCGCGGCGAGCCGCTCGGGCGTCGCCTCGTTCGGCGGGCTGTTGACGAGGTCGCGCGCGCGGTTGACCCACTCCGAGATCGTCGCCGCGCGCTCGACGCCCTCCGTCACCTCGGCGTCGCCGCAGAGGACGAGTGTCGCGAGCTTCGGCTCGTGGTCGTCGCCCTTCCAGCGCGCGGGGTCATAGGCGCCGAGCAGCGTGCCCTCGACGAGCGCGCGCGCCTGCTCGTCGACTGCCACCTGCAGCGACGAGTCGAGTGCCCAGGCGACTGACTCGGAGAACGGCCCGGCCTCCTGGGCGACCGCTGCGGCCGCCGTTCGGAGGGCATCGGGGTCGATGTCCTCGGTCTTGCCCAGCCCCGCCACCGCGACGCGCTTGGAGGGCAGCTGGCCCCGCACGTGGACGACGTTGGCCCAGCCGGGGTCGCTGCGTAGCTCGCCTTCGTCGAGGAGCTGCTGCAGCAGTCCGTCGAGCTTGCCGTCGATCGTCTTGGCGGTCTCGGACAGACCCTCCTCGGTCAGCGGGACCGCGAGCGTGTCGGCCTCGACCTCGGCGGGTGCGACGGCTTGCACCTGAACCTGCATCGCGGCGCGATGCTAGCCGACTAGGGGCATACATTGCGTCCCGGATGGGGCTATACCTCCGCCGCCTTCGCGCCGATACAAGGGGAATGGCACGCGGCCCAGCCCTTCGACCCATGCGCGCGGCCCGGTTCCGGCGGAGCCGGATCCGTCCCTCCGTGGAGTCCCTTGCAGGCCGGATCGCAGAGCTCGTGACGGAGCGCCAGGAGCTGCGCGCCGCCGGCTCGCCGCCGGCGGCGATCGAGCGCAACCGCGTCCAGCTCGCGCGGGCCCAGTGGGAGCTCGCGCACGCACTGATCGACGAGCACCTGGCCGAGTCCACGGCTAGAACCGCCGCCTAGATACCCTCGGCCCGTGCGGGCCGAGCTCGACACAAAGGCGATGGCCGTCCTGTCCGTGGGCCACGGCGCGACGGATTTCGCCAACGGCGCCCTGCCGGCGCTGCTGCCGTTCTTCGTCGACCGCTTCGGCCTCTCGTACACGCTCGCCGCGACGCTGATGCTCGCCTCGGCGTTCTCGTCGTCCCTGATCCAGCCCTTGTTCGGCGCCTGGTCGGACCGGCGGGGCACGCTCTGGCTCCTGCCGACCGGGGTCGCGGTCGCCGGGATCGGGATCGCGGTCGCCGCCGCCTCGCCCTCGTACTGGCTCGTGCTGCTGCTCGTCGTCGTCTCGGGGCTGGGGGTCGCGGCGTACCACCCGGAGGGTTCGAAGTTCGCTGCGTACGCGTCGGGCCGGAAGCGGGCGAGCGGGATGAGCCTCTTCTCGGTCGGCGGCAACTTCGGCTACGCGCTCGGGCCGACCGTGGCGACTCCGCTCGTGCTGGCGTTCGGGCTGACGGGCGGCCTGCTGCTCGCGGTGCCGTCCCTCGCCGTCGCGGCCGTGCTGCTCGCGGTCGTCCCGTTCCTGCGGAGCTTCGTGCCGGAGCGAGGTTCGGAGCTCGCGGGCGGCGGGACCGACCGGCCGGGCGCGCTCGCGATGCTCCTCGGAGTGATCGCCTTCCGCAGCGTCGCCTGGTTCGGGCTGATCACGTTCGTTCCCCTGTGGGAAGTTTCGCTCGGCAACTCGAAGTCGTACGGCAGCCATCTGCTCTCGCTGATGCTGCTCGCCGGCGGGATCGGCACGCTCGCGGCCGGCCCGATCGCGGATCGCGTCGGACGGCGGCCCGTGGTGATCGTGAGCATGGCCCTCGTCGCGCCGCTCGCATTCGTCTACGTGATCGTCGGCGGCGCCGTGGGCGCGGTCGCGCTCGCGCTGGTCGGCGTCTGCGTGATCGGCACCTTCGGGGTCACGATGGTCATGAGCCAGGAGTACCTGCCCCGGCGGATCGGGATGGCGTCCGGCCTTTCGATCGGCCTCTCGATCGGCCTCGGCGGGATCGCCGCGGTGGGGCTCGGGGCGGTCGCCGACTCGGTCGATCTCCAGGCGGCGATGTACGCCGCGGCTGCTGCTGCCGTGCCTGGATTCGTGCTCGCTGTGCTCCTGCCGTCCTCCCGTGTAGGCTCGCGCCGTGGACAGCCCACGCGAGTTCTTCGAGACCCTGGAGTCGCGAGTTGACCCGGCCAAGGCCGCTGGGCTGACCGCGGCCTACCGCTTCGAGATCGACGGCTCCGGCAACTGGTTCGTCGACGTCGACGACGGCAGGGTCTCCGTCAGCGAGGACGGCGCGGGCGATGCCGACTGCACGATCTCGACCTCTTCGGAGACGTTCATGAAGATCGCCCGCCGCGAGCAGAACCCCACCGCCGCCTACATGTCCGGGAAGCTGAAGGTCAAAGGGGACATGGGGCAGGCGATGAAGCTGCAGAAGCTGTTTTAACGGCCGCACCGGCAAGGCTGGCACGAGCTCGACTGCCGCGCTCACGGCGTGATCGTCCCGAACCGGTGCGGCACGGAACCACGCGGAGGTAGGGGCGGGGCCGGATGGCCCTGGGCGCCGGAGCTTTACTCAGGGGAGAGCATGCGACGCACCCAACCGGCCCCGCGTGGAGAGGCGGGTCCTCCATGGACGGGCCTTCCTCGGCTCGCACCAACCGGGATCATCGGCCCTTGGTCGCGGCGCCGCGGCGTTTGCGTGGACTCAATAGAAACCCGTGGGCGGGGTCGCAAGCGAGCGTCTTCGGCTACTCCTCGAGCTCGACCAGGAGCTCGCCGCCTGCGACCCGGTCGCCTTCGCTCACGTGCACGGCGCGGACGACCGCTTCGTAGGGCGAGACGACGGGCGTCTCCATCTTCATCGCCTCGAGCACGACGAGCGGCTGTCGCGGCTTGACGGCGTCGCCGTCGCCGACGAGAACGCGGATCACGGTCCCCGGCATCGGCGCGGCCAGCGTGCTCTGCTCTCCGCCCGCATGTTCCTGTGCCGCGACGTCCGGATCGGGCGGCGGGGCCGGTGGAGGAGGGGGGAGGTTGAGGCGAAAGGCGCCGGTCCACGGCCCATCCGGCACGCGGATCGGCGGCGCGGAGAGCGGCGGGTTGTCCGTGAGGAAGGCCGTCGTCGTCCGGCCGGCACGCAGCGCCGGGTGTGCGACGAGCCAACGCAGGAACGGGAGGTTCGTCACGACACCCTCGACCCGGGTCTCGTCAAGAGCCGCCCCGAGCCGGTCGAGCGCGTCGTCGCGCGTCGGCCCGTGGGCGATCAGCTTCGCGATCAGCGGGTCGTAGCGCATGCCGACCTCGTCGCCCTCCTCGACGCCCGCGTCGACGCGGATCCCTGAGGGCAGCCGCAGCCGGTCGACGCGCCCGCTCTGCGGCAGGAACGTCCGCGGGTCCTCGGCGTAGAGCCGCACCTCCACCGCGTGACCCTGCAAGTAACAGTCTGTTACTTGGAGCGGTTCGCCCTCGGCGACTCGGAGCTGCTCCTTGACAAGGTCGACGCCGGTGACGAGCTCAGTGACGGGGTGCTCGACCTGGATCCGGCCGTTCAGCTCGAGGAACCAGCAGTCGAGGCCGTCGAGCATGAACTCGGCCGTGCCGGCGCTGCGGTAGCCGATCGCCCGCGCGAACGCGACCGCGGCGTCGCTCATCCGCTCGCGCAGCTCGGGGCCGAGCGCGGGTGACGGCGACTCCTCGAGCACCTTCTGATGGCGCCGCTGCACCGAGCACTCACGCTCGCCGAGCGCGATCACCGCGCCGTGCCCGTCAGCGAGGAGCTGGATCTCGACGTGCCGCGGCCGCTCGACGTAGCGCTCGCAGAAGACCCTGTCGTCGCCGAAGGCGGCTCTCGCCTCCCGCCATGCTGCGGCGAGCGCCTCGTCCAGCTCGGACCGCTCGCGCA
The DNA here is from genome assembly GCA_036518855.1 of Gaiellaceae bacterium. Classification (GTDB taxonomy): domain Bacteria; phylum Actinomycetota; class Thermoleophilia; order Gaiellales; family Gaiellaceae; genus AC-32. The sequence goes on along the minus strand of DATDMJ010000036.1, from coordinate 9,787 downwards.
CCACGCGCATGCCGCGCCCGCCTCCGCCGGCCGCTGCCTTGATGATCAGCGGGAACCCGATCTCGTCCGGTTCGCCTTCCGGAACGACGGGGACGCCGGCCTCGCGCGCGATTCGCTTCGCCTCGAGCTTGTCCCCGCCGGCCCGCAGCGCCTCCGGCGACGGCCCGACCCAGACGAGCCCCGCCGCCTCGACCGCGGCCGCGAAGTCGGCGCTCTCGGCGAGGAAGCCGTAGCCGGGATGGATCGCGTCGGCGCCCGATTCCCGCGCGGCGCGGATGTGCTCGCCCGCCTCGAGGTAGGAGGAGATCTCCACGGTCTCCTCGGCTGAGCGCGCGTGCAGCGAGCCGAGATCGTCCTCGGGCGCCACCGCCACCGTTGCGATCCCAAGCTCGCGGCAGGCACGGAAGACGCGCAGGGCGATCTCGCCGCGGTTCGCAACCAGCAGCTTCCCGATGGACACGTGAAGAGGCTAATGAGAAGCGGGACGGCCCGGGCATCCCAGGCCGTCCCGCGGCGAGGGTGCTACCCCGAAGGGCTGCCCCCTCCGATCCCGCACAGGAGCTGACCGAGGATGCCGCCCTCGGAATCGGCGGTGATCGTCAGGTGGACCTGATCGAGGTGCACGATCAGGCCGAGCAGGTTCAGATCCAGCGGCCCGAGCGTCAGGTCGAGGATCGAGCAGATCGTCAGGGGCGAGTCCGTGGCCTTCGTGGTGATCGACCCGGAGCTCGTCTGGTAGAGCGGCACGCCCATTTGGACGCCCTTCGTCGAGAGGCCGCTCCGATGCGCGGCCTTCGTCAGGCGTTGTGCCTTCAGCGCCTGCGCTTGCTGTCCCCCGCCACCGAGCGAGCACAGCAGCCGCCCGAGAAGACCCCCTTGCGAGTCGGCCGTGATCACGAGGTGGACCTGCGACAGGTCCACGATCAGCCCGAGCAGGTTCAGGTGCGTCGGCGCGAGCGTCAGCTCGAGAACCGAGCAGATGCGCGTCGATGACTGGAGCGCCTTGAGCGAGCGAACGCGTGCGGTGAACCGCCTGGTCGCCGTGGCGGTCGGCAGATCGGGCCGGGCGGCGACCGGGTTGAACTTCGCGGTCGTCGTCCCGACGGCGTAGAGATGCCGTCCGCGCTTGACGAAGCGCTGGATGGTGACCCGCACGTTCACCAATCCGACTTGCTGGGTGCTTCCGGTCGCGGCGATCTTCGACCGCGACTGCGTGGCGCTGCCCGAACCCGTCGCCGTCGCAGCAAATGCGAGCGCTGCGACCGCGACGAGGGCAACGACCGTCGCCAGGTACTTGCGTGACATGTGTTTCCCCCCTTCTCCTTTGACTGCGCGGGGCTACCCGATTGAAAGAGGGAAAAACCTTGTTTACAAATACCAAGAAGGCTTGCGCTTCTCGATGAAGGCGCGCAGGCCCTCCTGCCCTTCGTCGCTCGTCCGGCGCTGGGCGATTCTCCGTTCGGTCCCGAGCCCGTCCGGCCGCTCGAGCACGAGCTTCTTGGCGTGCCGAGCAGCCTCCGGCCCGGCGGTGCGGAGCTCGCCGAGGAGGCGCGCGACCACCTCGTCGAGATCCCCGGAGACCTCGTGCACGAGGCCGATCCGCAGCGCGGTCGCCGTGCCGAAGCGCTCTCCGGTCATGAAGTACCGCCGCGCCGCGCTTGGGCCGATCTTCGCGATCGCGAACGGCGAGATGACCGCCGGGATGATCCCGAGCTTGACCTCGGCGAACGCGAAGTGCGTATCCGGATGCGCGACGACGATGTCCGAGCACGCGACGAGCCCGCAGCCGCCGCCCAGGGCGTGCCCCTGGACGCGGGCGATCACCGGCGCCGGGCAGGAGTCGATCGACTCGAGCATCTTCCGCAGCCGCCGAGCGTCGGCGACGTTCTCCTCGTAGCTCAGCTCGACCGCGGCGCGCATCCATTCGACATCGGCGCCCGCCGAGAAGCTCGCACCCTCACCGGCGAGCACCACTGCGCGCACGTCATCGCCGACGGCGGAGAACGCCTCGGTCAGCTCCTGGATGAGCGCTGCGTCGAACGCGTTGCGCTGCTCGGGCCTCGACATCGTGATCCACAGGACGTCTCCCGCTTGCTGTGAGCGGAGCGCTGCCATGGGGCCGCATCGTAGAGTGAAGAGATGTTGCGCGGAGCGCTCGCGGCAGCCGTCACGCCACTCCGCGACGACGGCGCCGCACTCGACGAGGAGGCCTTTCGGCCGTACCTGGACTTTCTCGCCGCAGGCGGGCTCGACGGGATCCTCGCGCTCGGGACGACCGGGGAAGGGATCCTGCTCTCGGCCGCCGAGCGCCGCCGCGCTGCGGAGCTGTTCCTGGACGGGCCGTTGCCGGTGATCGTCCACGCGGGGGCGCAGACGACGGCCGAGACGGTCGCGCTGGCGAAGCACGCTGCGGCTTCGAGTGCCGCAGGGGTAGCCGTGATCGGGCCGCCGTACTACGCCTACGACGACGCGGCGCTGTTCGAGCACTTCGCCGCGGCCGCGCGCGCCGCCGAGCCGCTGCCCTTCTACGTCTACGAGTTGAAGGCGCGGAGTGGCTACGCGGTGCCCGTGAGCGTGGTCGAGCGCTTGCGCGAAACGGCACCGAACCTCGCCGGGATGAAGGTCTCCGACAAGCCGCTGGAGGCGGTCCAGCCGTACCTGATCGAAGGGCTCGACGTCTTCGTCGGGGCGGAAGAGCTGCTGCCGGTCCCCGGCGCGGCCGGCGCGGTGTCGGGCCTCGCGTCGGTCTTTCCGGAGCGGGTCGTGGAGCTGCGCGGCGTCGGTGAGCTCCGGGCGATGCTGGACCGCTATCCGTTCCAGGCGGCGGCGAAGTACGTCCTCGGCCGGCGGGGGGTCCCGGTGCGCGAGGACGTGCGCGGCCCCCTGCGGCGGCTCGACGACCGCGAGAGGCAAGAGCTGGACGAGTGGCTCGGATCCTTGTAGCCGGCGCGGGCGCCATGGGCGCCTCGGTCGCGTACCACCTCGCCTCGCTCGGAGCCCGCGACGTCGTGCTCGCGGATCGGAAGGGCGTCGCTGCGGGAGCGACCTCGAAGGCGATGGGCGGTGTCCGGCAGCAGTTCTCGACGGCGGCCGAGGTGCGGCTGGCGCAGGCGAGCATCCGTTTCTTCGAGGAGCTCGGCGCGCCGCTCTTCGAGCAGGTCGGCTACCTCTTCCTCGCGACCACGGAGGAGGGGCTGGCCGAGCTCGAGCAGCGCCGCGAGCTGCAGGCCGAGCTCGGCGTGCCGGTCGAGCGAGTGGATCCGAGCTTCGTCGAAGGGCTCCGCACGGACGACCTCCTCGGCGCGGTCAACTGCGCGACCGACGGGATCGCCGATCCGCCCGCGGTGACGCGCGAGCTCGTCCGTCGAGCGCTGAAGCTCGGCGTCGAGGTGCGCGAGCGAACGGACGCGGCGACGCTGGAGGCGGATGTGCTGGTAATCGCGTGCGGCCCGTGGTCGCCCGAGGTAGCCGCGAAGCGCGGTGTCGAGCTGCCGATCCGCCCGCTCTGCCGCCAGCTGCTCGAGACCGGGCCGCTCGAGCTTCCCGAGGGCCTACCGATGGTGCTCGAGGCCGAGAACGGCTTCCACTTCCGCCGCCGCGGCGACAAGCTCGTGCTTGCCATGACCGATCCAGAGCCGCGGTGGGGCTTCGACGAGGTCGTCGACGAGGCGCTGATCCCGGACCGGCTCGCCCGCCTTCACCATCGCTATCCGCCCTCGGCCGAAGCCACCATCGAGCGCTCCTGGGCCGGCCTCTACGACATGACCCCGGACGCGCACCCGATCCTCGGGAAGGTTGCCGACGCCGTCTACGCGGCCTGCGGCTTCTCGGGCCACGGCTTCATGCAGTCGCCCGCGGTGGGTCGCGCCCTGGCCGAGGAGATCCTGGGCGAGAGCCCGAGCCTCGACCTCACCCCGTACCGTCTCGGGCGGTTCGAGGACGGGGCGAGTTTCCCCGAGAAGCTAGTGCTCTAGCTCGAATTCCTCGCCGATCTCGGGGTCCTTGCCGATCAGCTCGCGGGCCTGCTCGAGGCCGTCATCCGAGCCGGAGTACGAGATCAGGCCGAAGCGCTCGCCGGCAGGATCGGAGATCCAGTGGTCGCCCTCAGGAAGCGTGGGCAGCTTCGCGCGGAGCTCGTCGACGCTCGTCTTCGAGTCGGCCAGACTCCAGAGCAGCAGCCGGACGGTCAATCGTCAGGCACGCCGGGTGTGGGCAGCTTCGCCGCCAGCTCCTTGATCATGCGCAGCACGTCCGCCTCCTCGTGCCCGAAGTCGTCCAGGTACGAGTGCAGCGCCGCCTGCAACAGACGCAGCTCCTCGTCTGTCAGCTCCAGCGTGTGGTTCAAAACGGCCCCCTCGGCTCGTAGCTCCCGCGTCTCGCACCTACGGCAATCATGGTCAACCCTTCCGGTCCTGCGACCGGCACGCGCGTCGTCCCGGGATCGAACCGCAGAAACGTCCCCGCTGCAACCGGCACCTCCTCGCCGTCGATGCGGTAGATGCCCGACCCGCGGATGACGACGTTGACCTCCTCCTGCCCCGAATCCTCCTCGTTGTGCTCGCGGCCCTCACTGTTCGGCGCGATCTCGAACCAGTTGATCCCGAACGCCTCGACGCCGAGCACGCGCCGCACGAACCGCACCGAGCCGCCGGGGCCGGCGCCTTCGATCTCGTCGACGTGGGTGATCGAGTAGCCCATCTACATGCGGAAAACGCCGAAGGTCGTCTCCGGAATCCCGGCGTTCACCGCGGCCGAGATCCCGAGCGCCAGCACGCGGCGCGTGTCCTGCGGGTCGATGATCCCGTCGTCCCAGAGCCGGGCGGTCGAGTAGTACGGGTTGCCTTCCGCCTCGTACTTCGCGCGGATCTCGTCGGGATCGGCGTCGCCGACCATCGTCAGGACGGTCGCAGCCTGCTCGCCGCCCATCACCGAGATGCGCGCGTTCGGCCACATCCAGAGCTGCCGCGGCGAGTAGGCGCGGCCGCACATTCCGTAGTTGCCGGCTCCGAACGAGCCGCCGACGATGACGGTGAACTTCGGCACGTCGGCGCAGGCGACGGCGGTCACGAGCTTTGCCCCGTCTCGGGCGATTCCGCCCGCCTCGTACTCCTTGCCGACCATGAAGCCGGTGATGTTCTGCAGGAACACGAGCGGCACGCGCCGCTTGCACGCGAGCTCGACGAAGTGCGCTCCCTTCGCCGCCGACTCCCCGAAGAGGACGCCGTTGTTCGCGAGGATCCCGACCGGAAAGCCTTCGATCCGGGCGAAGCCGGTCACGAGCGTCTCGCCGTAGAGCGCCTTGAACTCGTGGAACCGGGAGCCGTCGACGAAGCGGGCGATCAGCTCCCGCGGGTCGACCTGCTCGCGGAAGTCGTTCGGGATCAGGCCGTAGAGCTCGTCCGGGTCGGCCGCGGGCGGCTCGGGCCGGGCGAGCTCCCACGGCGGGTCCTTCGGCGGCAGGTCGAGGTTGCGGACGATCTCCCGCACCAGCGCGAGCGCGTGCTCGTCGGAGGTCGCGTAGTGGTCGGCCACGCCGGAGAGCCGCGCGTGGACGTCCGCGCCGCCCAGCTCCTCCGCGGTCACCTCCTGGCCGGTCGCGGCCTTCACCAGCGGCGGGCCGCCGATGAAGATCGTCCCCGTGCCCTTGACGATGATCGTCTCGTCGCTCATCGCGGGGACGTACGCGCCGCCCGCCGTGCACGAGCCCATCACCGACGCGATCTGCGGGATCCCGGCTGCCGACAGGCGCGCCTGGTTGTAGAAGATCCGTCCGAAGTGGTCGCGGTCGGGGAACACCTCGGCCTGCAGCGGCAGGAAGGAGCCGCCCGAGTCGACGAGGTAGACGCAGGGTAGGCGGTTCTGCTCGGCGATCTCCTGCGCGCGGAGGTGCTTCTTGACCGTGGTCGGGAAGTAGGTGCCGCCCTTGACCGTCGCGTCGTTGGCCACGAGGGCGCACTCGCGGCCCTCGATCACGCCGATCCCGGTGACGATTCCAGCGCCGGGCGCCTGGCCGTCGTACATCTCCCACGCGGCGAGCGTCGAGAGCTCGAGGAAGGCGCTGTCCGGGTCGAGCAGCCGGTCGATCCGCTCGCGGGCCGTCAGCTTGCCGCGCGAGCGGTGCTTCTCGAGCGCCTTCTCGCCGCCGCCCTGGGCGACCTGCGCGGTTCGCTCGCGCAGCTCCGAGACGAGCTCCTCCATCCGCGTGCGGCGCTGCTCGAACGCGTCCGACCGCTCGGCCTGCGACGTGAGCACTGCCACGCCGTGAGCCTACTGGGATAGGGTCGATTCGTGGCGATGGTCGTCGACCCCGACGGCGTCGAGCTCGAGACGATCCGCGGTCTGGTGGATCTCCGCGAGCGTCAGGTGCTCGATGTTGGTTGCGGCTACGGACGGCTCTCGTTCGCCTGCGCGGAGGCGGGAGCGCAAGTCTTCGGATTCGACCCCGACGACGAGGCGGTCGAGGTCGCGCGCGCCGAGACGCCGAGGAACCTCCGCGGACGCGTGCGTTTCGAAGCGGGAGATGCCGCAGAGATCGACCTGCCCAGGCGCAAGTTCGACCTTGCCCTCTTCAGCTGGTCCCTCTGATGAGTGGAGACGGAGGACGTCGTGAACGTCCTGCGCAACATCCAGCGGTCGGTCGTCCCGGGAGGGCGCGTGCTCGACGTCCATCCGCTCGGGCTCGACATGGCGGTCCGCGCCGGGGCGCGCGGGCTCGGCTTTATCGACACGCAGAGGTTCGCGGAGGTCGTGGCAGCGATGAACGAGGGCGTGGCGCAGGTCGAGTCCGAAGGGTTGCTCCGCCACCTGCGCAGCGCCCGCAGGCACGTCGTCGAGCGCTTCGACGATCCCGCTGAAGCGATCGAGGAAGCCGACAGCTGGGAGAACCTGAGGCTCCCGGCCGCGGTCAGACGCCGGCTCGCCGAGGCGCAGGAGCGGCCGATCGAGTTCGTCGACACGGTCCGGTACCGCCTGTTCGCGGTCTAGAGCTGGTGCCGCACGCCGGGCTCGGCCTCGAGGCGCTCGAGCTGGGTCTCGAACCCGTCGAACGACTGCGCCGCGGCCCCGCGCCGGAACAAGGGCAAGAGCTCCCGCTGCCGCGCGTCCTCGAGCGCGAGCGCGAGGCCGCCGTAGAGCGCGAGCGCAGTCAGTGCGATCCCGAACCCGCCCGAGACCCTGTACGCGGTCTTCCCGGCGCCGCCGACCTCGTAGAGCCCCGCGAGGATCATCCGCGTCGCGGCCAGTGCGAGCAGCACCGAGAAGAACGGCTTGCCCATCGTCGAGAGCGCGGCGAGCAGGATGACCACAGCCGCGAATCCGAAGAGGTAGATCCCGAGGGTGATGCTCGTCGACCCGGGCGGCGAGGAGCGAAAGGCCCACCCGAACGCGAGCCACGAGGTCGTGAACAGCCCGAGCGTCGTCGCGCCCAGCGTGTCCCGGGCCAGGAACGCGAAGATCGTCGCGACGAGCTCGAGCGGAAAGACGAACGCGATCAGGAGCTGGCCGACGTCCTTCTGCTCCGAGGCGGGAATCCAGCCCATCGCCGCGCAGCCGAGCAGCAGCATCCCGATCGAGAACGAGAAGAATCCGAGCGGCAGGCCGCTGCCGACCGGCCGCAGCACGATCCGCGTCTGCTCCTGGTGCCGCCGGCCGTCCGAGCTCACGTCTCGGACATTTCGCCCGGGGCTTGCGCCGAAACCTGCGAACTAGACTCAGCCTGTGCGCGACGCGGACGTGATCCTGGACGTCGAATTCGAGCGCGGGCTGTTGTTCCTCGTCGTCGAGAACCTCGGCGACGTTCCCGCCCACCACGTCCGCGTGCGATTCGACCAGCCGCTGAACGGCCTCGGAGGCGACCGCCGCATCGACCGGCTGCAGGTCTTCCGCCGGCTCGAGTTCCTCGGCCCGCACCGCCGCGTCCGCGTCTTCCTCGACCGCACCGCATCCTTCTTCGGGCGGAAAGAGCCCGCCGAGCTCGCAGTCGTCGTCACCTGGCGCACGGATGACGGCGAGCGGCGCCGGCGCGCCATCCGCCACGACCTCGCGGCCTACCGCGACATCCCCTACCTGGAGGTGCCCCACGATGCCTGAGGCCCGACACGACCCGTACCTCAACTTCAACTTCGTCGTCGAGATCGACGGAACCGCCGTCGGCGGCTTCACCGAGGTCGACGTGCCCGAGGGGCGGATCGAGGTCGCCGAGTACCGCGAGGGCAGCGAGCGGCAGAACACCAGCCGGCGGCTGCCGGGACGCGTCACGTACGGCCCGTTGGTCCTGCGTCGGGGCTTCAGCGCCGACCGGACGCTCTTCCAGTGGTGGCGCGGGGTGGCCGACGGCGACCTCGACCGCCGCAACGTCTCCGTGATCCTCCGCGACCAGAGCGGCCTGCCGGTCGCTCGCTGGAACTTCAGCAACGCGCTCCCGGCGAAGTACGACGGCCCGGACTTCAACGCCCACGGCAACGACGTCGCGATCGAGAGCCTGGAGCTCGCGATCGAGGGCATGCAGCTCGCCGACTAGGGCTCGGAGGACCGGAGCGGGGCCCCGGAAGGCTGCGGCACCCGCCCAAGGCCCTGTACTCCGGGAAGGGAGCTCGGAGTCGCCCCGGTCCTCCTGCAAGACGGATCGGCTCGCGGGCGAGATCCTTTAGGTCCGGGGATCCTCCTCGGCCGCCACCGCGCCGGCGGCGTCCACCTTCTCGACGATGCAGTAACCGTCATGCCGTTCGATCAGGCGGGCGATGTCGCCGTCCTCGTGGCCCGGAAGGACGAGGAAGCGGCGCGGATCGCTCCGCACTGCCTCGTACTGGCCGCGGGCGATCTCGATCATCTCGCTGCAGTCCTCGCGCGGACACTCACAGACGAAGCTCATCAGCAGCGAGTCGTCCTGGTCGTAGCCCCCGAGGCCCGATTCGAGCTCGACGATCCGTTCGTTGACCTCCCGAAAGAGCACCTCGTTGCGGGCGCGGCGCCGCTGGTCTACGTCCACCTCGCAATTCTCTCGTTTCGGCCAGCGGCCGGCTAGCGGTTCCGTTCGGCCTCGAGCTGTGCGCGACGCGTGAGCGGCAGCGCGTACCAGAAGAGTCCGAAGGTGAGCGCGGTCACGACGGTGACGACGATCGTCATCGTCCAGGCGAAGAGGAAGTCCGTGATCACGAAGAGGCTGCACGTCATCGCGATCGCGAGGACGCCGAGCCCGGCGATCGTGAGGCGGTTCGAAGTCTCGAGCAGCTGTTCCTTGTCGCCGTGCCGGAAGACGAAGCGGTGGTACGCGCTCGGCGTGATCAGCAGCGCCGTCGAGACCATGGTCGCCAGAAGTGCGGCGAAGTAGACGTTCCGGTCGAGGTCGCTCAGCTTCGGGAACCCGTTCGCAAACGGAATCGCGAGCAGGAACGCGAAGAGCACCTGCACCCCGGGAAGCGCGACTCGGAGCTCGTTGAGAAGCTCGATCAGCTCCCGGTTTCGTCGTTCTTCCGGGCTCTCGCGGTCTTCGTCCGCCACGGCTCGATCGTAGGCGGGGCGGCGGACGCGAATCTCCGCCTAGGCCCCGCCGACGTTGGCGCGGACCTCGTCGAGAATCACCGTTCTCGACTCGTCGGCGGCAGCCATCGCGTCGGCAAGGCGCTTCATCTCGGATGCGTCGATCACGGGGTCGTCCGTCAGGCCGTAGTCGCGCTGCAGCTCCGGCGGGTAGGACTTGATGATCGTGGCGACGTTACGCACGGCTTCGAGGTACGCGCGCACCCGAGCTCGCAAGCCCGGCTCGAAGTAGATCTCGGAGGCGAGAATG
>DATDMJ010000035.1:0-4099 GCA_036518855.1 Gaiellaceae bacterium | reverse complement strand
GTCGGCGATCCGCTGGAAGAGATAGAAGTCGCGCCAGTCGCCGGCGATGCGGAGGAACCCGCGCGCGAGACCGATCCGGTCGAAGCCGTTCTTCTCGAGCACGCGCTGCGAGGCGACGTTGTCCACGAGGGTCGCCGCCTCGACGCGGTGCAGGCCGAGCGCGCCGAACACGTAGGCCACCACCTCGCCGACCGCGCCGGTCGCCAGGCCGCGACCATTCCTGCGGCCGTCGATCCAGTAGCCGATCGTGCAGCCCTGGAGCGCCTCGCGGACGATGTGGAAGACGTTGATCGTGCCGGCGATCGCGTCGCCGTCGAGGATCGCGAAGGGATGCGTGTCGTCTGCGTGCTGCCGCTCGAGCCGCGCGAGCTGGCCCTCCGCGGTGAAGAACTCGGGCGGGCGGACCGGCTCGAACGGTCTGAGGAAGTCCCGGTTCGCGGCGTAGAGCGCCGCGAGCTCCTCGGCGTCCTCGGGCCGCACGGGCCTGATCATGTTGCGACAGCCGCCGCCCGGTCGGGCGGGAAGCGCGCGAGGATCCAGCCCTCGTCGAACGGCTCGCGCTGGTAGGAGCGGCCGTTGAGACGGACGAAGTCGCGGGTGCGAGGATCCATCGGCAGCCGCGCCTCGACCGGGAAGTTGCGGTTGTGGCGCTCGGTCAGCTCGTTCACCACGGCGAAGCTCCAGCTCGCCGCGACCTCGCGCCAGGCAGCCGCGAACTCCGCGGGGTCCGCGATCTCGGCGGCGAGCGCTTGCCACGCCTCGCCGAGCTGGCGCTCGTGCTGATCGACCGCGTCCTCGATCGCGCGCAGCCTGCGCATCCAGGCCGTGGGACCGCCGAGCGCGCGTATTCCGGACTCGGCGTCGGGTCGGAAGTTGCGCATCCGCTGCCGGATCGGCTTGCCGCGCACCGGGCTCGACTCGAGATCTGCCTCGAGGGTCTCGCGCTCGTGCCGCTCGCGCGGGGTCTCGGGCTGCGTGGCGCCCTGGCCCATGAGCTCCTTCAACGTCCTGGGATCCATCGTCGCGAGGGTACAGTCCGCCTTTCCATGGCGGAGATCGAGGGACAGGTCAAGGAGGAGCAGCTCGATCCGGAGCAGGCCGCGCGGCGTCGGCTCGCCCTCGCGCAGATCCGCCAGTACCCGGACGCCGCGCTGAAGATGACTGCGCGCCCGGTCGAGGAGTTCGACGACGACCTTCGCCGGCTCGTCGACCGGATGAAGCAGCTGATGGTCGACGCCAACGGAATCGGCCTCGCCGCGACGCAGGTCGGGGTCCTGCAGCGCGTGTTCGTCTTCCAGGCCGCCGAGGACGAGACGGTCGCGCTGGCCAACCCGGAGATCACCGAGTGGAGCGAGGTGAAGACCGTCGACGACGAGGGCTGCCTCTCGATCCAGGGCGTGCATCTCCCGGTCGAGCGGTCGACGACGATCACGATCGTGGGTCAGGACGAGAACGGTGCCGAAGTGCACTACGAGCTCGAGGAGCCGTACTCGCGCGTGGCCCAGCACGAGTCCGATCACCTCGACGGAGTGCTGATCCTCGACCGCACGACGCCCGAGGCGCGGCGCGAGGCGCTCGCAAGCCTGCGGCCCCGCATCGTCATCGGGTAATGGCCCGCATCGCGGTTGCCGCGAGCGCACCCTTCGGCGCCGACGTGCTCGAGCGTCTGGCCGATCGGCACGATGTCGTTCAGCTGCTGACGCGACCCGACCAGCCGCGTGGCCGCGGCCGTCGCATGGGAGCAACGCCTGCGAAGGACGTGGCGGAACGGCTCGCAATTCCGGTGACGCAGCCAGAGCGGCTCGACGGGTCGGTCGAGCTCGACGCCGACACCGTCGTCGTCTGCGCCTACGGGCTCCTGATCCCGAACGGCCTGCTCGAGCGCGCGCTCTGGCTCAACGTCCATCCGTCGCTCTTGCCTCGCTGGCGCGGTGCGGCCCCGGTGGAGCGTGCGCTCATGGCCGGCGACGAGGAGACCGGCGTCACGATCCACCGCACCGTCGAGGCGCTCGACGCTGGGCCGATTGCGGCGCAGCGAGCGTTCCCGATCCTCCCTGACGACGACGCCGGCGCTCTCTATGCGCGAGCAGCCGACATCGCGGCCGTCTTGTTGGACTCTGTGCTCGTCCAAGCCGACCCCGTATTCGAGGCTCAGGCCGAGGACGGCGTCACGTACGCGGAGAAGATCCGTCCCGAGGATCGCGAGCTCGATCCCGAGGCACCCGCGAGCGAGCTCGTGAACCGGGTTCGTGCGCTCTCGCCGCACATCGGCGCGCGGCTCGGCGATCTGATCGTGTGGCGGGCGCGCGTGGCGGAGGACGGCTCCTTCGAGCCGGTCGAGGTGCAGCCCGCCGGCGGTCGGCGGATGGACTACGACGCCTATCTGCGCGGGCGCAGATGACCTGGTGGCACGCCGTCGTCGAGGCGGAGCACGAGCTCCAGAACCCGACGAGCCCGGAGAAGATCCGTGAGCTCGGGGCGCGGCTCGGCCTCGGCCCGGACTCGCATGTCCTCGACATCGCGTCCGGAAGAGGCGGGCCGGCACTCATCCTCGCCGAGACGTTCGGCTGTCGGCTGACGTGCGTCGAGCGCGCGCCGGAGTTCGTGTCGGCGGCACGCGAGCGCACGGCGGCCGCCGGTCTCGAGGATCGGATCGAGATCGTCGAGGCGGACGCCGCGACCTACGAGGTGGGCCGCTACGACGCCGCACTCTGCATCGGCGCCACGTTCGCCTACGGCGGCCTTGTGCCGACTCTCGAGCGGCTGCGTCCCGTGGCGCCGCTGCTCGCGATCGGGGAGCCGTACTGGCGGGTCTGGCCGTTGCCGCCCGCGCCCGACGGAGAGGAGCGGACGGACGAAGGCGAGTGGCTCCCGCTCCCCGAGACGATCGTGCGAGTGGAGTCGACGGGCGCCCGAGTCGTGTCGCTCATCGCCTCCTCCGAGGACGACTGGGATCGCTACGAGTCGCTCCACTGGCTGGCTCTCGACGAATGGCTCGTCGAGCACCCCGATCACCCGCAGGCCGGGGATTTCCGAGCCCGCGGCGCCGCGGCCCGTAGCCGGTATGTCGCCTGGGAGCGCGCTGTCATGGGGTGGGCGATCTTCGTCTGCCGCTCGTGATCACGCCCGCTCGCCGTGCGGCGTACCAGGTGCTGCTGCGCGTCTTCGAGGACGGTGCATACGCCGACCGTGCCTTCCGCGGCGCAGCCGAGGGCCTCGACGAACGGGAGCGCGCCTTCGCGCAACGGCTCGCCTACGGCTCGGTGCAGCGCGTGCGGACTCTCGACCACGCGATCGAGACGCTGGGCCGGCGGCCGGTACGGAAGCTCGACCCCCCGGTGTGCGCCGCCCTTCGCCTCGGCGCCTACCAGCTCGGCTACACCGACACCGCGACGCACGCGGCTGTCAACGAGTCGGTCGAGCTCGTCCGGGCCGCCCGGCTCGAGCGGGCCGTCCCGTTCACGAATGCCGTCATGCGGCGGCTCACCGACGGGATCGGGGCGCTTCTCGACGCCCTGCCCGAGGGGCCGCTGAAGGAGTCGTATCCCGACTGGATCCACGGCGTCTTCGTCCGCGTGCTCGGGGAGGACGGGGCGCTCGCGCTCATGCGCGCGATGAACGAGCCGCTCGAGACCGCGATCCGGCTCGTCGCCGGCGATCCACCCCCAGGGGTCGAGGCGACAGAGGTTCCGGGTGCCTACCGCGTGGAGCGCGTGGACGAGAGGCTCGTGGCGGAGGGAAGGGTCTGGCCGCAGAGCCGCGGCTCTCAGCTCGCCGGCCTCTGCGTCGGCGCGGAGGCCGGGGAGCGCGTCCTCGACCTCTGCGCTGCGCCGGGGGGAAAGACCGGACAGCTCCGCGGCGAGGTGACCGCGGTCGAGATCGACCCGGTCCGCGTGCGCGAGCTGCGTGAGAACCTCGTGGCCATGGGCCGCAGCGACGTGATGGTCGTCGAGGCGGATGGAACAGCCTTGCCACCGGAGCTCGCAGGGTTCGACCGCGCGCTCGTCGACGCGCCGTGCTCGGGCCTCGGCGTCCTCGCGCAGCGCCCCGACCTACGCTGGCGCGCGCGATGGCTGGAAGCGTCGTCGGCCAAGCCGAC